>NZ_JBSGVG010000037.1:0-72699 GCF_053608345.1 Nocardia sp. NPDC055050
AGGGCTTGGCCGCCCCGCCCCCCGGGGGGGGGCCGCGCGCCCCGGCAGACGTGCCTCTTCCCCCGCGGGGGTGGGGGGCGCCCCGCGCCCCCCCCAACGCTCAGTGCGGTTTGGTCACCAGCGTGCCGAACAGGGTGACCGAGATATGGATGTCGCCGCGGTCCGCGCCTGCCTGCAGGTCGGCGAGGAGTTGATCGCGATCGCTCGCGGTGATCGCCCCGCGCAGGGCGGCCAGGTCCGCGATGCGGCGCACCAGCGCTCCCGCGCCGACCGTTCGGTCCTGCACCAGTGCGTGTGAGCCGATCTCCTCGACCACCAGGCCGGTGCCGCTGAGCAGCCCCGGGAGGCGTCGGCCCGAGAGCGGATTGGTGGTCGAGGAGATCAGCGTGTCGATCACCGCGCTCACCACCCGGGGGCTGCCGGGATGCACGATCGCGGTCGCCCAGTCGCAGTCCACCACCACCGCGCGCCCACCGGGCCGCAGCACCCTGGCGATCTCGGCCGCCGCCCGCGCGGGTGCGGTGAGGTGCTGGAACACCCGTTCGCACAGCACCGCGTCGAAGGTATCGGTGCCGAACGGTAAGCCGTAGGCATCGCCGGAGACGAAGCTCGCGCTCGACCCGGACTCGATCGCGCGGCGCTGCGCCGAGGCGAGCAGATGCGGATCCGGCTCGACGCCGATCGCGGTGCCGTGGGGCCCGACTTCCTCGGCGAAGGTGAACACCTCCGATCCGGTGCCCGACCCGATGTCGAGCGCGCTCTCGCCGGGCCGCAGCGCCAGCGCGGTGTGACTCCAGGCGCCGAGCGCGCGCATACCGGGTTGGGTGACTTCCAGATCATGGGCGTCGATCAGCTGATCCCGGGCCGCTCGGTCGAAGCGGGCCGGGCGTGGGGTGTAGTCGGTCATTCGCACCGCCAGAGTGGGAGCAGTCCTCGTGAGCATGGACTCAGAGGCTACTGGTGAAATGTGTCACGATGAATGTATGACTCGCACGCTGTGCCTCGCGCAGGAATCCGAGGCCGACGAACTGCTCAGCACCGACGATTTCGCGTTGCTGCTGGGAATGCTGCTCGACCAGCAGTATCCGATGGAGCACGCGTTTCGTGGGCCGCGCAAACTCGCCGAGCGCATGGGCGGATTCGATCTGCGCCGCATCGCCGAAGCGGATCCGGCCGAATTCGAGGAACTCGCGGCCACCCCGCCGGCGATTCACCGTTATGGGCGGTCGATGGCGCGGCGGGCCCAAGCGCTCGCCCAGTATGTGATCGAGCACTATGACGGCCTACCTGCGCAGATCTGGACCGCGGGCGATCCCGACGGCGCGGAGGTGCTGCGCCGGTTGCAGGACCTGCCGGGGTTCGGGGCGCAGAAGGCGAAGATCTTCCTCGCATTGCTCGGAAAACAGCGGGGCGTGCAGCCCGACGGCTGGCGAAAAGCGGCCGGATCCTATGGCGACGACGGGTCGCGACGCTCGGTCGCCGACGTCGTCGATGCCGAAACATTGTCGGAAGTACGAGAATTCAAGAAGCAGGCCAAGGCGGCGGCCAAAGCCTCGAAATGAATTCCTAGTTAAGATCTAGCTGCTTTTTTCCCTCGTCACGAGGGTGGATCTGCTCGAAGCTTGCATCTCGAACAGCTCCACAACAGATGAGGGATTGGCAGTTTTATGAAGATGAGGAAGTTCGCCGTTGTCGCGGCGCTCCTGACCGTGGCTACGGGCATCACGGCAGGCACCGTGAACGCCGCGCCGGCCGAGGAAGCCGCCCCGATCAACTACACCGCCGAGGTCGTCGACGATTCGAAGGCCGTCATCACCACCGATGCCGGCTCGCTGGTCGAAGAGGACGGTGTCTTCAAGATCAAGGCCCCCAACGGCGCCACCCTCGCGGGCACCCCCCTGAGTTTCCGCCTCGACGAGTTCGAGCTGCCGATCGCGGCCGAGATCTCGGGCAACACCGCGACCCTGACCCCGCAGCTGGATCCGGCCAAGGCTGTCTACAAGCCGGTCGCGCTGCCCTACGAGGACAAGGCGCCGTGGAAGACCGAGTACGAGCGTGAGCAGGCCGCCTGGAGCCGTCTGACCTCCACCATCTCGCTGGGTGCCGCGATCGGCACCCTGGTCGGTGGCCTCGGCGGCGCCGCGCTCGGTTGCGTCGCGGGTGCGGCGGGCGGCCTGGTCGCCGGTGGCGTGCTCGGCGCGATCTTCGGCGCCCTCCCCGGCGGCATCGGCGGCTGCGTCGTCGGCGCCACCACGATCGGCGCCCTCGGCGTCATCCTGGGTCAGATCTTCATCACCGCCCCGGTGGCGATCGGTGCTGCGATCCAGTACTTCTCCACGATCTCCGCGCCCTTCAACGCGCCGGCCAAGTAAGTCCGACCGGATCGTCGAAACCCTCTGCGGGAACTCGGTTCCCGCAGAGGGTTTCCCCCGTTTGTACCCATTGCGCCTGTCGTGTGCCCCCGCTGACCTGCGGCGATGATGTGCCTCAGCGCACAATTCGCCGGTTTGGCTTGGATGGGTCGGGATTAGGTGTTAACTTGATTGTTATGTCCAGCAACCATCTCCCCGCCCAGCGGGTCACGTACGTGACCGCCGCTCTGGGCTTGCGGTTGCCGTTGACGCGCGAACTGTGTCGTTCCTGCTTCTGCAGCTGAGCCCTTCAGGTTCGCGAGCTGCCACGCCCCACGTGTAGGCAATCCCGTTGGGATAACGGGATTTTTGGCAAGGAACTTCATATGTCTGCTCCCATCATCGATCGCCCCGTCTCCCGGACGGGCGCCGGTCGCCCTCGTGTTTCCCGCCCCGTTGTGCCGCCGGAGCTGCGGCGTAGTGACAACCCCGCCGCAGCGGTGCTGCGTACCGCGGCCTCCGGTCCGGTCTCGCGCGACAACGCCGCGCGAGCAACGGGTTTGAGTATCGCCACCGTCAATCGGCAAGTGGCGTCGCTGCTTTCGGCCGGACTGCTGCGTGAGCGGCCCGATCTGACCGCCGCGGGCGCGGTCGGCAGGCCGCGGGTGCCCTTCGAGATCGATCACGACGCCTACCTGACGCTGGGCATTCATATCGGCGCCGAGGCGACGAAGATCGTCGCCGCTGATCTGCGTGGCCGCATTCTCGGCGGGCTCGCCATCGCCACACCGCAGACCGGGCAGGAATTCGCGGTCACCACCGTCGCGCGCAGCGCCAAGGCGTTCCTGCAGCGGTGGCATCGGCGGACGCCGCTGTGGGCGGGTGTGGCCATCGGTGGGCGGGTGGATCCGCAGAGCGGTGTGGTCGACCATCCGAAGCTGGAATGGAAGGGTGCGCCGATCGGGCAGGTGCTCGGCGATGTGCTCGAGCTGCCGGTTTCCGTCGCGCCGCACGTCGAGGCGATGGCTGCCTCGGAGCTGCTGCTGCCCACCTTCGACGCGCGCAGGCCCGAGCCCGATACCGAACTTCCCGCTGCTCAGCACGGCAGCAGCCTCTACTTCTACGTCCGTGAGACCGCGGGCATCGCCGTCACCCTCGACGGCCGGGTACACACCCCGAGCAACGGGCCTGGGTCGATCGCGCATCTGCCGACGGGCTCCGATGTGCAGTGCACGTGCGGCCGGCGTGGATGCTTGGAAGTGACCGTCGGTGATCGGGCCCTGCAGGCGCGGGCTGTCGGCCGTGGAATCATCCCGGCGCACAACGGGACTGCCGGGACCACGATCAATGATCTGTATCGGGCGGCCGAGTCCGGGTCCGAATCGGCGCGGGAACTGCTCGCCGAGCGGGCGACGATGCTCGGACAGACTGTCGCGCTGGTTCGCGACATGCTCAACCCGGATCGAGTTGTGCTGGGCGGTCAGGCGTTCACGGGGTACCGGCCCGCGCTGGGGCATGTGGCTCGCTCGTTTTCGCAGAGCACGCAGTTGGCGGCCACCGATATCCGGATCAGTGGATTCGGGGGGAAGGTCCAGGAGTTCGCGGCGGTGGTTACTTCGCTGAGCGCGCTGTACGCGGACCCGTTGGCGGCCATCCGCCGGGTGTGAGAGCCGAGAAAGGCCCTGCGACTCTTCATGAGTGGCAGGGCCTTTTCGTATGCCGGGTCGCTCAGCGCGGGTTGAAGGCGCCTTCCAGTGCGGTGATGAAGAACGGGAACTGGGCGGCGAAGCGGTGGAGGTTGGGGTCTCGGTCGTAGCCGGCGAACCAGTAGAGGCCGGGTTGGGAGTCGGCTGCGGGGTTCATGTCGCGGAAGGTGCGGATCCAGTTGTCCGCTCGGCCGCTGATCACCGTGTAGGGGAGGGCGCGGGAGAAGATCGTCTCCTGGTCGATGGGCGGGATCCGGTCGCGTACGACGGTGTCGAGACCACGGTGCATCGCGCGGATTCGGCCTGCGACGGTGTCGCCGAGTGGGGTTCGGGTGGGGAGGTAGTTGGGGAGCAGCATCGCCGCTCCGCCTGCCAGGGCGATGGCGACGCCGACCAGGGCGTGTCCCGCGGTCAGGGCGAGGGTGACCGTGATGATCAGGCCGAGGGCGATCAGGGCGGCGCCGATCCAGCCGGGGAGCGCGCGCTGTTTCGGGTCGGCGAAGGCGCCGGTGGCGACGGCGTCGTTGCGCATGGCGGCGCGGATCGGGTCCAGTTGCAGGCGGCCGGGGGCGCGCAGTTCGCGGACGGCGACGGTGTCGGTGCCTTCGGGCAGCAGCATGTCGTAGACGGTGCGCTCGTATTCGCGCAGCTGGTCGTCGGGGGCGTTGACGCGGCTGATGCGCCAATCGTCTTCGCCCCGCGCGTTCACGGGGGTGATCCACAGGTAGCGCCGGACGGCGAGATCGACGACGGTGGCGGCGATGTCGACCGGATCGGCGTGTTCGTCGATGATCAGGCCGGCCTCGCCGGGGAGCACGCCGTCGGGGGAGGTGAACTCGACGCGGCCTGCCTGCTGGATCAGCGGATCGAAGGTATCGCTACCCGCCACCGCGGCGGCAGCCCGCTTCCGCGCCAGCAGTACGTAGGCGATCATGCCCGCCAGCGCGAGCAGGAAGGCGCCGAAGGCCGCGAGCACGGGGGTGGTGAAGGCGAACGGGCCCGTACCGCCGCCGCGCACATCGGCATTCGCGGGCACGGTGCCGGGCGGCATCTGCAAGGTGAGGTCGATGGCATCGCCCTTGCGCAGGTCGGTCTGGTGCAGATACAGCACGCCGTCGGGTTCGGTGTGGACATCGGCGCACGGCTTGGCATTGCCCGCGGAGCCGAGTTTGCAGTCGACGATGCCCATTTGGAAGCTCGGGCTGATCACCGAGACGTCGAGCACGGCGATATCGGCGTTGAGCACGCCCAGCCAGTGGAACACCTGCGTGCCCGGCATGTCGGAGACGGTGTTGTGCACCGTATACGTGAACTTCGATTCGCCCGGCTTCGCCTCGACGACGAACTGGTCGTTGACAGTGGTGGCGGTGCCCGTACCGCTCGCGGTCACATCGGTGACCTTGAAGACCCGTTCCACGTCGTCACCGACCTTGAGGCGCAACGGCAGCGACATCGTGAAATTTCCGTCGGCGGGTACCGCGACAGTTTCGATGACTTCGAGCACACCGGTTTCGGTGAGCGTGAGGTCGGCGGTGATCGAAACACCGGAGGTGGAGGGCTCCGTATGGGCTACCGGCGCGGCCACGAGCAAACCCGCCGCAGCGAGCAGCAGCGCGCCAGCGGCGCCCCCCCGAAAAGTCAGCATGGGTGCTTACTCTAGACAGCTTGCTATTCTGCGTCAGCGGCTGTCGACGACTCATGAGACGAGGGGGGTACGGGGGAGTGACTCAACCACCGTACGGTTATGGGCCGAACGGCCCAGGTGGACGACCGGTTCCACCACCCCCCGGCTATGGTCCGCCCCCGGGATACCGGCCACAACCGGGATATGGGCAGCCGGGTTATCCACAGCCGCAGGGCTATCCACAGGGTTATGGGCAGCGTCCGGCGTATGGTCCGCCGCCGGGTTACCGCCCGCCGCCGATGCCCTACGGGCCGCCGGGCAGGCCGACTCCGCCGCCGCGTAAGCGGGGCGGTGGCTTCACCTCGGCAATCCTGGTCGTCATCTTCCTGCTGGTCGGCGGGCTGGTGAAGTACGCCGTCAATACCGGCGTCGACCTCGGGATCGGCGCGATCGGTCCGAAACCGACCACTACCTATACCCCGCAGCCGGGGACCGCGCCCGCCGCGACCGGCGACAACCCGCTGCTCACCGACTCCGACGGCACCCTGGTCCCGGCATCGTGCAATTACGCGCCGTGGGGCACGCAGGTGGACAAGGCGCGCGCCTTCTTCGAGTCGGCCGCCAAGTGCCTCGAGTCGGCATGGAAACCGCTGCTGGCGGAGAACAATCTGCCCTTCGAGTCGCCGACGCTCAGCGTCACCGCGACCACCGACGGCATCACCACCCCGTGCACCGGGTCGACGAGCAACTTCGCCGCCTTCTACTGCCCGGCGAACAAGACCATCTACATGCCGATCAGCCAGCTGCAGACCGAGCAGTTCCGCGACAACTGGGTGGTGTACCTCTCGGTGTTCGCGCACGAGTACGGCCACCACGTGCAGGCCCAGTCGGGCATCCTGCGCAAGGCCAACAGCGAGCGCGTCGACGCGGGCGCCCGCTCGGCCAAGGGTCTGGAGCTCTCGCGCCGAGTCGAGTTGCAGGCCAACTGCTTCGACGGCATGTTCATCGCCTCCTCGAAGGGCGGTGGTTCGCTGACCTCCTCGCAGGTCACGGTCGCCACCAAGGATTCCTACGGCCGCGGTGACGGCCCCGGCGACATGCGCGACCACGGCACCGCCGAGCACGGTGGCCAGTGGTTCGAAACCGGCCTGGACCGCAACCTCACGGCCCAGTGCAACACCTTCACCGTCGCTGCGAGCGAAGTGAACTGAGGCACCCCGCCTCTCCGCGCCTGCCGGGCTCGGGCGCCACACCGGTAGCGTGAGCGGCCGACGGCGGGGCGCGGGGTGAGTCAGCCCGTTCCCGGTGAGTTACCCATATCCGCGCGTGACCAGTTGTCAGGTGATTTCATGTATCCCCCGCCTCCTCCGCAGCCGCCGTACGGTAGGCCCCTGCCGCCACCGTATGGCGGGCAGATGCCGCCGTATGGGGGACAGATGCCGCCTTACGGACACCCGGCGATGCCGCCTTACGGCAGACCGTTGCCGCCGCCTTACGGCTATGCGCCGCAGGGGTATCCGCCGCCGCGTCGGGGTGGTTCGGGTGCGGTCGGTGCGGTGTTGACGGTGTTGACCGTGTTCGGGGTCATCGGGTTGCTGGTCGCCGCGGTGGCCCTGTCCGATCAGAGCTCGCCGGGCTCGGTCGCCAAGACGACGCCGCCGAGTTTCACCTACAGCTCGAATTCGCCGGTGCCGACCACGAATCCGACGACAGCGCGCGCTACGACCACCGCGCGCACCACGGCGCCGACAACGACCAAACCGGCGGGGCCGCAACCTGTTATCGCCCTCGGTCAGCATCCGCTGTTCAGCAACGACGACGCGGGCCTGACGAACATGGACTGCGATCTGCCGCGCTGGTCGACCGCCGCGGCGGTGGCCAAGGCGTTCTTCGCGGCGGCTCAGGTGTGCCTCGATCAGATGTGGCGATCGAATCTGACCGCCGCGAATCTGCCGTTCCAGAGCCCGGGTCTGGTTGTCGCGGAACAGCCGTCGCAGCTGTCGTCGCCGTGTGGTGGTTCAACCAGCGACGCGTTCTACTGCAGTGCCTCGAGCACCATCTACATGTCGACGGAGGGGTTGGTGCTGCACAACACCCCGTATCCGCCGATGGAGGCGCTGTCGGTCTACGCCCACGAATACGGTCACCACATCCAGGGGCTCACCGGCCTGATGCAGGCCTCGTCGAACCAGCGTCGCGAGCAGGGCACGATGTCGGCGGGCGGGCTGGAGACCTCGCGTCGAATGGAGCTGCAGGCCAGCTGTTTCGGCGGCATGTACATCGGTTCGTCGGAAGCAGGCGGTTCGTGGACCTCGCAGGAGGGCTACGCCGCGGTGAAGCACAACTACAACCGCGGTGACGGCGACGGCCGCCACCGCGATCACGGCACCCCGGACCACAACGGCAACTGGTACAACCAGGGCTACTCGAAGAACCGCAATTTCGAATGCAACACCTGGTTGGCACCAGCCGACGAGGTCAGTTAGTTGCCGTAGTGGCCCTCGCCGAAGCGGCGGGGCGAGGAGCCGTGCACCCCTTCGGCGTAGGCGGTTTCGGCGTGGAGGGCGAAGTCGATGCCCGCTGTTTCGTCTTCCTTGCTCACCCGGAAGCCGATGATCTTGTCGATGCCCTTGCCGAGCACCCACGAGACCGCGAAGGCGTAGGCCGCGACCACCAGGACCGCGACGAGCTGCTTGCCGAGCTGGGCGAGGCCGCCGCCGTAGAGCAGCCCGTTCACGCCGCCGGTCATCACCTGGGTGGCCAGCAGGCCGATCAGGACCGTGCCCACGATGCCGCCTACGAAGTGCACGCCGACCACGTCGAGCGAATCGTCATAGCCCGCTTTGTGTTTCCAGCCGACCGCGAACGAACACACCACGCCGGCGGCCAAGCCGACCAGCACCGCGCCGAGGGTGTTCACCACGCCGCAGGACGGGGTGATCGCGACCAGACCGGCCACCGCGCCCGAAGCCGCACCGAACGTGGTGGGCCTGCCGTCGCGGATCTGTTCGACGATGAGCCAGCCGAGCATGCCGAGACTGCCCGCGACCAGGGTGTTCAGGAAGACAGCCGCCGCGGTGCCGGTGGCGCCCAGCGCGGAGCCCGCGTTGAAACCGAACCAGCCGAACCACAGCAGACCGGCGCCGAGCAGCACGAACGGCAGGTTGTGCGGACGCATCGCATCGATGTTGAAACCGATGCGCGGTCCGAGGACCAGCGCCAAGGCGAGGGCGGAAGCGCCGGAGGCGATCTCGACCACCAGCCCGCCCGCGTAGTCGAGCGCGCCGAAGTTCAGCAGCCAGCCGTCCGGTCCCCACACCCAGTGCGCGATCGGCGCGTACACCGCCAGCGTCCACAGCGGAACGAACACCATCCAGCCCGCGAACTTGGCACGGTCGGCGATGGCGCCGGAGACCAGGGCGGCGGTCAGGATCGCGAACGTCAGCTGGAAGGTGACGAACAGCAGCTCCGGAATGGTGCCGCGGACGGAGTCGGGATTGATCCCGGCCAGCCCGAGATGCTCGAGATCGCCGATCAGACCACCACCCGCGTCGTCGCCGAACGCGAGGCTGTAGCCGGCGACCAGCCAGACCACGGTGACCAGCGGGATCGCGATGAAGCTCATCATCAGCATGTTCAGCACGCCGGTCGAGCGCACCATCCCGCCGTAGAACACGGCCAGTGCGGGCGTCATCAACAGCACCATGGCGGTGGCCGCGAGTAGCCAAGCAGTGGCCGCCGGGTCGATCGTTGCGGGCACGGTAACTCCTTTCACGCGTGGATGCGTTGCGAGAAAGTTACCGAACACTCACCACGGATGGCGGCGCTAGCCCCGGTTTTCCTTGGCCAGCGCCCGCACGCCGCGCTTGCCGGGAACGGGCAGGTCATCGCCGTCGGCGAGCCACTCGGCAGTGGTGAGCCAGCGGCGCTGGGCATGCGCGTCGGCCACGTCGAAGAACAGGCGGCGGCCGCGATCGTCGCGCGCGTCGCGGGCGAGCACCGCCCAGCTCGGCGGCTTGCCCCGGTCGGTGGTGTGTTCCACGACGAAGCCCGCGACCAGCTTGCCGATCATGTTGACCGGCTTCTGCGAGACCCGGTTGCCGTATTTGGTGGTGTGCCAGCGCCGCGCCGGGCACAGTGAACCGGGGCTCGCGTTCGAGGCGATCCAGCCCGCGCGCTGCGCTCGTTCGATCAGCCACAGATGCTTGACCGCCGACGGCGCGATCTCACCCACCCGTTCGGCGATGAGCGTGCAGACCTCGGCATCGGCGAGGATATCGCGCCTGGTGGGGCCGATATCGTGGTCGGTCCAGTGCGCCGCGGCGAGGCGGGCCAGCACGCGCCCGAACTCGTCGATGCTGCGCTGGGCGCGACGGCCGAGCCGCTCGATCCGCTCGGCCTCGCGGCGCATCTCGTTCTGCGCGGTGAGCGTGCGAATGGCCGCCATCGTCGGCACCTGCCCGCGTTCGAGCAGTTGCAGGATGGCGTCGGCGGTCGCCGGGTCGGCTGCGGCAGCGACGGGTAACGAGTCGCGTTTGATGTCGAAGTCTTGTGGGCTGATCGCCCGGCTCAGTAGCCCGACTGCGGCGTTGTCGCCGGCGAAGTCGGTGTGGGCGAGCCAGGCGGTTGCGATGTCATCACACGACAGCACGGTGAAACGTTCCTCCGGTCGGTGCGGTGGGGGAGCGATCGGTGCGCGAAGGTTGTGCCCCGGTCGGGATGAGGGACCGGCCGGGGTCACCAACCTGATGAAGGTTTGGCCACCGAAGTTGCCGAGATCCACGGTAGCCAGGCACTTGCGCCGCTGTCACGACCGTTCATTGTTTCGTTACATCCGGTAAGGGGCCGTCAATCGGGGAATTGGTTTGGATTGCCGTGGCAACCAGTATCAACAGACTGTTCGATGGCGGATTCGCCACGTACTCGGCAGTCGATAGCTCAGCTGTTGCGCCTAGCGGCACGCTTTGCACCTACGCTCCATACCGCGAAATTCAATGTGATTTAGATCACATCATTATCAAGGCTTCGTTACCGCGCGCGGGTACAGTGCCAGCCGCCGATAAACCCTGTCGGACACTCTCGGTAGCCTGTGGGTCGTGGCTCTGTACCGGAAGTATCGACCGGCGACATTCGCAGAAGTAGTGGGTCAGGAGCACGTCACCGACCCGCTGAGTACAGCGCTGGATACCGGACGGATCAGTCACGCGTATCTGTTCTCCGGGCCGCGTGGTTGCGGTAAGACGTCGTCCGCGCGCATCCTCGCGCGGTCGCTGAACTGCGTGGACGGGCCGACGTCGACCCCGTGTGGCACGTGCTCGTCGTGTGTGGCGCTCGGGCCGGGCGGCTCGGGCAATCTCGACGTGATCGAACTCGACGCGGCCAGTCACGGTGGTGTCGACGACACCCGCGAGCTGCGCGATCGCGCCTTCTACGCGCCCGCCGAGTCGCGCTACCGCGTGTTCATCGTCGACGAGGCGCACATGGTCACCACGGCCGGTTTCAACGCGCTGCTCAAGATCGTCGAGGAACCGCCCGCCCACCTGATCTTCATCTTCGCCACCACCGAGCCGGACAAGGTGCTGCCGACGATTCGCTCACGCACGCACCACTATCCGTTCCGGCTCCTGCCGCCCGCCACCATGCGCGGACTGCTCGGCAAGATCTGCGAGCAGGAGCACGTACCGGTGGAGGAGGCGGTGTACCCGCTGGTCATCCGGGCCGGTGGTGGTTCGCCGCGCGACAGCCTGAGCGTGCTCGACCAGCTGCTGGCCGGCGCCGGGCCGGACGGTGTCACCTACCCGCGCGCGGTCTCGCTGCTCGGCGTCACCGATGTGGCGCTGATCGACGACGCCATCGACGCGCTGGCCGCCGATGATGGTGCGGCCCTGTTCAACACGGTCGATTCGGTGATGGAAGCGGGCCACGACCCGCGCCGGTTCGCCGTCGACCTGCTCGAACGGCTGCGCGACCTGATCCTGCTGCGCGCGGTCCCCGATGCCGCCGACCGCGGCCTGGTCTCCGGTCCAGGCGACGTCCTGGAAAGAATGCGTGACCAGGCCGAACGTCTGGGCCCCGCCACCCTCACCCGCTACGCCGAACTCCTGCACGAGGGCCTCGGTGAAATGCGCGGCGCCACCGCCCCGCGCCTGCTCCTCGAAGTGATCTGCGCCCGCATGCTCCTGCCGTCGGTGTCCGACGCCGAGTCGGCCACCCTGCAACGGCTGGAACGGCTGGAACGCGGATTCGCGAGCGGATCGGCCCCCGCGCCCGCCCGCCCGGGGCCTGCGGCGGGTGAGTCACCCGCCGAACGCCCGGCCGTCCCGGCCTCCCGTGGCCGCCGCGGTGCGGAACTCCTCGCCGCCGCGCGCGCCGAGAAGGAAGCGGCGACCAGCGGATCGTCGGCATCCGGCGCCGCGAGCCCTGCTGTCGCGGAACAGAAGACCGCGGCCCCGGCCACACCGCCGGCACCCGTGACGTCCGCACCGGGTGTGTCCCCGAGAGTGTCTGCACCCGGTTCGCCGACCGCACCGCACGCAGCGGCCACGCCGGCTGCACCGCAAGCCCCTGTGACGTCCGCACCGAGTGTGTCCCCGACAGTGTCTGCGCCCAGTGCGCCGACCGCACCGCAAGCATCGGCCACACCGGCTGCACCGCAAGCGCCGACCGCACCGCCCGAGCAGGCAGCGCCGACGGCACAGTCGGCACCGACCGCATCACCCGAGCAGGCAGCGCCGACGGCACCGCCCGCGCAACTCGAGCCCTCCGCGCCGCCCATCGATTCCGGGCACAGTGCCGTTGACATCTCGTCGGAAAGAGTCGCTTCCCAGCGGCTCGCGGCAGATTCTCCCGAGGTCGAGGCGACCCGTCTGACCGGCAGCGGCTCGCGCGCAGCCGACATCGACTCGATTCCGGAAGCGGTAGCACCGCAGGTGGATTCGCCGGTTCAGCCGGAACCCGAACTGGGTGAAGCCGAAGCGCCGTCGCGGGTCGAGACTGCTTCTGCACAGGTGGAGCCGCCGGTCGGCGCGGCACCCACCGAGGATCTGGTCGGGATCGTCGATGCCGCGTGGCCGGAGATCAAGGGCAGGGTGCGGGAGTTCGGGGCTACCTTGCAGGCGCTGTTGTCGGGGGCGGCGGTGTCGCGGGTCGAGGGCGAGGTGATCGTTTTCGCGCATCCGGCCGCGCCGTTGGCGCAGCGGTTGTCCGATCTGCGCAATATCGAAGCAGTGCGTTCGGCGGTGCGGGCCGTGCTCGGGCGTGAACTGGATGTGCGCTGGGAGACCGGTGCGCCCGCGCCGCGACCCGCGCCCGCCGCCAAGGCCGGGCCCGCGCGGGGGCCGGGAAATCCGGAGGGTAAGCCCGCGGGACGCCCCAAGTTCTCGCGGCCGAGCCAGGCGGCGGGCAACCAGTCGCCGAACCGGGCGAACCGGCCGTCCGACGACGACATTCCGCCGCCGGATTTCCCTGACCTCCCCGACGACCCCGGCCCGGACGAGGGGTCCGAGTCCCGGTCCGGTGGCGATTCCGCGCGCAGCGCCGCCGTTCTCGCCCCGCCGACCCCGGAGGAAGAACGGGAGATGCTGGCCGCCGCCGCGGTGCCGGTGGCTCCCGGTGACCGTCAAGACCCGGACGAGGTCGCGCTGGCGTTGCTACGTGAACAGTTCGGAGCAAAGAGTCTGGATGGTTGACAGCCACCGTCCGTACCGCGTTAAGTTAACCGGAGTTCGCACACCACGGTAGTATGAACGGGTGGCCGGTTTCACCGGATGAGCATGGTTCTATGCTCCGCTGGTGTTTGCCGGGATTTGTACGGCGTCGAGACAATTGGTCGTGGCGTTCGTGCGGCCACCGCACCCCAAGGAAGGAAACACTCCGATATGACCACAGAGGCCTACATCTACGAGGCCATCCGCACTCCGCGCGGCCGCGGCAAGAAGAACGGCTCGCTGCACTCGGTCAAGCCGATCGATCTGACTGTTGGTCTGATCCAGGAGCTGCGTGGCCGCTTCCCGAACCTCGACGAGGACCAGATCTCGGACCTCATCCTCGGCGTGGTCACCCCCGTCGGTGACCAGGGCATGGACATCGCCCGCACCGCGGTCACCATCGCCGGCCTGCCCGACACCGTCGGTGGCTTCCAGCTCAACCGCTTCTGTGCTTCCGGCCTCGAGGCCGTGAACCTGGCTGCGCAGAAGGTTCGCTCCGGCTTCGACGACCTCGTCATCGCCGGTGGCGTCGAGTCGATGTCGCGCGTACCGATGGGCTCCGACGGCGGCTCCTGGGCGCTCGACCCGGCCACCAACTACGACGGCTACTTCGTGCCCCAGGGCATCTCGGCCGACCTGATCGCCACCATCGAGGGCTTCACCCGCGATGACGTCGACGCCTACGCGGTGCGCTCGCAGGACCTGGCCGCCGCGGCGACCACCGGCGGCTACTTCGCCAAGTCGATCGTCCCGGTCAAGGACATCAACGGCCTGGTCGTGCTCGACAACGACGAGCACATGCGTCCCGGCACCACCGCCGCCGACCTCGGCAAGCTGAACCCGGCCTTCGCCGGCATCGGTGAGATGGGTGGCTTCGACGCCGTCGCGCTGCAGAAGTTCACCTACATCGAGAAGATCAACCACGTCCACCACGGTGGCAACAGCTCGGGCATCGTCGACGGCGCCGCCCTGCTGCTGATCGGTTCCGAAGAGGCGGGCAAGAACTCGGGTCTGACCCCGCGTGCCCGCGTCGTCGCGACCGCCACCTCCGGTGCGGACTCCACCATCATGCTCACCGGTCCCACCCCGGCCGCCAAGAAGGCGCTGGCCAAGGCCGGTCTGACGATCGAGGACATGGACCTCGTCGAGATCAACGAGGCCTTCGCCTCCGTGGTGCTGAAGTTCCAGAAGGACCTGAACGTCCCGGACGAGAAGCTGAACGTCAACGGTGGCGCGATCGCGATGGGCCACCCGCTGGGTGCCACCGGCGCGATGATCACCGGCACGGTGCTCGACGAGCTGGAGCGTCGCAACGCGCGCTACGGCCTGATCACCCTGTGCATCGGCGGCGGCATGGGCGTCGCCACCATCATCGAGCGCGTCTGAGCTCCGGCCGACTTTCACTTCTCATAGGAGAGAACGAAAAACTATGACTGACAACATCATCGGCTGGGAGAAGGACGCCGACGGCGTGGTCGTCCTCACTATCGACGACCCCAGCCAGGGCGCCAACACCATGAACGACGCGTACCTCGCGTCGATGAACGCCACCGTCGACCGCCTCGAGGCGGAGAAGGACGACATCACCGGTGTGGTCATCACCTCCGGCAAGAAGACCTTCTTCGCCGGCGGCGACCTGAAGAACATGATGAAGGTCGGCCCGGACAACGCGGCCGAGGTCGTCAAGATGGTCACCGACGTGAAGGCCCCGCTGCGTCGCCTCGAGCAGCTCGGCAAGCCGGTCGTCGCCGCTATCAACGGCGCTGCCCTCGGTGGCGGCCTGGAGATCGCGCTGGCCACCCACTACCGCATCGCGGCCGACGTCAAGGGTTCGGCCATCGGCCTGCCCGAGGTCTCCCTGGGCCTGCTGCCCGGTGGCGGCGGCGTGACCCGCACCGTGCGCATGCTCGGTCTGCAGAACGCGCTGATGCAGGTGCTGCTGCAGGGCCAGCGTCACCGCGTCACCAAGGCCAAGGAAATCGGCCTGATCGACGAGGTCGTCGCCACGGTCGAGGAACTGATCCCCGCCGCCAAGGTGTGGATCGCGGCCAACCCCGAAGCGGCGCAGCCGTGGGACAAGAAGGGCTACCGGATCCCCGGCGGCACCCCGTCCACCCCGGCCTTCGCGGCGAACCTGCCCGCGTTCCCGGCCAACCTGCGCAAGCAGATCAAGGGCACCAACATGCCCGCCCCGCGCGCCATCATGGCCGCGGCGGTCGAGGGTGCGCAGGTCGACATCGACAACGCGCTGACCATCGAGGGCCGTTACTTCACGAGCCTGCTGACCGGTCCGGTCGCGAAGAACATGATCCAGGCGTTCTTCTTCGACCTCAACCACATCAACGGTGGCGGCTCGCGTCCGTCCGTCGAGGATGTGCCCAAGCGTGAGATCAAGAAGATCGGTGTCGTCGGCGCCGGCATGATGGGCGCGGGCATCGCCTACGTCTCCGCCAAGGCCGGCTACGACGTCGTCCTCAAGGACGTCGAGCTCGCCAACGCCGTCAAGGGCAAGGGCTACGCCGAGGCCATCGAGGCCAAGGCTCTCTCGCGTGGCAAGACCACCCAGGAGAAGTCCGACGCGCTGCTGGCTCGCATCACCCCGACCGCGGACGCCGCCGACTTCAAGGGCGTCGACTTCGTGATCGAGGCCGTGTTCGAGAACCCGGACCTCAAGAACAAGGTCTTCCAGGAGATCGAGGACATCGTCGACGCCGATGCCCTGCTCGGCTCGAACACCTCGACCCTGCCGATCACCCTGCTCGCCAACGGTGTGAAGCGCTCCGAGGACTTCATCGGTATCCACTTCTTCTCCCCCGTGGACAAGATGCCGCTGGTGGAGATCATCAAGGGCGAGAAGACCTCCGACGAGGCGCTGGCCCGGGTGTACGACTACACCCTCGCCATCAAGAAGACCCCGATCGTCGTCAACGACAGCCGTGGCTTCTTCACCTCGCGCGTGATCGGTACCTTCATCAACGAGGCCATCTCCATGGTCGCCGAGGGTGTCGACCCGGCCACTGTCGAGCAGGCCGGTCTGCAGGCGGGCTACCCGGCCGCGCCGCTGAAGCTCAGCGACGAGCTGAACTTCACCACCATGCAGAAGATCTACAAGGAGACCTCCGAGGCCATCCTTGCTGCCGGTGGTGAGCTCAACGCCGCGTCCGCGAAGACCGCCGAGGTCCTCAACACCCTGATCGACAAGTACGACCGCAAGGGCAAGCTGGGCGGCGCGGGCTTCTACGAGTACGTCGACGGCAAGGCCACCGGCCTGTGGGACGAGCTGCGCGAGATCTTCAGCTCGAGCCGTGAGCTCCCGGAGGGTGTCACCTTCCAGGACCTCAAGGACCGGATGATGTTCGCCGAGTCCATCGAGACCCAGAAGTGCTTCGACGAAGGCGTGCTCACCAGCACCGCCGACGCGAACATCGGCTCGATCTTCGGCATCGGCTTCCCGGCCTGGTCGGGTGGCTCGCACCAGTTCATCGTCGGCTACCCCGGTGGCCAGGAGGCCTTCGTGGCCCGCGCCGACGAGCTGGCCGCGAAGTTCGGCCCGCGTTTCGAGGTCCCGGCCTCGCTGCGCAAGTAAGTCGGTAGTTCCCGGTTTCGCACCGGGTCGGCGCCCGTCACCTCTATGAGGTGGCGGGCGTTCGCCGTTGTCGGGGCAGTCAAGAGTCCAGCTCGGACTTCGGAGGTGGTGGGGCGGCGACCGACAGTTCGGGTGGTGTTCACCTGGGGGTGTGGTGCGGTGGATAGCTTGTCGGTCATGGGACGTCGGGTGGCTGCAGCGGTTCTGGGAATTGTCGTCGCGGGGGGCGCGGTGCCGGATGCGGGGGCCGCGGTCGATGGCGTGCGGGTGCTGGGGGAACAGGTCGTGGGGCACGACGTCGAATTCGGGGAGACGGTGGTCGGCGGGCTGTCGGGCATCGACTATCGCGCCGACGCCGGTGAATTCGTCTTGATCAGCGATGACCGGTCGGAAAAGGGGCCCGCCAGGGTGTACACGGCTCGGATTCCAGTGGGGGAGACGGGTATCGGGCCCGTGAGCTTCACCGGCACGAAGCCGCTGCTGCGGGCGGACGGCGGCGTGTATCCGCCGAAATCGGTGGATCCCGAGGACATTCGGGTTGATCCGTGGACGGGAGACTACTTCTGGACACAGGAGGGCGAGCGGACCGGTGAGGTGCTTGCCGATCCTTCGGTACGGGTGGCTCGCGCGGACGGCGGGTTCGTCGCGGAGCTGCCGATTCCGGAAAACGAACGGATGCGCGCTGATTCGGGGCCACGGCAGAACCAGGCGCTCGAGGGGGCGACGTTCGCGGCCGGTGGGGCGTTGTTCGTGACCGCGATGGAGGGGCCGCTGCTCCAAGACGGTCCGGGCGCGACCACGACGGCGGGGGCCACGACGCGGATCACCGTCCAGGCCAGGTTCGGGCCGGTGCTCGCGCAGTACGCGTACCCGCTGGAGCCGGTGTTCGCCGAGTCGCGGCCGGAGGCCGGGCAGGCGAGCAACGGCGTGACCGCGATCCTCGCCGACGACAGCTTCGATCCGACCCGATTCCTGGTGGTCGAACGGGCTTTCGCCAAGGGGGTGGGGAATCGGGTGCGGATCTTCGAGATCGACACCACGGCCGCGAGTACTGTGCTCGACGCGCCGATCGCGGGTGCTCGCCCGGTGGCCAAGCGGCTCGTCGCCGACCTCGCCGATCTGGGGATCGAGGCCGTCGACAACATCGAGGGAATGACCTGGGGCCCGCGCCTGCCCTCGGGTGAGCGCACGTTGGTGCTGGTCGCGGACAACAACTTCGCGTCCGAACAGCGCACTCAGCTGATCGCGCTCGCGGTGCGCTGAACCGCGGGTTTCGGACAACCGTTGCCGCCACAGCGTCGAATCTCCACCCGATAGACGCCGGATCGCGCTAGCTTGGATATGTGCGGTGATGTCGGTGACCTCCCCGCATGCCGACCGAAACGCCGGTGACGCCGATGGTGAGAGGTGGTCACATGGATCCGGAGCAGACGCGTATGCGGCGCGGCCTGGCCGAGGCGGCGCCGGTGGGGCTCAATACGCAGCGGACGGTGGCGCCGGGAGTGCCCGACGAGGCCGTGATCGCGGAACTCGATGCCATGGGCCTCACGGGGGCCAAGGAGATCGGGCGCGGCGGATTCGGCGTGGTGTACCGCGCATTGCAGCCGGCGCTGGATCGCGTGGTCGCGGTGAAGGTGCTGTCCTCGGAGATCGATGTGGAGAGCCGGGAACGGTTCCTGCGCGAGGAACAGGCGATGGGCAGGCTGTCCGGACATCCGAATATCGTCGACATCCTGCAGGTCGACGTGACCGCGACCGGGCTGCCGCTGATCGTGATGCCCTACGCCTCGCGCGGCTCACTCGAACGCCTCATCCACGATCGTGGCCCGCTGACCTGGTCGGATACGCTGCGCGCCGGGGTGAAGCTGGCCGCGGCGATCGAATCGGCGCATCGGGCGGGCATCCTGCACCGGGATGTGAAACCGGCGAACGTACTGATCAGCGGGTACGGCGAACCGCAACTCACCGATTTCGGCATCGCCCGCATCCCCGGCGGATTCCAGACGTCGAGCAGCTTGATTACCGGTTCGCCCGCGTTCACCGCGCCGGAATTGCTCAAGGGCACTGAACCGACCGTGCGGTCTGATGTCTACGGTCTCGGCGCGACGCTGTTCGCCCTGCTGACCGGCCATGCCGCGTTCGAACGCCAGGCGGGGGAGAAGGTGGTCGCGCAATTCCTGCGCATCACCACCCAGCATGTCCCCGACCTGCGCGCTCAGGACATCCCCGGCGACGTGGCGGAAGTGATCGAACGGGCCATGTCCCCCGAGCCCGCCGACCGCCCGGCCTCGGCCTACGAGTTCGGCGAACTGCTCCGCGAAGTGCAGCGCGCGCACGGCCAGATGCCCGACGAAATGGCATTGCTCGACTCCGAGGAGACCACCGACGACGCCCCGGAGGTCCTGAAGTCGGTCACCGGCCGCCGCAGCTGGCCGCTGACCCTGCAGGCCGCCGGTGCCTCGGTGCCCATGCCGGGTTCGACGACCGGCACGTTTCCGCCGACCGCTGCCACCAAATTCCGCCCACCCACGCCCGCTCGCGAACCCTTCCCGCGCCAGCGCCTGCTCGACGTGCTGCGTGCGGGCGGCGAGCGCCGACTCGCCCTGATCCACGCGCCCGCCGGTTTCGGCAAGAGCACCATCGCCACGCAGTGGCGCGCCGACCTGGCCACCCGCGACATTCCGGTGGCGTGGCTGGGCGTCGACCAGGACGACGACAGCGAGATCTGGTTCCTCGCCCACCTCATCGAGGCCATCCGCCGGGTGCGCCCCGATGTCGGCGCGGGTCTCGAGCAGGTGCTGGAGGAGCGGCCCGCCGACGCGGTCGCCTATGTGATCGCCACCCTGATCGACGAGATCCACGCGAGCGGGCGCCCGGTGGTCGTCGTGGTGGACGACTGGCACCGGGTGCGCGATCCCGGCGTGCAACGCGCGATGGCGACCCTGCTCGACAACGGCTGCCACCACGTGCGGTTCGTCATCACCAGCCGCGATCAGTCCGGCCTGCCGATCAGCAGGTTGCGGGTGCGCGACGAACTGGTGGAGCTGGACGCGGCCGCGCTGCGGCTCACCGAATCGGAGACCCGGCAGATCCTGGTGGAGCGCAACGGTTTCGCGCTCACCGACGAGCAGGTCGAACAGATCCACCTCGCGACCGACGGCTGGCCCGCCGCGATCCAGCTGGTGAGCCTCACATTGCGCGACAAGGCCGATCCGGCCCAGTTGCTCGCCTCGCTCGCCGAGGGCGGGCACGGGATGCGCGAGTATCTGGCCGAGAACGTGCTCGACGCGCTGGCGCCCGAGCAGCTGGAGTTCCTGATGGCGATCTCGGTGGTCGAGCGGGTGAACGGGTCGCTGGCCGGGGTGCTCGCCGATGTCTCCGATGGTGCGGTGATGCTGGAGCAGGCCGAGCAGCGTGAGCTCTTCCTGCATCGGATCCAGCACGATCCGGAGTGGTACCGCATGCAACCGCTGTTCGCCGAGCATCTGCGCGCCCGCCTCGACCGCGAACATCCCGGGCGCTCGAAAGCGCTGCACCGCAAGGCCGCACGCTGGTACGCCGAGCATCAACTGCTGCGCAAGTCGGTGGATCACGCGCTGGCCGCGACCGATCTCAAACTCGCCGCCGACCTGCTCGAGAGCGGGGGCATGGACCTGATCGACGGATCCCGGCTCGCCACCCTGCTCGGCACCGTCTCGAAACTACCTGTGCAGCAGGTGACCTCACGGTCGAAGCTGTTGATGGCGGTGGCCAGGGCGAATATGAACATGCAGCAGACGGGGACCGCCCGCAACGCGCTCGGCCGGCTCTCCAATCTGCTGGCCCGCAGCTCACCCGGCGAACCGGAGCTGACCGAACAGCGATGTGTGGCAACGGTGCTGGACGCTGCCGACCGGGTAGCCCACGATGACATCGCCGAGGTAGCCGACAGTCTGGTACCCATTCTGGACGAACCCGGCGACCTGCCCGCCTGGACGGTGTCGACCGCCGCGAATCTGATGTCGTTCGTTCGGCTGTGCGAGTTCGACTTCAGCGCGGTGACCGAGCTCCAGGATTGGGCCGCCGACTATCACACCCAGTCGAAGGACCCACTCGGTCCGGTATTCGGGCTGTGCGCGCTGGGCGACGCCGCCTACGAACAACTCGACATCGCCTCTGCTACCACCTCTTTCGAGCAGGCATACGAGGCCGCGCGGACCAAGGCGGGGCCGCGCTCGGACGCCGCGCGGATCGCGGCGGCCCTGCTCGGCGAAGTGGCGTATCGCCGTGGCGATCTGGCGCTGGCCGATCGGCTCCTCGACGAGAGCCACGAGCTGGTTACCCGGGTCGGTCCCGTCGACTTCCTGATCGCCACTTTCGTGGTCGGTGCCAGGGTGAAGGCGGCTCTCGGCGATCAGTACACCGCCTCGGCCCGCCTCGACGAAGGCGCGCGAGTGGCCGCGGAGAACGGCTTGGCTCGCCTGGACGCGCATGTGCGGGCCGAGCGGGCCAGGCTCGGATTCCCCACCGGCGAAGACATCTTCGTCCCCGACAGCTCCGGTAACGGCGCACGGCGAAAGAAGGGCGCCGCCGCGCTGATCACCGAGGCGCGGGCCATCGCCGACATTCGGCGGCTACTGGCCGAACAGCGCCTGCGTGCCGATGATCGCGCGGCCCGCCATGCGCGGGTGATCTACGCGAAAACACTCGAACAGGGCCGTCCCCGGGCGGAATTGGACGCGACCCTGCTGCTCGCGGAGTGTCTCGCGTCGGCGGGATGGGTCGGGGAGGCGACCGGGCTGGTGCTTCCGGTCCTGCGCACCTGCGCCGAACTGGGCTGGACCAGACCGCTGCTGGACGCGGGGCCGGGGGTCGTCGGCCTGCTCCACGTACTGCGCACGCAATCCCATGACGGGCAGGATCATCCGATCCTGCGCGCCCTGCCCGGTCACTTCCTCGACGAACTACTGGTCTGATCGCGGCCCGGTGGCCCGGGCCGCGATCAGCGACCTACGGCTGCCACCACGGGCGCAACGGGACGTCCCAGGCGCCGTTCGCGTCGAGCTTCACGCCGAGCACATG
This sequence comes from Nocardia sp. NPDC055050, assembly GCF_053608345.1. Classification (NCBI taxonomy): domain Bacteria; kingdom Bacillati; phylum Actinomycetota; class Actinomycetes; order Mycobacteriales; family Nocardiaceae; genus Nocardia; species Nocardia sp. NPDC055050. Next base: position 22,035 of record NZ_JBSGVG010000037.1, read on the forward strand.
GTGCAGCTGGATCACGTTGCGCTGGAAGCCGAGTCGGCATCCCGCCATGTACAGGCCCCACACCTTCGCGGTGCCCTCGCCGACCTCGGCGACGGCCGCGTCCCAATTGGCGACCAGGTTCTTGCACCACTCGTGCAGCGTCAGCGCGTAGTGCTCGCGCAGATTCTCCTCGTGCAGCACCTCGAGGCCGACGTTCTGGATATCGGAGATGATGCGTCCGGAGCCGATCAGCTCCCCGTCGGGGAACACGTAGCGGTCGATGAAATCGCCCGCCTTGGTGGTGCGGGTGTTGTCGTGGCGGGTGATGCAGTGATTGAGGAACAGGCCGCCCACCCGCAGCTTGTCCTTGATGTAGCCGAAGTAGAACGGGTAGTTGTGCACGCCGATGTGCTCGGTGAGGCCGATCGAGGAGACCGCGTCGAATTCGCCCTCGGGGATGTCGCGGTAGTCGCTGTGCCGGACCTCGGCGAGCTCGCTGAGACCTTCCTCGGCGATCTTCTGCTGTGCCCAGGCGGCCTGTTCGGCCGACAGCGTCGCCCCGATCACCTTCACGCCACGGCGCGCCGCATAGCGGACCATGCCACCCCAGCCACAGCCGATATCGAGCAGCCGGTCGCCTTCCTTCAGGCGCAGCTTGTCGAAGATCAGCCGGTACTTGTTCTCCTGTGCCTGCTCGAGCGTCCAGTCCTCGTCGCCGTACACCGCACAGGTGTAGGTCATCGACGGGCCGAGGACGTACTCGTAGAACTTGTTGGAGACGTCGTAGTGGTGGTGGATCGCCTCGGCATCGCGAGTCTTGGAGTGGCGTAAGCCTTCCAGCGCGATCCGGCGCCAGCGCGGCAGCGTTTCCTGCGGCGGGGGCGCGATCGGCTTGAGCCGCTCCCAGCCCAGCGAGCGCGCGATGGTGACCAGCGACAATGCCGAAGGACGATGGAACTTCATGTCCTGCATGGCCTTCAAGATGTCGTACGGGTCGCCGGGATGCACTCCCTCGGCGATCATGTCGCCGGCGATATAGGCCCGCGCCATGCCGAGGTCGCCGGGGGCGCCTGCCAAATAGTTGATGCCGCGTGGGGTCTTGATCTCGAGCGCGTAGGGCGCGTCCTCCGGGCCGGTCGCGCTGCCGTCGTAGGCGGTCAGGCGGACGGGGATTTCGCCGTCTACGAGGCTCTCGACGACCTCGGCGATGTTGAGCCGGGTGCCCAGCTCGGCCAATACCTCGGATCGGTCCTTGAATGTCGTCACTTGCGTTGCACCGCCTTCGAATACAGATTCAGCAGTCGTTGGTCCGGGTCGTAACGGGTCTTCAGTTCGGTGTAGGTGTCGCCGCCGTAGAGCTCGGCGAACTCGGCCTCGTCGTAGTAGGAGTCCGAGTAGAGCGACTTGTGTCCGTCGAACGCGGACACGATCTTCTCGATGGCGCGGTTGGCCGCCCCTTCCGGTTGACCTCGCTCTGTCGGCACCGCCGACCAGAATCCGACATTGACGTAGGTGCGCTGTGGCTCGAGCGGATACAGCGGCCACGGACGCGCACCGTCCGTCGCCGGCGCGTCGTCGAGGGCACGCAAGCGCAATGGGCACAACCAGATCGGCTCGATGGGTATTTCCCGCAGGAACCATTCGACGAAGTCGGCGGTGTGCTGGACCGGCACCTCGATGTCCTGTACGACGCGTTCCTGCGGCGGGTTGCCCTTGCGGGCCTGCCTGCGGTCGTCGATGTGGTACTTGCGATCGAGCGCGACCAGTTTCCAGTAGAAACTGCTGCGGCGGCGCGACTTCGGCCAGAGCCTGCGGATCTTCGGGTTCTGCGCGCCGAACGCGCGCGAGCACCAGAACCAGTCGGTGTCCCAGCGCCACAGGTAATCGTGGATGGTCAGCCGGTCCCGGATCACGCCGTCGGGGTGCTGCAGGGAGCGGTAGAAGATGTCCATGCCGGTGTAGTCGCTGACCGGGCCGGGCTCGTCGGTCTGGCGACCCAGGGTCAGGTAGCTCTCGTTCGCGCTGAACACCACGCCGTCGATGTAGTCGACAGCTTCGTCCTGGAAGCGGCGTTCGACGACGATCCGATCGAGTTCGGCTTCCAGTTCGCGCAGGTCGTGGAATCGCACGTGGCGTAATTCCACGAACGGCAGGACGGGTTCGAGTTCGATCTTCAGCCGGACGGAGTATCCGAGAGTGCCGTAGGAGTTGGGGAAGCCGTGGAACAGGTCGGCGTGCTCGCCGGTCGGCGTCGCGGTGACGATTTCCCCGGCCCCGGTCAAAATGTCCATTTCCAGCACGGATTCGTGGGGTAGCCCGTTGCGGAACGAGGTGGATTCGATGCCGAGACCGGTCACCGCCCCGCCCAGGGTGATGGTCTTGAGCTGGGGCACCACCAGCGGCGCCAGCCCGTAGGGGAGGGTGGCCGCCACCAGGTCCTCATAGGTGGTCATGCCCGCGACGTCGGCCGTGCGGGCCTGCGGGTCTACCGCGATCACCTGCCCGAGGCCGGACACGTCGAGACCGGGCGCGGTGGGTGCCGCCCTGGCCCGGAACAAGTTCGATGTCTTCTTCGCCAGCCGGACGACGGCGCCGGGTGGGATGGCGCGATAGCTTTCCAGCAGTCGCTCCACTCCCGCTCGATGCGCGGCATATCCGGACTCGCGTGTGGCCGGTTCGTGACCAGCCCTACCCAAAAGACTCACTGCCACCCTTTGACGCTAGTACGACCGTGTCCGCCGGGCCACCGGATACTTGCGCGCCGCGACAAAATGTCACGCACATGTTCCCGCACCGCCCGAACCTGGTCGGGTGAAGCGGTCGGGGACAGGGCAGGATGTAACCCGGTCGAGATATCGCCACACCCCCAGCAAGGAGTCAACAGTGGGACAGGTCAGCGCCAGCAGTTCGATCGTCGTCGCCGCGGATCCGCAGCGCACGCTCGCCGCGATCGGCGACTACGAGACGATCCGGCCGCGCATTCTTTCCTCGCACTACCGCGACTACAAGGTTGTCGAGGGCGGCAACGGCGCGGGCACCGTGGTGGAGTGGACGCTGCAGGCCACCGAGAAGCGCTCACGCAACGTGCGCGCGACCGTGACGGTGGCCGATTCGGTTCTCACCGAGCGCGACGCCAACTCCACCATGGTCAACACCTGGACCGTCACCCCCGACGGCACCGGCTCGAAGGTCACCGTCGAGACCACCTGGAAGGGTGCGGGCGGCATCTCGGGCATCTTCGAGGGCATCTTCGCCCCGCTCGGCCTGAAGAAGATCCAGGCCGAGGTGCTGGGCAACCTCTCGCGCGAACTGGCCTGAGCTCAGTTCACGGGTCAGTCCTTGCCGATGTCGAAGAGGTTTCCTTCGGGGTCGGCGAGGGTGGTCCACTGGAGGCCGTACTCGTCGAAGTCGCCGATGTGCTTGCCGCCCAGGCTGACTGCGCGTTCGATGTAGTCGGCCCACTCGGCTGTGTGGAAATCCAGATGGACCACGTTCTTGCCAGGTGTCTTGTCGGGAACCTGGATGAACATCAGGATCGGGGCGAGACCGGCGGATCTGCCGACGGTGGCGAAGAACTGTGAGGCTTCCGGGTCGACGGGTACGTCGAGCAGTTGCGCGTAGAACTCGGCCTGGGCCGTGGCGTTGTGGCAGTCCATGGTGATGTTCGCCAGGGCGATGGTCATCAGATTTCTCCTTCGGTGATCGGCCAGCACACTTCGGTGCGGTAGTCGGCCGGGTTATCGGTGATGTCCGGTCCCACGAGGTAGCGCTCGCGGACCGGCTCGTCGGGCAGTGCGGCGCCGTGCTCGGCGACGTGGCTGCCGAGGGCGCCATAGGTGCGGTCGAAGTCTTCGAACGGGCCGTCGTGCACCGCCACGGCGAAGTGGCGGGCGGGAAAGTCGACGATGGCGAGGCCGCGGGTGGGGATGAACTCGGCCCCGGGCGGCAGCGGCACGTACGCGGTGACCTCGCCGTTGGCCTCGGTGAAGAACTCGGTCGAATACGTCGCGCCCGCAACGCCTCCCGGATCGACACCGGACTCCAGCAGGATCATGTACAGCTGCTCGAACGCCGTGCCGCACCAGTCGGCGATGTCGGTGCGCTCGACCTGTTCGGTGACCGTGAGCGCCGTGAACGCGGGCTCGATCCGGTAGTCGACCTCGATCGGCAGCGGGGGCGTGGTGAGCAGGGCGCGCAGCGAGACCACCACCTCACGGGTGCGTTGCAGCGCCGCCTCCATCCTGGTGAGGTGCGCCCGCAGGGTGGTGTCACGCTCGGCGGGATCCGCGGTGGCGAGCACGGTGCGGATCTCCGGGAGCGGCATGTCCAGGTCGCGCAGGCGGCGGATCAGATGCGCCCGCTCCACCTGGTCGGTGGAATAGCGGCGATAGCCGGTGCCCGCGTCCACCGCGGCGGGCTCGAGTAGCTCGATCTCGTGGTAGTACCGCAGCGTCTTGACGCTCAGATGGGTGAGGCGGGCGAACTCGCCGATCGCCACGGTTGCTGTCATGAGGTCCAGGGAACACCCTCCAGCGGGTGGAGGGTCAAGAACCGATCAGGCGGGCGTCAGCACGAAGGCGGCGAGCAGCGGCCACGAGCCCTCGCGCCACCACGAATAGCCGAACCAGACGCCGGGGGTGACCTCGCGGATCTCGTCGTAGACCTGCGGGGTGGGTGACGGCGCGTAGTTCAGCGCCCAGGTGGGGGCGCCGTCGAGGATCGACGGTGCGCGATAGACATCGGCGGGAAACGCCTCGATCCCGGCTCCGGTGACCCGGTTGGTCAGTGTGCCGCCGTCGGGCCCGGTGCGGAACACCTTGCCGATCCACAGCGACTCGGCGGCCCCTCTGAACTGCTGCGGGCGTGTCACCCACCCGTTGGTGAGGCCCACCGGCACCGCGCCCGCCTGCGAGTCCCGGTAGATCTGGTCCTGCTGGGTGACACTGCACCGGAAACGCAACGAATCAACGGTCGCCGCCCGATTGCCGGAATCAAGAACGCAGCCGTTGCCGTAGTCGTTGATCCCGGTCCCGGAATCGGCCGATACGGCGGCGGGTGCGAGAAGAAGCAGGCTGGAGAACGATACGCCCAAGGCCATCATCGAAGCCAGGCGCGCACGGGACACATTCATCGGATCTCCTAGAGATTGCTGAATCATTGCCCTACCTAGGCTGATCGTATGCGTGAATCGTCTGCGGAACCATCGTTTCAGTGACCGTTTCCCACGACTAAACTGGCAACCGCACGCGGCCATGCCCCGCACCCGACGTACCCCACGGTTTTCGGCCGCCTCGCACCCGAGGGGCGAGACGGAAACGCCGAAGGCGCAGTATCGTCCCTCGGGTGCGAGGCCCCCAGGGCCGAAAACCCCGCGGCGCCAGCCGCCAAAAAACACAGGAGTGTTGTGCAACCCGGTGATGGTCAGTTCGATATGCAGGCACTGCTCGCCCAGGCTCAGCAGATGCAGCAGGCAGTGATGCAGGCGCAGGCCGAGCTCGCCGAGACCGAGGTGGCGGGTCAGGCCGGCGGCGGTCTGGTGCAGGCCACGATCAAGGTCAGCGGCGAGGTGATCGCACTGACGATCGACCCGAAGGTGGTCGATCCGGAGGATGTCGACGGACTGCAGGACCTGGTGATCGGTGCGATCAACGACGCGATGGCCAATGCGCAGCAGCTCGCGGCCGAGCGCCTCGGCCCGCTGTCGCAGGGTCTCGGCGGCGGCTCGATGCCCGGTCTGCCCGACTTCTGATGTATGAGGGGCCGGTTCAGGATCTGATCGACGAGCTGGGCAAACTGCCCGGCGTCGGTCCGAAGAGCGCACAGCGCATCGCTTTTCATCTGCTGCAGGTGGAGCCGCCGGATATCGACAGGCTGCAAGCCGCTTTGCAGAAGGTGCGCGACGGCGTCCAGTTCTGTGTGTCGTGCGGCACCGTCGCCGATGGTGAGCTGTGCCGGATCTGTGCCGACCCACGCCGCGACCGCACGATGATCTGTGTGGTCGAGGAACCCAAGGATGTGCAGGCGATCGAGCGCACCCGCGAGTTCCGTGGTCGCTACCACGTGCTCGGTGGTGCGCTCGATCCGCTCAGCGGCGTCGGGCCGGATCAGCTGCGGATCAGGGAACTGCTCACCCGCATCGGCAATCAGGAGGACGGCATCGATGTGAGCGAGGTGATCATCGCGACCGACCCGAATACCGAGGGCGAGGCGACGGCCACCTATCTCGTGCGGATGCTGCGCGATTTCCCCGGGCTCACCGTCACCCGGTTGGCCTCCGGGCTGCCGATGGGCGGCGACCTGGAATTCGCCGACGAACTGACCCTCGGGCGGGCACTGTCCGGCAGGCGGACGCTGTAGGACGGATCGCGGCGCGCTGGTCGCCGCCGGTCACGTCCGTACCGGGATCAGAGCTCGACGCGGGTCCAGGCGACGCCGTCGGTGGTGGCGGGCTTGCCGTTGGCCCACTCCCAGATGATGCGGGCGACCTGCGCCGGGTCGTCGAGGGTCGTGCCGAAATGCCGGTCGGGGCCGCCGTCGCGATATTCGAGGGTGTAGGGCCCGTTCGGGTCGCGATAGGTCTGGATGTAGCGCTGTTCGCCCTGCTCGACGATGAGATACGGGTTGGGCGCGGCGAGCCCGGCCACCCAGTGGTGGGCCAATTCCTCGGTGAGATAGGGGAATTCGCCCGCGCCGCCGTGCGTGACGTTGATCGGGATGTGGCCTGCCGGGTCGATGAGCCAGGTCAGCTGCGGATCGTAGACGGCGTAGCCGCGCGGGGTGGCGAGGTCGAAGAGCAGATTGCGGACGAAGCCGATGGCGTCGTACGGCGAGGGGATGTAGAGCGTGTCGCCGCTGGGACCGCCGACGGATTCGACGCTGAGGAACGAGTCGTCCACCGGCAGTTCGGCGTTGCGCGCGTTCAGTTCGGCCGCGATCTCGGCGATCGATGCGGACTCGGTCACGCCTTCCTGGGCGGCCAGGTACGCGTCGATCTCGTCGACAGAGCTGGCGACGCCGGACGGCAGGAGGATGTGGTCGTAGCTCACCCGGCCAGCCTACGGGGAGCGGAGTCGGCGGTAATCGATGTGGTCCCTGCCCCGCGCTATTACCAGCGTGTTTCGAAAGGGGGGCCGGTCGGGAAACTCAGGTTTCGTCGACCCGCGCGGTGTCGGGGGTGTGTGGTCCACTTGGTGGATGGGCATCAAGGTGTCACTCGAACACCGCACGGCATACTCCTTCGATCGTCTCGTCGAGGTGCATCCGCATGAAGTGCGGTTGCGCCCCGCGCCGCACTCGCGGACGCCGATCGAGGCGTATTCGCTCGAGGTGTCGCCGGCCGAGCACTTCGTCAACTGGCAGCAGGACGCGTTCGGCAATTTCGTTGCGCGCCTGGTGTTTCCGAATCCGACCAAGGAGTTGTCGATCACCGTGGGGTTGATCGCCGACCTCGAGGTGGTCAACCCGTTCGACTTCTTCATCGAGGATTACGCGGAGTTCTTCCCGTTCGAGTACGACACCGCACTCGCCGAGGATCTCGCGCCCTATCTGCGGCGCGTCGACGAGGCGGAGCCGGGCAGCGGCCCCGGCGAGTTGTTGCGGGAGTGGGCGCGGGTACACCGGCCGCAGGGCCGGACCCGTGCCATCGACTACCTCGTGGAACTCAACTACGCGCTGCGCAATTCGGTCGACTACACCGTGCGCATGGAGGCGGGTGTGCAGACACCCGATCACACCTTGCGCACCGCGCTCGGGTCCTGCCGCGACTCGGCCTGGCTGCTGGTCGGCGTGCTGCGTGAGCTGGGGCTGGCCGCCCGCTTCGTCTCCGGCTACCTGGTCCAGCTCACCTCCGACGTGCCCTCGCTGGACGGCCCGTCGGGCCCGACCGCCGACTTCACCGACCTGCACGCCTGGACCGAGGTGTATCTGCCCGGCGCGGGCTGGGTCGGCATGGATCCCACCTCCGGACTGTTCGCGGGCGAGGGCCACATCCCACTCGCGGCCACCCCGCATCCCGGCGCCGCCGCCCCGATCACCGGGGCGACAGGGATCACCGAGGCCACCCTCGACTTCAGCAATGTGGTTCGGCGTATCCACGAGGATCCGCGAGTCACGCTGCCCTATACCGATTCCCAGTGGGACCGCATCGTCGCCTCCGGTGCCGCGATCGACGCGCGGATGGCCGCGGCCGATGTGGGCCTCACCATGGGCGGCGAGCCCACCTTCGTCTCCATCGACGACCAGATGAGCGCCCAGTGGACCACCGACGCCGACGGCAGACACAAACGTGAGCGCGCCGTCGACCTGGCCGACAGGCTCCGCGCGATCTACGCGCCGACCGGCATCGTGCAATATCGCCAGGGCAAGTGGTATCCCGGAGAACCGTTGCCCCGCTGGGAGATCGCGATCGCGTGGCGGCCCGATGGCGAGCCGGTTTGGCAGCGCCAGGACCTGCTCACCGACCCGTGGACACCGATTTCGCAGCACACGCCGGTGAAGCCGGTCGCCGAGACCGGCGGGCACTCGAACGGCTACGCCCCGGCCGGTGCCGAGGTCGCGACCGCTGTTGTCGCGCTGGGCCTGGCGGACGAGTCCGGCGTGAACGCGGCCGATGACGTGCCGGGGCCGGTCGACGCGGTGTCGGTGCTCGATGCGCAGCTACCCCCCGTTGGCCCGGTCGACATGGTCGCGGTCTTCGACGCGCGCCGTCGGGTCGGCGGTGACGAACTCGCCGCCGCCGTCGTCGCGCTGGGGCTCGCCGACGATGACGATGTCCGGCGCGACAGCGAGCCGGTCGGTATCGACGTGGTCGACGAGGCCGATCTCGCGGAAGCCGCGGAACCTGCTCTCGAGGCCGCGGACTTGGAGGTGGTGGAGTTCGACGACGGACCGGCGCTGATCGACGAGCCCGTCGAGTTCGTCGCCGCCGAGCACCGCCGGGCCGCGGAGAGTCAGCAGGCCAGCGCTGAAGCCGGCGGTTCCGTTCGCCCCGCGAAGAGGGCCGAGGAGCCGAAGAGGGCCGAGGAGCCGACGAAGGTCGAGGAGCCGACGAAGGAAGCCGCGGAGTCGGTCAAGGCTGCCGAGAAGGCCGAGGACCCACTGCGAAAAGTGCTGCGGAAGAGCAAACTTCGTGGGAAGAAGGGCAAGGCGAGTGCGCCGCAGTCGGCCTACCCGCCCATCCAGCTCGCCCGTTCGCAGCCGATCAACTCGGCCGCCGGGGTGATCCCCGACCGGGCGCCCGCTGCCGATATCGGCGCGGCCAAGGCGCTGATCGCTGAGATCGCGGGCACCCTGGGGTTGCCCGATGGGCAGGTGCGGCCCGCGTTCGAGGATCCACTGGCGCGGTTGGCCGCGACCGTGAGTGCGCCGTACGGCGATCCGCCGCCCGCCGATATCGACCCGGCCGAGGACTCGCCCGAGGTGCGGCGGGTACTGCTCGAGAGCCTGGAGGAGTCGGTCGATCAGCCGTCGGCGTATGTGCTGCCGATTCATCGACGGGCCGACGGCGCGGGCTGGGCCAGTGCCGACTGGCAACTGCGTCGCGGGCGTGCCGAGGGCGGCCGCGGCCGGATCGTGTTGGCCGATGGTGATTCGCCTGCCGGACTTCGCCTTCCGATCGGGTCGGTGTCCTGGCACGCGCCGCCGATCCTGCCCGACAGCGACCCGCTCTATCAGAAACCGCTGCGCGCGGAACGGGCCGAGCCGCCCGCAGCGGTGGAGCCCGCCGATTTCACCCCGACGACCGCGCTGGTCGCCGAGGTCAGACAGGGGCGGCTGCACGTGTTCCTGCCGCCGGTCGCCGAGCTCGACGACTTCCTCGATCTGATCGCCAAGGTCGAGGCAGCCGCGGTGGCGATCGGGCAGCCGGTGGTGCTGGAGGGCTACGCCCCGCCGAGTGATGCACGGCTACAGACGTTTTCGGTGACGCCCGACCCGGGCGTGATCGAGGTGAACATCATGCCCACCAGCTCGTTCGCCGAGCAGGCCGAGGTGCTGAACACCCTCTACGAGCAGGCCAGGTTCGCCCGGCTGAGCACCGAGTCGTTCGACGTGGACGGCACGCACGGCGGCACCGGCGGCGGCAACCACATCACCCTCGGCGGGGTCACCCCGGCGCGTTCGCCGATGCTGCGCCGCCCCGACCTGCTGGTCTCCATGCTCACCTACTGGCAGCGTCATCCCGCGCTGTCGTACCTGTTCGCGGGTCGTTTCGTCGGCCCGACCTCGCAGGCACCCCGCGCGGACGAGGGTCGCGAAGGCGCGCTCTACGAACTCGAGATCGCCTTCGCCGAGGTCGCCAGGCTCACCGCCGAGCAAGCCCACGGGCCGACGCCGTCCGAGATCCAGTCGGCCCCTTGGCATATCGATCGCGCACTGCGCCATCTGCTCACCGATCTCACCGGCAACACCCACCGTGCCGAGTTCTGCATCGACAAGCTGTACAGCCCCGACTCCGCGCGCGGCCGACTCGGGTTGCTCGAACTGCGCGGCTTCGAGATGCCGCCGCATTTCCAGATGGCGATGGTGCAATCGCTGCTGGTGCGCGGCCTGGTCGCGATGTTCTGGGACAAGCCGCTGCGCGCACCGCTGATCCGCCACGGGTCCAACCTGCACGGCCGCTATCTGCTGCCGCACTTCCTGATGAACGACATCGCCGAAGTGGCCGCCGACCTGCGCGCGGCGGGCGTCGACTTCGACACGGCCTGGCTCGACCCCTTCACCGAATTCCGCTTCCCCCGTATCGGCACCGCCATGATCGGTGAGGCGGAGCTGGAACTGCGCGGGGCGATCGAACCCTGGCTCACCCTCGGTGAACAGACCACCGGCCAGGGCACCGCTCGCTACGTGGACTCCTCGGTGGAACGGTTGCAGGTGCGGCTGGTCGGCGCCGACCGTGGCCGCTACGTCCTCACCTGCAACGGCATGCCGGTACCGCTGCTGGCCACCGACAAATCCGACGTGCAGGTGGCGGGCGTGCGCTACCGCGCGTGGCAGCCGCCGAACTCCCTGCACCCCTCGATCACCGTCGACGCCCCCCTGGTGTTCGACCTGATAGACGTCGCGACGGGCATCTCCCGTGGCGGCTGCACCTACCACGTCGTGCACCCCGGCGGCCGCGCCTACGACGACGCACCCGTCAACGCCGTCGCCGCCCAATCGCGCCGTAACCGCCGTTTCGAGGCCGCCGGTCATACGGTGAACCCGATCGATCCCGCCGAACTCCGTGCGAAGATCGCGGCACAGTCGACCGATGTGGGAGCACCAGGCATCCTGGACCTACGCCGCGCGCGAACAGTCTGGGGCCAGTAGGAAAGGGGAGGCCCGGCGCGCCACAGAACGCCGGGGCGACCAGCACACCGATCTGGTCACCAGTCGATGGAAGTCACCGGCTTTGGGTTTTGCGGCCGTCCCGATTCTGGACTGACGGAGGGAGGGAGCGCAGCGACTGACCGGAGGAGGGAAGAATCGGGACAATCGGGGCCGCAAAACCCCGCGGCGCCAGCCGCAAATAAACACAGGAGGCTCGGTGGCTCAGCGCGATGAAGCGCAACGGGGCGGGAATCGGCCGGGATCGGGCGTTCGCGCTCAGGTTGCCGAGCAGTTCGCGCGGTATCGGGCTGACAGTTCGGCGGGGGCGCGCTTCGACGAGTGCGGCAGGCCGACCAGGGGCTATTACGACGAGTTGGTCGACGGGCGTGGGCGGGTGCGGTCGATGTGGTCGGAGCTGTCGGCCGACTTCATCGACCAGGGGATCGGCGGGATCGACCGGATCGATCACCGGGTGCGCAGGCAGATCGAGGACGACGGTGTCACCTACACCGAGGTCGGCCTGGGCGGCGACGACGACACCGCGATACCGCAACCGTGGCGGCTGGACCCGATTCCGCTGCTGGTGTCCGCCGAGGACTGGACCCGCCTCGAAACCGGTCTCGTGCAGCGCTCGCTGGTACTCGATGAGGTGCTCACCGATGTCTACGGCCCGCGCAGGCTGCTGAGTTCGGGCCTGTTGCCGCCGGAGGTGGTGTTCGGCAATACCGGGTATGTGCGGGCCGCGCACGGCATCACGATCCCCGGCACCCACCAGCTCTTTCTGCACGCCTGCGACATCAGCCGGTGGAGCGACGGGCAGTTCCGGGTTCTCGCCGACTGGGCGCAGGCACCCTCGGGCGCCGGGTACGCGCTGGCCGACCGTCGTGTGGTGGCTTCGGCCATTCCCGAGGCTTTCGAGCACGCGGGACCGCGTCCACTCAGCCCGTTCGCGCGGGCCATGCGGTTGATGCTCGAGGAGGCGGCGCCCGAACTGGCCGATGGGGAAGAGCCGGTCGTCGTCGTACTCAGCCCGGGTTCGCATTCCGAAACCGCCTTCGACCAGGCTTATCTCGCGCAGATGCTCGGGTTCCCGCTGGTGGAGAGTTCCGATCTGGTGGTGCGCGACGGTGCGCTGTGGATGCGCTCGCTCGGCAGCTTGGAACGGGTCGACGTGGTGTTGCGGCGGGTGGACGCCGAGTTCTCCGACCCGCTGGATCTGCGCCCCGATTCGCGGCTCGGCGTGGTCGGGTTGGTCGAGGTGCTGCGTCGCGGTGCGGTGACGGTGGTGAACACCCTCGGTAGCGGGTTGCTGGAATCGCCCGCGCTGAGCCCGTTCCTGCCGCGCATCGCCCGCTCGGTGCTCGGCGAGGATCTGCTGCTCGATGCGACCCCCACCTACTGGGGTGGCGACGACACCGAGCGCGCGCACTTGGTGTCGCACGTCGGTGACCTGGTGATCCGCTCCGCTGTCGACGGCTCGACGATCTTCGGACCGAGCCTGTCGGTGGCCGAGCGCGCCGATCTCGCCGCCCGGATCGAGGTCGAGCGATGGAAGTGGGTGGGGCAGGAACCCGCCGAGTTCTCGGTCGCGCCCGCGGTCGACGGCCCGGCGGGGCTGGCGCCGGCACCGGTGGGCATGCGGTTGTTCTCGCTGGCCAGACGGGGCAGCTATACGGCGATGTCGGGTGGCCTCGGTCAGCAGCGCATGCGGCTCGAACCGACCCGCAGCGTGATCAAGGTGGCCGCGAAGGACGTGTGGGTCCGCGCGGCTCCGGCCGCCGTGCCCGCGGCGAGTTCCGAAGCGCCGCACGAGGAGCGGTTGCGCAGGGCGGTGCCGGTCGTCGAGGCGATCAGCTCGCCGCGCGTGCTCAACGACCTGTTCTGGATGGGCCGCTACAGCGAACGCGCCGAGTCGGTGGTCCGCCTGCTCGCCGCCACCCATGACGTCTATCAGGACTATCGCTACCGACCGTGGCTCGATGGCGCCGAAGCCTTGCCGATCCTCATGCGTGCCCTGTCGATCACCACGGGCACCGTCGCTCCACAGTCGGTGCTGCCCAATGGAATCGGTCAGCTGGTGGCCGTGCGATCCGGCGATGGCGCAACCGAAGATCCGAACCCCGATGCTGGGCACCGTGATTCGGTAGGCGCCGAAGCGCCTGACCCGTTGGCGACGCGGTCATCGCGGTCCTCGGTCAGCGAAGATGCAGGAACGGAGGCGGTGGAGCACGACGCGCCTGCTGAACCGAAGGCATCACAGTCGGCGGGGCAGAGCCGGTCCGCTGGTCGGGATCAGCCCACAGCGGACGAGCCCGAACCCGATTCCGAGGCAGAGGCGCCGTGGGAGCGGGCGGGCACCAGTGCGCTGGCCCGCGCGCTGCGCACCACCGGTGTCACGCCCGAGCGTGGTTCGGAGCCGGTGCCGGCCCCCGAGCCCGAGCCGGTGCTCGCTCGGTCGCGACAGGCGCAGGGCCAGTTCACCCACCGAGCCATGGATTCCAGTGGTCAGGACGGCGTGGCCGCGCGGCGGGCGGTGGCCGGAGCTTCGGCTGAGGGGTTCGGGTACCTGGCCTCGTTGACCGGTGATCGTGAGCTGGCCGGGTCGCTGTCGTACGCGGTGGATCACTACGGATCCGCCGCGCGAGCGGTGCGCGATCAATTGTCCGGTGACACCTGGATGATCATCGGCGCCGTCGACCGCGCACTGGCCGAATTCCGCAGTGCCAGTACCGAGCAGGAGACGGCGTTGTCGTCGGTGCATTCGCTGGCGCTGGCGGCACTGCTGTCGCTGTCGGGGATCGGCGCGGAGTCGCTGGTGCGCGACACCGGCTGGTACGTCATGGATATCGGTAAACGGATCGAGCGCGGGCTGGCAGTGACGTCGCTGATCAATGCCGCACTGGGGCGACGGAGTTCGGCCGAAGTGCAAGGGGTGGTCGCGGAGGCCGTGCTCACCGCCACCGAGTCGGCGGTGAGTTACCGTCGCCGCCATCGTGGTTCGGCGCACGTGGCCGCGCTCGCGGGACTGCTGCTGTTCGACCCGGGCAACCCGCGGTCGCTGATCTATCAGCTCGACCGTCTCGAGGCCGACTTCCAGGCGCTGCCCGGTGGTTCCGGCGCCTCGCGTTCGCAGCGCCTGCTCGCCGACGCCCAGCGCATGCTGCGCCGCGTCGACCCGGCCGACCTGGAACACACCGACGACGACGGCGTGCGCACCGAACTGGTGGAACTGCTGGAGGGGGTGCACTTGCGACTGCGCAAGCTGGCCGAATCGTTCGAGGCCACCAAACTCACCGTCCCGCTGGGTATTCAGCCGCTCTGGGGCAATACCAGGATGGTCGGATGACCCGGCGATACATGGTGGTGCACCGCACCACCTACAGCTACTCCGACGAGGTGACCAGCTCCTACGGTCGCGCGTATCTCACCCCGCGCGAATATCCGGGTCAGCGCCTGCTCGAGCACGAGATCTACATCGACCCGGTGCCCTCGGACCGCTCGGTGGGCACCGACGTCTACGGCAACACCACGACGTATTTCCACGTGACCTCCGAGCATCGCAACCTCGAGGTCACCGGCGAGTCCCTCATCGATGTCGACGGCGAAGACCCGGCGGCGCTGCCGGGTGCCGACATGCCTTGGGAGTCGGCGCGTCCTACGTCTGCCACCGGCCCGCTGGCCGTCGAGTTCACCCTCGATCTGCTCCCGCCCGAGATCACCCCCGACGTCGTCGCGTACGCCGTGGAGAGTTTCCCGCCGGGCAGGCCGCTGCTCGAAGCCGTAACTGAGCTGAACACGCGCATCCACCACGACTTCCAGTACCGTTCCGGGTCCACGACGGTGAGCACCAGCGTGGCCGACGTGTTCGCCGCCCGCGAAGGCGTGTGCCAGGACTTCGCCCGAATCGGCGCGGCGTGCCTGCGCGCGCAGGGCCTGGCCGCACGCTACGTCTCCGGCTATCTCGCCACCGACCCGCCGCCGGGCAAGGAACGCATGGTCGGCGTCGACGCCACGCACGCGTGGGCCGCGGTCTGGTTGCCCGGCGCCGACGACACCGATCGCACCGGCCGCTGGATCGCCTTCGACCCCACCAACGACCAGTTCGCCGACGAGCGGTACGTGACCGTGGCGTGGGGGCGGGATTACCAGGACGTTCCGCCGCTGCGTGGCATCATCTACACCGACGCGAAGCAGTCCACAATCAAGGTATCGGTCGATGTGGCCCCGGTGGAGGTGTAGTCCGTGCGTGATTTCGTCTGTCCGAACTGTGGCCAGCAGCTGGCTTTCGAGAACTCTGTCTGCCTGTCGTGCCGCAGCGCACTGGGTTTCAGCCTGGGGGAACGGGCGCTGGTGGTGATCGGTGACCCGCCGAGCGACGAGGCGATCGACCACGTGGCCGGCGTCGTCGACAGTGATCGCTTCCGCCTGTGCGACAACCTGCATGTGGCGCAGTGCAATTGGCTGGTCGATGGTGACGCGTCCGGTCCCGGCCTGTGCGTGTCGTGCAAGCTCACCAGGACCAGGCCCAACGACACCGACACCGACGGCCTCGCCGCGTTCGCCGAGGCCGAGACGGCCAAACGGCGATTGATCTTCGAGCTGGTCGAGCTCGGGCTGCCGATCGTCGGCCGCGACGAGGATCCCGAACACGGGCTGGCCTTCGATCTGCTGTCCAGCCGGACCGACGGCGTGCTCACCGGCCATATGGACGGCGTGGTCACCCTCGACCTGGCCGAGGCCGACGACCCGCACCGCGAGCAGTTGCGCATCGAGATGGCCGAGCCGTACCGGACGTTGCTCGGCCACTTCCGGCACGAGACCGGGCACTACTACTTCTCTGTGCTCGTCGCCGACGACGCTGCCCTGCAACGCTTTCGCGACCTGTTCGGCGATCCCTTCGCCGACTACCAGGCGGCGCTGGACCGCCACTATTCCCAGGGTGCGCCCAGCGGCTGGAAACGCGACCACGTCTCCTCCTACGCCACGATGCACGCCGCCGAGGACTGGGCCGAGACCTTCGCCCACTACCTGCACATCCGCGACACCCTCGACACGGCGGCCGCTTTCGGACTCGCCCCGGCGGGCGCGACGCTGGACCGCCCACAGATCGGCCGCGCCGGGTTCGACAAGATCATCGAGCTCTGGCTGCCGCTGACCTGGTCGCTGAACATGGTCAACCGCTCGATGGGCCGCGACGACCTGTACCCCTTCGTGTTGCCGGAGCGGGTGCTGGAGAAGATGCGCTTCGTCCACGATCTGTGCACCGGCAGTCATGCCGCCGCTCCGGAGGCTGTCGTCTCGACGGGGTAATACCTTGTCGATTTCGCTGCGACGAACGTCACAGCTGGCTACGCTGCGAGATTGAGACCGGAGCGTCTCAATCCGGTCGGTACCTCGACCCGGACTGCTCGACGAGAAGTGTGTGGCTATGAACTCTCCACTGGTATCAGTCGGTCTGCCGTTGGCGCTGGCGGTGATCATGTTCGGCCTCGGGCTCTCGCTCACCGGCGCCGACTTCGCCCGCATCGCGAAGACGCCGCGCATCGTCGCCATCGCGCTGGTCTGCCAATTGCTGGTGCTACCGGTGGTCGCGTTCGGCCTGGTGCTGCTGTTCGACCTGACGCCGATTCTGGCGGTCGGCATGATGCTGCTCGCCGCCTCGCCCGGCGGGACGACAGCGAACCTGTTCAGCCACCTCTTCCGTGGTGACGTGGCGCTGAATGTGTCGCTGACCGCGGTCAATTCGATCATCGCGGTCGTCACTGTGCCGCTGGTGACCAACTTCGCCATCGGCTACTTCGAGCCGAGCGGCGAGGACGGTTCCGTCGGTTTGCAGCTGAGCAAGGTGATCCAGGTGTTCGCCATCGTGCTGGTTCCGGTCGGCCTCGGCATGCTGGTGCGCCGTTGGTCGGCGGAGTTCGCGGACCGGATGGACAAGCCGGTCCGCATCGGGTCGGCGATCACCTTGCTGCTGGTGATCGTCGGCACCATCGTCAGCGAGCGGGAGACCCTGACCGACTCGCTCGCCGACGTCGGCGCCATCACCGTCGTGTTCTGCCTGATCAGCCTGTCGGTCGGCTACTACCTGCCGCGCCTGCTCGGCGTCGCCGACCGCCAGGCCATCGCCTGCTCGTTCGAGGTCGGTATCCACAACAGCACCATCGCCATCACCATCGCGATCAGCGTGCTCGACAGCACCGAGCTGGCCGTTCCCGCAGCGGTCTACGGCGTGCTGATGTTCCCGCTCGCCGCGCTCGTCGGCTGGCTCATCACCCGCCGGCAGGTGAGCGTCGCCGTCTAGATCAGGCGTGCGCCGCGTAGATGTGGCGAGCCAATTCGTCTCGGAGGGCGCTGAACTCGGGGTCGGCACGGATCGTGGCGAAGTCGGCGCCCGCCTCGAAGGTGGGCGTGACATCGTGCACGATCCGGCCGGGCGCGGTGCCCATCACCAGGATTCGGGTGCCGAGGAGGATGGCTTCCTCGATGCCGTGGGTGACGAACAGCACCGTCTTGCGGCGATCGCGCCACAGGGTGAGCAGTTCGCGCTGGAGTCGTTCCCTGGTCAACGCGTCGAGGGCGCCGAAGGGCTCGTCCATGAGCACGATGCCGGGATCGTTGATCAGCACACGGGCGATCTGCGCGCGCTGCTGCTGGCCGCCGGAGAGCTCGTAGGGCTTGCGGTCGCCGAGCTGGTCGAGTCCGACCAGCTCCAGCAGCCGCTGCGCGTCGGCCCGCCGCGTCTGCTTCGACACCCCACGGACTTTCGGACCGAACTCGACATTGCCGCGGACCGAGAGCCAGGGGTAGAGGTTGGCCTGCTGGAAGACCACGCCGCGGTCGGGATCGGGTCCGTCGACCACTCGATCGCCGACCCGCACCGCACCCGAGGTCGGTGGGAGGAATCCGGCGAGGATGTTGAGCAGGGTGGACTTGCCGCAGCCGGAAGGGCCGATGACGCAGACGAATTCGCCGGGTTCGATGGTGAGGTCGGTCGGCGCGAGCACCACGACGTCGCCGTCGGGACCGGGGTAGCTCTTGCTCACCCCGGTCAACGTCACCCGCTCGGCATCGGCGGCCACCGGCCCCGCGGTCACGAGCCCGCGCCCGCCGCGGCAGTGGCGGAGATGCCGTCGCGGTACTGCTGATCGGTGCCGACCGCGGCGATGCCGCCCTGGCTCAACAGGAATCGCGCGGTACCGGCGAGGTCCGCGCCGAAGCCGCCACCCAGGTACTTCGCGCCTGCCTGCTCGGCGGCGGGCAGGTACTGGTAGCCCGCCAGCTGCGGAACGACCTTGTCGGGGGCGATACCGAGCTGCGCGCCGATCGACACCGCGGCCTCGGCCTGCTGGTTCTTCAGCTGACCGACGGCGTAGTCCTGCACCTTGGCCCAGGTCTTCGCGAACGCGGCATTGTCGGCGAGGAATTTCTTGTCGGCGATCGCGACGTCGAAGGTCGGCGCACCGCCCGCCGCGGTCTCGGCACTACTGGTGAGCACCGTACCGCCCGCCGCGGTGAGCTTGGACAGCGTCGGGTCCCAGACCCAGGCGGCATCGATCTGATTGCCTTGCCACGCACCGGGAATCGCGTCGGGAGCGAGGTTGATCAGCTCCACCTTGCCGGTGAGACCGGCCTTGTCCAGCGCGGCGAGCAAGCTGTAGTGGGAGGTGGAGCCGAAGGGCGTGGCGACCTTCCTGCCCGCCAGCCCGGCCAAGCTGGTGATCGACTTGTCCCGCACGACAAGCGATTCCGAGGTGCCGATCACGTCGTGGATCCACACCACCTGCACGGGCAGGTTCAGCGGCGCCGACAGGGCCTTGGTCGCCGGGCTCGAACCGAGCGTGCCGATGTCGAGTCCGCCCGCGCCGAAGGCTTGCACCACGTCGGCGCCGGAGGAGAACTGGCTCCAGGTGATCTTCGCGTTCGGCAGGCACGCCTGCAGCAGGTTGCGGTCCTTCACCACCAGATCGCCGTTGGGGATGGCTTGGAAGCCGAGGCGAACGGTGCTGGTAACGCTCGGATCGGCGGCGAACGGGCAGCTCGCGGCCGCGCCGGTGTCCTCGCGCCCCGATTCCACGCAGCCCGCGGTGACAGCGACAACGGCGGAGAGTGCGGCCGAGGTCGCGACGACCCTGCGCAGTGCGGTTTTCATACTTTGCCTTTCCAGGGAACAGCTCGGGCGCCGATGAACACGATCACCGCGTCCAGCAGCATCGCCGCCACGCCGATCACGATGATGCAGGCGATGGTGAGCGGCGTATTCAGTTGCGTGCCCGCGATATACGCGAGTCCGCCGATGCCGGGGATGCCGTTGTTGAGTTCGGCGGCCACGACCGTGGTCCAGGCGAAAGCCGTCGCGATGCGGATACCGCTGATCACGTTGGGCAGGGTGGCGGGGAGTACGACGAGGGAAATAACCTGTGCGCGACCGGCGCCCAGTGAGCGCGCCGCGTTGAGGTAGTCCTGTTTGACGCCCAGTACGCCGTCGAGCGTCGCGATGACGATCGGCGGGAAGGCGGCGAGGAACAGCAGCCAGATCTTGGCGGTGTCGCCGATGCCGAACCACACGATGAGCAGACCGATGTAACCCAGCGGCGGCAGGGCGCGCAGAAAGTTCAGGATCGGCTCGGTGACCCACCGCACCGGCGCGACCATCCCCATCACGAACCCGACCAGCGGCCCGACCACGATCGCCGCACCCACCCCGATCGCGATCCGCTGGAGGCTGGCCAGCAGGTGTTCCCACAGGTAGTAGTTCTGCTCGCCGACCACGAACCGATCCACGCCGTCGGCGATCCGATGCGTGGAATTGGCGCGCACGAAGGCATCCCACACCGCCTTCGGCGACGGCAGATACAGCGGGTCGACCAATCCGGCCGCCGTCACCACCGTCCAGCCGGCCAGCACGACGCCGAGCGCCACCACCGCGGCCAGCACCGAACCACCCCGCCGAGGTGCCTTCGCAGTGCTCGGTTTCGCACCGGCCGCTTCGTCGGCGTCCACGGTCGACACCACTGCGGTCACCTCGGCACTCCTCACCTCCGGTGCCGGGCGGATTCGTCCAGCACTGCGAAGGGAGACGCTATCGGCGCAGGTAGCGGTTACGGGAGGTTAAAAGTCGCGATGAGCGGAAGTCCGCGCGGCGGCGTCGATCCGCTGTCGGGTCAGGCGCGCAGGCGTTCCTTGCGGAGGCGATCGACCTCGGGAAGGTCGAGGGGAGCCAGGTCGGTGGCGGGGATACCGAGGGCCTTGGCGATGAGGAGATCGGCCAGCTCGGGGTTGCGGGCGAGCGCGGGGCCGTGCAGGTAGGTGCCGAAGACCGAGCCCTGGACCACGCCCTCGGTGCCGTCGCCCACGCCGTTGCCGACACCTCGGGTCACGCGGGCCAGCGGGGTGGCATCGGAGCCGAGAGTCGTGCCGCCCCGGTGGTTCTCGAAGCCGGTGAGAGGCGCTTTCAGGCCGGGAACCAGCGGCGTGGTGGTGACCTCACCGATGGCGCGCACCTTCTGCGGCGAGGTGGTGACGTCGAAAAGGCTGACGCCGTCGACCTTTTCGCCCGCCGAGGTCTCGTACCAGTTGCCGAGCACCTGGATGGCGGCGCAGATGGCGAGCACCGGTGCGCCCTTGGCGGCGGCCTGCTGGAGGCCGGGGTACTTCTGCAGGTGGCGGGTGGCCAGGCGCTGCGCGGAGTCCTCGGCGCCGCCGAGGGTGTAGATGTCGAAGGAATCCGGGACGGGATCGGCGAGGGTGATGTCGATGATCTCGGCGTCGTAGCCCCGCATCCGCAGGCGCTGGCGCAGGACCAGGGCATTGCCGCCGTCGCCGTAGGTGCCCATCACGTCGGGCAGCACGAGGCCGATACGAAGGGTTGACTCGCTCACTTGCGGGCCTCCAGGTCACGGTTGAGATCGCGGAACGCGGTGTAGTTGGCCAGCACCTCGACATGTCCGGGGGGACAGGAGGCGATGGCGCGCACGGGATCCGGGACGAGCGTGTGCTCGACACCCGCGTAGGTGAGGCGCACGGCGAGATCGGTGGCGCGCTCGCCCGAGGCGACCACCTGCACGCCCTCGAAGTGCTCGAACCGCACGTCCCACAGCCACGACAGGTCCTCGCCGTCGGGCACCTGACCGTTCACCGCGATCACCAGACCGGCCGAGGCCGGGTCGATCATCGACAGCGCTTCCTGCCAGCCCGCGGGGTTCTTGGCCAGCAGCAACCGCGCGTCGTGGTCGCCGACGGTGACGGTGCGGTAGCGGCCCGCGATCTCGCGCACAGTGCCGGTGGCATCGGTCGACTTCGCGGGCTCGGCGCCCATCGCGACCGCCGCGGCCACCGCCTGCGCGGCATTGCCGCGATTCGCGCGACCCGGCAGCGCCAGATGCAGCGGAGCGCGGAAACCGTCAGGGCCGCACAGGTCTTCGCCCTCGAGCCACCACACCGGCTGCGGGCGATGGAAATCGGCACCGGTCGAGCGCCAGTTCTCGCCCTCCCAGACGATCGGCTCGCCGCTGCGCGGACAACTCGTCGCGTCGACGGCCCAGCCGCTGCCCGCCGACACCCACACCACATTCGGGTGGTCGTAGGCGATGGAGGCCACCAGCACGTCGTCACAGTTGGCGATGACGACCGCGTCGGGATGACGCAGGAGCCCGGCACGCAGCTTGCGTTCGATCATGTTGATCTCGCCGACCCGGTCGAGCTGGTCGCGGCTGAGGTTGAGCAGTACCACGGCGGCCGGATCCAGCGCGTCGCTCACGTGCGGCAGGTGCAGCTCGTCGACCTCGATCGCGGCCAGCGCCACACCCGGGTGCAGGCTGAGCGCGGCCACGATGCCCGCGTCCATATTGGCGCCGTCGGCCTGGGTGGCGACGTCGCCGAGCGTCCCGAGCGCGGCGGTCGTCATCCGGGTGGTGGTCGACTTACCGTTCGTGCCGGTGATCAGCACCGTTCGCCGACCGCGCCCGAGCTGCGTCATGATCGACGGATCGATCTTCAACGCGATCAGGCCGCCGATCATCGAACCCTTGCCGCGACCCGCCTTCTGCGAAGCCCACGACGCTGCCGCCGCTGCTCGCAAGGCCAAGCGCCCACGCACCGAGATGTCTGCCACGCCGCGAGTCTATGTGCGCGCCGTCCGGGCGCGCGTGCGGGAGCGGTGTGAGCTTGTCCGGGTCAGGTCGGCTCGTCGAAAAGGTTGGGCATGCCCTTGGCGTAGCGGTCGGCGTCGATGATGCGCAGCGGCTCGAGTTCGGGGGTGCGGCGCAGCCGGAAACCACGGCAGCGCGGCGCCGGCGAGCCCGCCACGTCGAGCAGTGCGTTCACCGCCGCACGGGCCGACTCGTTGGCGCCCTCCATGGTCGCCAGGTCCACATCGGTGCGCACATAGTCACCGGCGAGGAAGAGATTCTCGATCGACCCGTGCGCCTCGGGGCGGGCATCCCACGAGCCGGCGGTATTGATGAGCAACGGGTCGGCATTCGCGTTGTGACTGCCCTGCCAGGTGATTCCCGGATCGAGAAACCAGGAATGCACATCGGCGGGCCGGAGCAATTGTTCACGATCGTTGAGATGGCTGCTCAACTGTGCCCAGACTTCGCGGAAGATCTCCTCGTGGGTGCACGCGGTGGCGGGTTTGCCGTACAGCATTCCCGGCGAATTCCAGTCGGAGATATCGATCGAAAGGCAATCGGCCACCGTGCCGTCGCCGAAGGACGGCAGTTTATCGGTCCACAGCTGATTCTGGCTGATCGAGGTGAGTGACCACGGCGAATCGACATAGGCCGTGTGTCCGCGCGAAATATGCAGGGGCGCACGGAAATAGATCTGTATTCCGTTCATCCAATCGACGAAGAGCCGCTCCGTCGCGGCGAGTTCGGGCGCCACGGCGAGTACCTGCGACGACCACAGTTTTCTCGCGTGTTCCACCGGCAGCGCCACCACGAAATAGTCGGCGTCGACGGTGCGCGCGCCCGTGGCGTCGGTGATCCGGGCCGCCCGGATCCGCCGGTCGCGCACCTCGAGTTCGCTGACCCGTGCGCCGAGTTCGAAACGCACGCCCAGCTCACGCAGGTGCCGCACCCACGGATCGATCCAGGCGGCGTTGGTCGTGTTGTTGAGCACGCGGTCGAGGCCGCCGTCGTTGCCGAGGCCGAGCGGGTTGCCGAGGAACTGTTCGCCCATGCTGCCGATGGTGCGAGTGCTGGCCAGGTTCTCCTTGGCGGCGACCATGATCGATGTCAGCGACCGGGACACGACCGCGCGGAACTCGTGCGAACGTTCGTGCCCGTGCACGAAGTCGTACCAGGAGGTGTGCTCCCACTGGCCGAAACGGCGGGCATCGCAGCTGGTGTTGAACACCATCAGCCGATTGGCGAAGAACAGGCCTTCCGCCGCCGACATCTTGGCGGTTGTGGCGATGGTGCCGGCCAGGGTTTCGCGGATCGAGTCCGGCGTCGCCTGCGCGGCGGTGAAGCTGTCGGGCAGGGCAAGGGTGATGTCGTCGCTGTCACGGCGGGAGAACCGGGCCTCCGGCACGGCGATGAGGTTGTTCCACACGCCGTCGGGATTGCCCGGATGCGGAATGCGGCGCATCGTGTCGGGCAGGTTCTGATAGAAGCCGGGGAAGAAACGGAACCCGTGCTCGCCGGGCAGATCGGGTCTGCCGTCGCGGCCGGTACCCGGCACCCCCACGCTGCGGGCCTTGCCGCCCAGCGCGCGTGCCTCGTACACGGTGACCTCGAACCCGCGCTCGGCCAGTTCGTGCGCGGCCGTGAGCCCGGCGACACCGCCGCCCAGAACCGCTACCCGGCGCCCCGGCGGCGCGGCGAATCCCGGCGCTCCCGCCACGGCCCCCGCCGCTATCACCCCCGCTGCGACCGTGCCACGAAGAAGGTTCCTTCGCGAAACGGGCCACCGCTGTTCCGCCATACGCTGTTCAGCTGCCTTGCTCGAGTATTGCCTGGGATTTGCTACCACTCTAGAGCGCGGCGAAGACCTGGCTGTATCGACCTGTGCGTCGTTCGCGAGCTCAAAACCGACCGGTCGCACGGAAACACATCGGGCGACCGGTCACATGCTAGCCAGAGCTCGAGCGGTCGTGGGCTGAATTCGGGTTCAGGCTCGGGCCAATTCGGGGGTGGGGGCGGGCGATGGCGCCTTCGGGAGGCCCAGGCCGGTGGTTGCCGCGAAGGCGCCCGCGATCACGATCGCCCCGCCGATCAGCGCGGCCACCGACGGCTGTTCGTCGAGGACCACCCACGCCGCCGCGATGCCGACGACCGGCACGAGCAGCGACAACGGCGCCACGGTGCCCGCCGGATAGCGGCTCATCAGATAGGTCCACAGGCCCGAACCGCACACGGTCGCGAGGACGGCGATGTAGGCGACGGCGCCGAGTGCGGGCAGGCCGTCGGCGGAGAACGCGGCGCCGACCGCGCGGAAACCGGTGCCAGGCCCCTCGACAGCCATCGACAGCGCCAGCATCGGCACGACGGGAACCACCGACATCCACAGCGTCAGGTGCAGGGGGTTGTAGCCGGGGGAGTCGGCACCGGCCTGGCGGGCGCCGATATTGCCGAACGCCCAGCCCAGGCCGCCCGCCAACGTCAGCAGGACCGGCAGCAGGGTGGCGTTGGCCATGCGGTCGGCGCCGATGATGACCATGCCGAACACGGCCACCGCGAGTCCGGCGACCTGCACCGGCCGCAAGCGCTCGCGCAACAGCACCGCGCCCAGCATCACCGTGAACGGCGCCGAGGACTGCAGTACCAGCGAGGCGAGGCCGGTCGGCATGCCGGTGCGCATCGCCGTGAACAGGAACGCGAACTGCAGAATGCCGAAGCCGGTGCCGTAGAGCAGCAGCCAGCGGGTGCGCACGGCCGGACGTGGAATGAAGATCAGCACGGGGATCGCGATGACGGCGAAGCGCAGCGCGACGAAGAAAAAGGGCGGGAAGTGGTCGAGGCCGATGCGGATGGCCAGGAAGTTCAGGCCCCAGAGCACAACGACGGTCAGTCCGAGCAGGCGATCACGGGAGGTCACGCCCTTATCGTGCGGGCCGCTAAAGATCAGCACAATCGAATAAATGTGGAGGGATAACGTAGTTTTACTTCATGTTCTCGATCGAGCGACTGCGCATTCTGCGCGAGCTGGCCGACCGCGGCACGGTCGCCGCCGTCGCCGAGGTGCTGTCGATGACTCCATCGGCGGTCTCGCAGCAGTTGAAGGTGCTCGGCAGAGAGGCCGGGGTCGCGCTGCTCGAACCGGACGGACGCCGGGTGCGGCTCACCGACGCGGGGCAGGCGCTGGTGCTCCGGGCCGACGACGTGCTCGCCGCGATGGACCGGGCCACCGCCGAGATGGCCCACTACCGGGGCTCACCGCGGGGTCAGGTGCGGGTGGCGTCGTTCCCGTCCGGTGCGGCACTGCTGTTGCCGCTCGTGCTCGCCACGCTGGCCACCAGCGGGGTCGAACTGGTCGCGGGCGACGAGGACCTCCCGCCGAGTGAGGCGTCGAAACTGCTGGCCGACTACGACATCGTGCTCACCCATCGCGACGAACGCGCGCCGTCGCTGGCCGGGCCGAGATTGTCGGCGCGGGTGCTGATGCGTGAGCCGATCGATGTCGTTGTCGCACCGGATCATCCGCTGGCCGGGCGTTCGTCGGTGCGCCCGGAAGAACTCGCCGAGGAGACCTGGGTGAGCGTGCGCGGCGGGTTCCCGGTCGACGACGTGCTCGAGTCCATCGCCACGGTCACCGGGGTACGGCCACGGATCGCGCAGCGGCTCAACGAGTTCCGGGTGATCGAAACGCTCGTGGTCTCCGGCTACGGCGTCGCGCTGATGCCGCGTTACGCCGTAGCCCACCCCGACTTGTCGGTGCTACCGCTGGCCGGGGTCCGCGCGGCCAGGGTCTACGAGATCATCACCCGCCCGCAGGCGCACCGCAGCCCCGCCATCGCGACGGTGCTCGACGCGTTCGAGGCCGCGGCGCGCGAGGTGATCGCGCGCTGACGGTGCTACCTCAGAACTGACCCGGCTGGTACTGCTGACCCGGGTAGGGCTGGCCCGGCTGATACGGCTGCTGCTGCTGGTGCTGCTGACCGTGGTAGCTGAAGTCGTCGGCGACCATCGCGGCCAGTTCGAGCAGGGCCCGCCTGGTCGGCTTGCTGACCAGTTCGAGATCGATCTCGGCGCCCTCGGCCAGGTGATCGTCGAACGGGACGATCTGCACGGCGCGGGTGCGGTCGAGGAACAGCTTGCGCAGCTGATCCAGGTCGACCGTGGAAGCGCCACGGCGAGAAGCGTTCACGACGACGACGGTGCGTTCGACCAGCTTGGAGTAGCCGTGGTGATCGAGCCAGTCCAACGTCGCCGACGCGCTGCGCGCACCGTCGATGGCGGGGGAGGTGACCAGCACCAGCGAGCTCGCCATGTCCAGCACGCCCGACATCGCCGAGTGCATCAGGCCGGTGCCGCAGTCGGTGAGGATGATGTTGTAGAACGACTGCAGGATGCCGATGGCCTTGCGGTAGTCGGCCTCGCTGAAGGCCTCCGACACGGCCGGATCCTGTTCGGAGGCAAGCACTTCCAGTCGGCTCGGGGCCTGCGAGGTGTGTGCGCGGACATCCGAGTAGCGGGTGATCTGCTGGTCTTCGAGCAGGTTGCGCACCGTCGAACGGGTCTGGCGCGGTACCCGGTGGGCGAGCGTGCCCAGGTCGGGGTTGGCATCGATAGCGATGACGCGGTCACCACGCTGGGATGCGAAGGTGGAGCCGAGACCGACCGTGGTGGTGGTCTTGCCGACACCGCCCTTGAGCGAGAGGATCGCGATCCGGTAATCGCCGCGCACGGGCTGGTTGACCCGTTCGCCGAGATCGCGGTAGACGACATCCGCCGCCGACTCACCCGGGTTGATCACACCGCCGGACACCTTGTGCACAGCCTTGCGCCACCCGCTGCGCGGCGACTTCCGCGCGCGCTTGAGCAGGTTCAGGTCGTTCACCGAATGGCCGGGCTGGCCCGGTGCCTGCATGTGCTGCGGCTGGAACGGCTGCTGCTGCTGGGGAGCCGGTCCGCCGCCCCACTGCTGACCCGGCGGGGGACCAGGCTGGCCGAGCTGGCCGGGGAACTGCCCGTGCTGACCGGGGAACTGTCCCTGATCGGGATGCTGGCCGGGAAACTGCCCCGGCTGTTCCGGCTGCTGACCGGGCGGCATCCCACCCTGCATCGGCTGCTGGTACATCGGCGGCGGCGGAGGCGCCCAGCTGTAGATGGGCTCGGACTGCGGGCCCTGCTCCTGGGCGGGGAACTGCTGCTGCTGTTCGGGACCGGGGTACGGCTGACCCTCCGCGCCGGGGTACTGCGGCGGCACGCCGGGCTGCGGCTGCTCGCCCGTCGCGTGCGGACCGGGGTAAGGCTGTTCGGCGCTCGGCTGACCAGGAAGCCACGGCTGCTCGCCCGGCTGACCCGGCCACGGCTGCTGCTCGGGGCCGTTCACCGGCGGCTGCCCGCCGTTGTTCTGGTACGGATCCGGCACCGAGTACGGCGCGCCCTGCGCGAACTGGCCCGGCGGCGCGAAACCGGCGGGCTGGTACACGGTCTGGTCGGCGAGGCCGGCCGCGCCGGGCTCGGCGACGGGCTGGTCACCGGTCGTCGGCTCGACGGCGTCACCGGTCGGCTCGGCAGCGGTGTCGGCGGGCTCGATGTCGTCCTCGGTCGCGGTCTGCACACCGGAGGGACCGGACGCAGCTTCGGACACGTCAGCCGACGGACTCTGCAGCCACGGCGGCGAGGTCGGATTATGGTCGTTGTTGGTCACAGTTCCCCCACTTGCTCGCTGAACGAGCAGGAAAGCTCGGCGCTGAATATGCCCTAAAACGCTAACACGGAGGCAATTTTCGCGCGTCGGGGGCAGTAACTCCCATGCCCCAGAGCGAATTCGAATGCTCCCAGCTCAACCGGTATATCCGGAACGAGGCCGACCGGGCGAACCGAAGTTGTCCACAGGCCCGAGAATCTATCCACAGGCACAAACGCGGCCGGGACCTCAGGTCCCGGCCGCCATAGCGCAAGCTACTGCGCCGCGCGGTTCACGGCCGAGACGACGGCTCGCAGCGAGGCGGTGGTGATCGAGGTGGCGATGCCGACGCCCCAGACGACCTTGTCGCCGATGGCTACCTCGACGTAAGCCGCGGCCTGGGCGTCGTCGCCCGCGGACATGGCGTGCTCGCTGTAGTCCAGGACGCGGACCTCGAAGCCCACGGTCGCGATCGCGTCGACGAACGCCGCCAGCGGGCCGTTGCCGGAACCGCTGATCTCCTGCTCGACGCCGTCGACCTTCACGGTGGCCACGATCGAGTCGACGCCGCCGTCGGTCTCGGCCGCGGTGACCTTCTGCTTGATCCGCTCGAGCGGCAGGATCGGGTTCAGGTACTCGGTGGCGAAGACGTCCCACATCTCCTTGGGCGTCACCTCGCCGCCCTCACCGTCGGTGATCGCCTGGATCGCCTGCGAGAACTCGATCTGCAGGCGACGCGGCAGCACCAGACCGTGATCGGTCTTCATGATGTAGGCCACGCCGCCCTTGCCCGACTGCGAGTTCACCCGGATGACGGCCTCGTAGGTGCGGCCGACATCCTTCGGGTCGATCGGCAGGTACGGGACCTCCCAGACGATGTCGGCCACATCGGCGCCCTGGGCGTCGGCGGCGGCCTTCATCGCATCCAGGCCCTTGTTGATCGCGTCCTGGTGGCTGCCGGAGAAGGCGGTGTAGACCAGATCGCCGCCGTAGGGGTGACGCTCGGCGACGGCCAGCTGGTTGCAGTACTCCACCGTGCGACGGACCTCGTCGATATCGGAGAAGTTGATCTGCGGGTCGATGCCGCG
This sequence comes from Nocardia sp. NPDC055050, assembly GCF_053608345.1. NCBI lineage: Bacteria > Bacillati > Actinomycetota > Actinomycetes > Mycobacteriales > Nocardiaceae > Nocardia > Nocardia sp. NPDC055050. The sequence goes on from NZ_JBSGVG010000037.1 coordinate 51,206, forward strand.
CGAGAACATGTTCATGCCCAGGGTGACGAGGCAGACGTTGCCGGTGCGCTCACCGTTGCCGAACAGGCAGCCCTCGATGCGGTCGGCGCCGGCCTGGTAGCCCAGTTCGGCGGCCGCGACGGCGGTGCCACGGTCGTTGTGCGGGTGCAGCGACAGCACGATCGAGTCGCGGCGGGCCAGGTTGCGGTGCATCCACTCGATCGAGTCGGCGTACACGTTCGGCGTGGCCATCTCGACGGTCGCGGGCAGGTTGATGATCAGCGGCTTGGCCGGGGTCGGCGCGATGATCTCGGAGACCGCGTCGCAGACCTCGCGGGCGTAGTCGAGCTCGGTGCCGGTGTAGGACTCCGGGCTGTACTCGTAGCGCCACTCGGTGTCGGGGTAGCGCTTCTCGATCTCCAGGCACAGCGACGCCGCGTCGGTGGCGATCTTCTTCACCGCGTCGCGCTCGGCGCGGAAGACCACGCGACGCTGCAGGATCGAGGTGGAGTTGTAGAAGTGCACGATCACGTTCGGTGCGCCCGCGCAGGCCTGGAAGGTGCGCTCGATCAGCTCGGGGCGGCACTGGGTGAGGACCTGGATGGTGACGTCGGCGGGGACCGCGCCGTCTTCGATGATCTCGCGGACGAAATCGAAGTCGGTCTGGCTCGCGGCCGGGAAACCGACCTCGATCTCCTTGTAGCCCATCCGCACCAGCAGGTCGAACATGCGGCGCTTGCGGGCCGGGCTCATCGGGTCGATCAGGGCCTGGTTGCCGTCGCGCAGGTCGACGGCGCACCACGCGGGGGCGCGATCGATGATCTTGTCCGGCCAGGTGCGGTCGGGCACCGTGATCGGCTCGACCTCTTCGGCGAAGGGGCGATACCGGAACGACGGCATCGAGGAGTTCTTCTGGGTGTTCCAGGCGGGCTGGTCGGCCGGTGCGGGTTTGCCGGGGGCCGAAATGGTGCGCGAAGCGGATACGAATGCGTCAGCCGAGGACATGCAAGTTTCTCCGTGGGTGTGATGGATTCCCGTGAATGGGAGCGGGTCGACCGGCGCGTTGGAACCCCGCGACGGGAGCCGGTCCGTATCAGGACCCGTCGCGGCGGCCGAGAAGAAGAGCCCGCTGCAGCATGATCCTTCGAGCTTACCGCGTGCCCACCCTTGCTCGTAAGCGACCCGGGCCAATTAGGTGAACCGAGTCCGCTGGCTTTCGCTCACCGGTTGACCAGTACGGTTTCCCCCATAACGCACGCTTGTACGGACCTTCGCGTCCGACGAGACGTACCAAAGGAATTCGCATGACTTGGTTACAACAAGTGGCCGTCTTCGCCGCGGGCATCGCGGCGGGTGGCATCAATACGATCGTCGGATCGGGCACGCTGATCACCTTTCCCACGCTGCTCGCGTTCGGGTTGCCGCCGGTGACAGCGAATGTGTCGAACACGATCGGTCTCGTCCCCGGCTCGGTGAGCGGGGTGATCGGCTATCGGCGGGAACTGGAGGGGCAGCGGTCCCGACTGCTGCAGCTGGGCACCGCGTCGCTGCTGGGCGGCATCACCGGCGCGATCCTGCTGCTGACGATGCCCGCGGAGGCGTTCAAGGCGATCGTCCCCGTCCTCATCATCGTGGCGCTGATCCTGGTCGTCGTGCAGCCGCGACTGGCCGCGTGGGTGAAGCAGCGCAGGGCGAACGGTGCGTCGGCGGCGCCGGAACACGGCGGCCCGATTCTGCTGGTCGCGGTCTTCGCCACCGGCATCTACGGCGGCTACTTCGGGGCCGCCCAGGGTGTGCTGCTGATCGGTCTGCTCGGGGTGTTCGTGCACGAGGACATCCAGCGGCTCAACGGCGTGAAGAACGTGCTCGCACTGATCGTCAACGGGGTGTCGGCGGTGATCTTCATCGCGATCGCGGAGGTGGACTGGCAGGTGGTCGCGTTGATCGCGGTCGGCTCGATCATCGGGGGGCAGCTCGGCGCGAAGGTCGGGCGGAAGTTACCGCCGAATGCGCTCAGAGGGGTGATCGTGGTTGTCGGCACGATCGCGGTGATCCGCCTGCTCACCAGCTGAGGTCCCACCCCGCACCACGCGTCGCCATGACATGTGACAAATACCCGTACGACCGGGCGATTGTCCGGTTTGCAAGGTATTCTTCGCGTCGGCCATGCGTGATGAGGGAGGTGGCCTGGTGCACAGACGTGCCTTTTTCAAGGCGGCGGGACTGGCGGCTGTTGCCGGTGCTGTGGGAACGACGCTGGCGAGCGTGCCCGCTTCGGCGGATCCGCGCGAGGCGATGTTCCAGTCCTGGGTGCCGGAGATCTTCGCGCCGATTCCGGACGCACCCGCCCACACGCAGGCCATCGTCATCGGATCCGGCTTCGGCGCCGCCGTGACGGCGCTGCGCCTGGCCGAGGCCGGGATCGCCAACACCGTGCTCGAGCGCGGTTCACACTGGCCCAACGACCCGTGGCGCGAGATCTTCACCGGCGACGATCTGCCCGACGGCCGCGGGTTCTGGCATCGCACCAGCTTCACCGGCGTCACCAAGGTGCCGATGAGTTTCAGCGCGTTCGGCGGGGTGCTGGATGTGACCGAATATTCCGGGCTCGACGTGTGGCGCGCCGCCGCGGTCGGTGGCGGTTCGGTGATCTTCAGCGGAGCGATGGTGGCTCCGCAACGCACACTGTTCGACCAGGTCTTCGGTGGCGTCGTCGATTACGGCGAGCTGGAAAGCGTCTACTACCCGCGGGTGCGCCAGATGCTGCGGCTCGACACGATGCCGGCCGACATCTACAACTCCTCGCCGTTCGCGCACTCGCGCGCCTGGGACGACCAGGTGCGCGCGGCCGGATACCAGCCGCTGCCCAACGACTCGATCTTCACCTGGGACGTGCTGCGCAGCGAGCTCGCGGGCACCTCCCGCGTATCCGCCACCTCGGCCCGCTCGAACCTCGGCAACTCCAACGGCGCCAAGTTCGACCTCAACCAGAACTACCTGCGCTACGCCCGCGAGACCGGCAAGTCCCAGGTGTTCCCCGGCCATCGCGTCGACGCCATCGCCCAGGAGGCGAGCGGCAGGTTCGTGGTGGCCGTATCGAAGCTGGCCCCGACCGGTCAGGTGCTGAGCACCCGCAACCTGACGTGCGACAAGCTGTTCCTCGGCGCGGGCTCCATCGGTACTTCGGAGCTGCTGGTCCGCGCCCAGGCCACCGGCACGCTGCCCAACCTCAACGAGCACATCGGCGACGGCTTCGGCACCAACGGTGACGTGGTGCTGGCCCGCGGCGCGAGCGCTATCGCGGGGCAGGGCCAAGGTGTGCCGAGCGCCAGCCGGATCCACGACGAATCCAACGTGCCCCTCACCCTGGAGAACTGGTACATCCCCGGTATCCCGTTCGAGACCGGCGCGCTGGCCTCGCTCGGCATGGTCCTCGATCCGACCCGTGCCCGTTTCGGCTATCACACGGCGTCGGGCGGCGTCGGCCTGAACTGGTCGGCGGCCACGCAGCACGCGGTCGCCGCGGCGGCTCGCGTGGTCGACCACCGGATCGCCGAGCGCGCGGGCGCGGTCGCCGAGTACGGCGCGCTCGGCTACGACGCCAACGCCCAGTTCACCGCGCACCCGCTCGGCGGCGCGGTCCTCGGCAAAGCCACCGACGCCTTCGGCCGCGTCCACGGACACCCCGGCCTCTACGTGATGGACGGTGCCGCGATTCCCGGCAGCACCGCGACGGTCAACCCGTCCCTGACCATCACCGCACTGGCGGAACGCAACATCGAGGCCGTCCTGCGCGGCTGAACACGCCACCGACCGGCGTCGGCAACTCCCCTCGCGGCGTCGGTCGACCAATTAGCGTGGGCAGCGACGTCAAGGCCGACCTACGCGGCGCCGACCGCCAGATATTCAGGAGCAACAGTGGCTTCACCGGGGATCGAACGGGTCGAGGCCCTGCCGGACGTGCGCTCGAAAACGCCGACCTTGCGTACCGACATCCTCATGCTGATCCTCGCGATCATCTCGGTGGTGCTGGTCGTGTGGATCACCTTCTTCGAGGTCAGCGGTCCGACGTACCACGCGATCGTCATCGTCGACACGTCGATCTGCGCGATCTTCCTCGTCGAGTTCGTCTGGCGCTGGCGGCGTGCGGGGTGGCCGTGGTCGTTCCCGTTCATCTACTGGTACGAAGTGCTCGGCATGATCCCGGTGACCAGCCCGCTGTTCCGCAGTTTCCGGCTGCTGCGCATCGTGGTGATCTTGATCCGGCTGGGCCGGGTGGCCGACCGGGCGCTGGGGGAGCGGGTCACCGCGACGATCGTCAACCGGTTCGTCGGCACGATCGTCGACGTGATCAAGCGTCCGATGACGATCGCGATCCTCGACGAGGTCTCCAAGGTCCTGCGCGCGGGCCACTACACCCAGAACATCGCCGCCGCGCTGGAGGAGAACCACGCTGAGGTCGACCAGCTGATCATGGACCTGATCAAGAACGACCCTCAGACCGGCAAACTGCGCTACGTCCCGTTCCACGACGACATCATCCGGCTCGTCGCCGACACGGTCTACCGGATGCTGCGCCAGCTGCTCGACGACCCGCGCACCGACGAACTGGTCGCGGACATGCTGCGGGAGAACCTCGACCAGATCAACGACGCGGTGCGTGCCGGGGTGCGGGTCCCGCCCTCACACCGTGGGGCGACGCCCGCCGAGCACGGCGTGCGCCACCACCTCGGTCAGGTCAAGCGTGCCTGATCTGGTCGCGCGGCTGGGCGAAGCGCAGGGTCTCGAAGATCACCAGCACGGACAGCAGCGCGCACAGCAGGGTGAGCGAGGCGAGCGCGGGCAGGTGCGCGGCGAACGGGATGAGCGCGAACAGCAACGCGGCTACCACCAGGCGTTCGGTCGACAATGACTTGGTCGCATAGTATTTCGCGAACGTGATGCCGAGCAGGAACAGCGCGGGGCCACCGTAGAGCGCACCGAGCGGGATGCCGTACAGCGGATCGGTGAGCGTGTGGTGCGAGGAATCGCCCACGTAGTACAGCACCTTCTTCAAGCCGAGCGAGAGCCCGATGATGCCGACGATCATCGGGAAATGCCCGTACATGTAGGTGTTCTGGGCGATCTTGATCTGTCGCGCGTCCTTGGCATGGGCGAACGCGTGCTCGATCGAGATCGCGGCGACATCGAAGTACAGCCACCACAGCAGGCCGGATATGGCCAAGCCGAGCATCGAACCGAGCGTGATCGGCCACGAGATGGGCAGTCCGGCCACTCCGATGCCGATCGAGACGATGGATTCGCCCAGCGCCACGATGATGATGAGCCCGTAGCGTTCGGAGTAGTGCTTGGCCGAGTTGAGGCGCCAGTCGGTGCCCGCCGCCCAGGTCCAGACCATGTCCCCGACGATCGCGGCGAGCCACAGCAGGATCTGGGTGAGACCGGTCGTCATCGCGGCGACGACCAGCAGTGTCGTTCCGACGGTGACCGAGCCGACCGCCCAGCGCAGCAACTGCCTGCGCAGCTGGGCATCCCCGGCGCTGATCGTCCAGAACACCACCACGTGCACCAGTCGCACGACCAGATAGGCCACCGCGAACACCAGCGGACCGAACCAGCCACCGGCCAGATCGCTGAAGGCCTCGGGAATGGTGAGCGCGGCCAGGAACGCACCGCCCATCGCGACGAACATCGCGACCCGCGTGATGCCCTCGTCGGCGCGCACCACATTGCCCAGCCACGAATACGCGATCCACAGCCACCACATCAGGGCCAGTACCAGCGTCGCACGCAGCATGTTCGCCGCGGTGGTGTCGTCGGCGGCCAGTGCGGTGACCATGGTGAACGCGAAGACGATCACCAGGTCGAAGAACAGCTCGAGCTGGGTCACCGAGTTCTCTTCGGTGACGGGCTGGAACCGGACCCGTCGATTTCCGATCATGGGGTCAATATTCGCACCCCGGGTCGCGATTCGCGGACTGAAGATCGACGACGCGGGGGTTCGGCGACGGCGCGAACTAGCCGGCCGCGAAGCCACCGACCTCTGGGTACCGCTCGGCGAAGTCGATGAAGTTCGCGACCGTCTCGTCGTGCAGTTTGCGCAGGCTTCGGTTGAACAGGATGCCCGGAATGGGCAGCGGAAGGGAGAGTTCTACGTGGTAGTCGACCTCGGTGCCCTCCGGGGTGTCGACCAGTTCGATCCAGCCGCCGCCCTTGGAACCGCGGCTGCTGTCGACCACCCGCCACTCGGACCGGTACTGCTCCCAGGAGTATTCGAGCACCTGGGCGTCGGAGTTACCCATGAAGTGGGCGGTGGCGAAAACTCGGCGCGGCCTGCCGTCGGCATCGCGCGGCCCGACCCGGACATCACTGAGCGAGGTCGACCACTCCGACATCAGGTCAACGGCCAGTAGTGCGTCCATCACTTGGTCGATCTCGGCGTCAACGGTGAATCGGATGTCGATCTTCGAGCGCATCTGTGTCTATCCTCCGAACCCCCGCAGCTTTCGCGCCCGATTGTGCACAGTGGTACCAGTGATCGTCAACACGTCTATGGTCTGGACAAATGACCGGGTCAGCTGCTTATCACACGCTCGACGGCCGTTTCGATCAGTGCCATGCTCTGCTCCTCGGTGAAGATTCCGGGCAGTGTGAGGTGTTCGACGATGAGCCAATTGAGCGCCAGATAGAGCAGTAGTACCGACTCCGCATCGCCGGGCAGGCCGGACGCCAGATGGTTGCGGACGTTGAAATCGATGTCGGCCCGGACGCGTTCGGTGAGCACCGTGCGCAGTTCGGGCCGCCGGGTTGCCTCGAGTCGTAGTTCGAGCAGCGCGAGATAGGCCTTGCGATGCGATTCGATGCGCCCGACCACCTCTTTCATCAGCGTGGTGATGTTGTCGATGTCCTTCGGGCCGTCGCTGACCAGGGCCATCGTCTCCTCGCTCGGCTGCACCACCTCGTAGAAGCGGACGCCGGCCTGGGTGAGCAGTTCGTCGCGATTGGCGAAGTAGTTCGACGCGGTGCCCGCTGGGACGGCCGCCTGTTTGTCCACCGCGCGGAAGGTGAGGCCGCGGGCGCCCTCGTCGGCGAGGACCTCGATGGCCGCGTCGAGCAGGGCTTGCCGACGTTCGGGATTTGTTCGCACTTGACACCACTCCATCCGTAGTACTACGTTGAAACCACTTCAAACAGAGTACTACATCTGAGGCGGTAACCATGCGAAAGCTTGTCTACTACATCGGCGTCTCCCTGGACGGCTACATCGCGGGCTCCGGCGGCGAGGTCGACTTCTATCCGACACCGCAGAACTATGTGGAGTGGATGATGACGGAGTTTCCCGACGCCATCCCGACCCACCTGCGCGCGCACTTCGGCATGGACCCCGACCTGCCTGCCAAGAACTGGGACACCGTGCTGATGGGGCGCGGCACCTACGTGCTGCCGGATGAGCACGTCGAGAGCCCGTTCTCGCACCTGAAGCAGTACGTCGTCTCGTCCACGCTCGACCAGGCCGACCATCCCGGGGTCGAGATCTTCTCCGGTGATCCCGTCGAGCTGGTGCGCGAGCTCAAGCAGCGCGAGGGTGGCGACATCTGGCTGTGTGGCGGCGGGAAGCTGGCCGGGCAGCTGCTCGACGAGATCGACGCGATGATCATCAAGAGCTATCCGATCGTCGCGGGCGAGGGTGTCCCGGTCTTCACCGGCGTCTTCAAACCGACACAGTTCGTTCCGGTACAGCGCAAGGAATTCGACAACGGCACGCAGGTCACCTGGTTCGATCGCGCGTGAATTCCGTGGTTATCCACAGGTGACAAGCCTGTGTCGTTTTCCACAGGCAGGGCAGGTAGCAGCAAAACCGGTGGCCCGCGCCCGGTACTCTTGGTCGCTGATACCAACCTGACACTCGATCGTGAAGGACCTGCTGTGGCTCTCGTAGTTCAGAAGTACGGAGGATCCTCGGTGGCTACCGCCGAGCGGATCCGGCGCGTCGCTGAACGGATCGTGGAGACCAAGAAGCAGGGGCACGATGTAGTTGTCGTGTGCTCGGCGATGGGCGACACGACCGATGAGTTGCTCGATCTCGCGGAGCAGGTGGCCCCGGCGCCGCCTGCTCGCGAGATGGACATGCTGCTCACCTCGGGCGAGCGCATCTCGAATGCCTTGGTGGCCATGGCTATTCACACGCTCGGCGCCGAAGCTCGCTCGTTCACCGGCTCGCAGGCCGGCGTGATCACCACCGGCGCGCACGGCAACGCCAAGATCATCGACGTGACCCCGGGCCGCCTGCAAGAGGCGCTGGCCGAGGGGCAGATCGTGCTGGTGGCCGGCTTCCAGGGCGTGAGCCAGGACAGCAAGGACGTCACCACGCTGGGCCGTGGCGGCTCCGACACCACCGCCGTCGCGCTGGCCGCGGCGCTGAAAGCCGATGTCTGCGAGATCTATACCGACGTCGACGGCATCTTCTCCGCCGACCCGCGCATCGTCCCCGACGCCCAGAAGCTCGACAAGATCTCCTACGAGGAGATGCTCGAGATGGCGGCCTGCGGGTCGAAGGTGCTCATGCTGCGCTGCGTGGAGTACGCGCGCCGCTACAACGTTCCCGTTCATGTTCGGTCGTCCTACACCGACAAGATCGGCACCACTGTTTTCGGATCGATGGAGGACATTCCCGTGGAGCAGGCAATCCTGACCGGCGTCGCACACGACCGCAGCGAGGCCAAGGTGACCGTCGTCGCCCTGCCCGACGAGCCGGGCTACGCGGCCAAGGTGTTCCGCGCGGTGGCCGACGCCGAGATCAACATCGACATGGTGCTGCAGAACATCTCCAAGGTCGACACGGGCAAGACCGACATCACCTTCACCTGCCCCAAGACCGACCTGGTCCGCGCGGTGCAGAAGCTCACCGAGCGCCAGGACGAGATCGGCTTCGCCGAGATCCTCTCCGACGATCACATCGGCAAGGTCTCCCTGGTCGGCGCGGGGATGAAGTCGCACCCGGGCGTCACCGCCACCTTCTGTGAGGCGCTGGCCAACGCGGGCGTCAACATCGACCTGATCTCCACCTCGGAGATCCGGATCTCGGTGCTCGTGCGTGATACGGAACTGGATGAAGCGGTGCAGGTGTTGCACAAGGCATTCGATCTCGGCGGCGACGAAGCCGCTGTCGTCCACGGCGGAACGGGGCGTTAAGCAATGGGTGTACGTGTAGGTGTTGTCGGTGCGACCGGTCAGGTCGGCGCCGTCATGCGCAAGCTGCTCGAAGAGCGCAACTTCCCGGCCGACGAGGTGCGGTTCTTCGCCTCCTCGCGTTCGGCGGGCAAGACGCTGCCCTGGCGCGGCGGCGAGATCGTCGTCGAGGACACCGAGACGGCCGATCCGTCGGGCCTCGACATCGCGCTGTTCTCGGCCGGTGCCACCATGTCGCGTGTGCAGGCCCCGCGCTTCGCCGCGGCGGGCGTCACCGTGATCGACAATTCCTCGGCATGGCGCAAAGACCCCGATGTGCCGCTGGTGGTGTCGGAGGTCAACCCCGAGGCCACCCGCAACCTGCCCAAGGGCATCATCGCGAACCCGAACTGCACCACCATGGCCGCGATGCCGGTGCTCAAGCCGCTGCACGACGTGGCCGGTTTGCAGCGCCTGATCGTGTCGTCCTACCAGGCTGTATCCGGCTCCGGTCTGTCCGGTGTCGAGGAACTCGCCTCGCAGATCCGCGCGGTGTCCGCCGACGCGGAGAAGCTGGTGCACGACGGTTCGGCCGCTGAGTTCCCCGCGCCGAACAACTACGTCGCGCCGATCGCCTTCAACGTGATCCCGCTGGCCGGTGCGCTGGTCGACGACGGTTCCTTCGAGACCGACGAAGACCAGAAGCTGCGCAACGAGAGCCGCAAGATCCTGGGCCTGCCCGATCTGCTGGTGAGCGGCACCTGCGTGCGGGTCCCGGTCTTCACCGGGCACTCGTTGTCGATCAATGCCGAATTCGCCGAACCGATTTCGGTGCAGCAGGCCAAGGACCTGCTGGCCAAGGCATCGGGCGTCCGTCTGGTCGACGTGCCGACCCCGCTGGCCGCCGCAGGCCAGGACGACTCCCTCGTCGGCCGCATCCGCCAGGATCCGGGCGTGCCGAGCGGTCGCGGTCTCGCGCTCTTCATCTCGGGCGACAACCTCCGAAAGGGCGCCGCGCTGAACACGATTCAGATCGCGGAAGTTCTGCTCGAGAACCGCTGATCACCCGTCGACGGCCGGGCCACCTTCGGGTGTGCCCGGCCTTTGTCGTTGTCAGGGCTCGACCCGGCGCAACCCGTCGAGAATGACCGAGAAGGTGAGACGGCGCCGGCGATCGTCGGCGTCGCGGGTGGCGGCGAACCCCGCTTTCAGGATGAGCATCAGGTCGTCGACCTCCAGGTCCGGTCGGATCGCGCCCGCCTTTTGCGCCCGCACCAGCAGGATCCCGATCGCCGTACTCAGGTCGGCGGTAGGTCCTAGCGCGGCCAGCCGCTCCGAGCCGACCGCGTCGGCCAGCTCGCGTTTCACGCCGTTCTCGCTACCGAGGAAGGCCAGGAATTCGAAGAAGGCGCTGCCCGCGTCGTCGGCGGTACCGAGTTCGCGCGCGTAGGCGGCGGCACGTTCGACTCGGTCGATGATCGCGGCGGTGAACAGCGCTTCCTTGGTCGGAAAATGCCGGTAGACGGTGCCCGCGCCGACGCCGGCGCGCCGGGCGATGTCGTCGAGGGGAACCGAAATCCCTTCGGCGGCAAAGGCTTCCTGGGCCGCGGCCAGCACCCGTTCGCGGTTGCGGCGGGCATCGGCGCGCAGCGGGCGTGGTTCATCGGTCACGGCTGTGATTGTATCGGCGGCCGTTGACAAGCGGGACGAGCGTTCCGGATGATAAGCGGGTCCATCGTTCCGTTTCATCGAAAGGCCGCCGATGATCCCCACTCCGGTCCAGGTCGCCGAACGGCTCATGGCCGTTCTCCCCGCCCGCGACGCGGCCGCGTTCACCGAGTCGTTCGCCGCCGACGGCGTTTTCGAGCTGCCGTTCACGCCGCCGGGCGCACCAGCTCGGATCGAGGGCAGGGCAGCGATCCGTGCCGCACTGGAAGAGGCTTGGGCCGCCACGTCATCGGTCCGGATCCACGCGGTTCATCCCCGTATCTACGCCACCGACGATCCGGAGACCGTGGTGGTCGAGACCGAGGTCGAGGTGACCAAGCCCGGGGCGGAGCGGATCCGAGTGCGCTCCGCCATCACAGTGATCCGGGTTCGGGAGGGGGAAGTGGTGCTGTTTCGCGACTACCTGGACTCGGGCCGACTCGCCGCGGCTGTGAACGGCTAACGGATTCCCGGGGTGCGTGGGTCGTGGCCCACGCAGGCCAGGATGGCGCAGCCCGGTGGGATGCTGGCGAAGGGGGCGGCCAGGGGCTGGTTGAGGCAATCGAAGACGGTGCAGCCGGGGTAGGCGCCGGGGCCGATGCCGAATACGGCCAGCAGGATGTTGGCGTCGATGAGTTTGCCCGCGTCGAATTCCAGCGGGGGCTCCACGTACGGTTCGGCGATCGGCACCGCGGCATCGGTGACGGCGGCGAACAGACGGCGGAAGAACTCGTGGGGCAGTTCTTCGGCGTGGGCGAGGATGCCGCTCGGGCCGTAGGCGGTCTGGTTGCCGAACGGGCCTGTCCACATCACCGTCATGTCCAGGCTCGGCAGGAAGAAGACGTTCTGCAGGCCGAGTCCGGACATGAAAAACGTGTCGGGGGGCAGGAAGTCGGGGGATTCGCTGCAATCGGCGCCCAGCCAGAACAGGTAGCCGTAGCAACTGTTCGCCGCCGACGGTGTGCGGGCTTTGCGCAGATAGTCCGAGGAGATCACCCGGTCGGCGCCCCAGCGGCCGTCGTTCGAGACGAGCAGGCCGATCTTGGCCAGGTCGTTGGGCGGCAGCAGGAGATGGGCGTAGCCGTAGGTATGACCGGATCGGTCGCTTGCCCAGTAATAGTCGCTGCGCGGGATGCCGAGCGGGTCGAACAATTCCCGCTGCGCGAACTGCTGTAGCGGTTCGCCGACGGCCAGCTCGATCACGTAGGACAGCAGATCGACATTGCGCTGGCTGTAGCTGAACGTGGTGCCGGGCGGATTGGTCAGCTGCACCGACAGCGCCTGCACCGCCGAGTGCGGGTCGATGGGGATCACCGCGGTGATGCCCTCGGACAGCACTCCCACCTGCATGCCGGAGGTCTCGGTGAGCAGATTCTCGACAGTGATCGACCGGTGCGCCGCGTCGCCGAGTCCGGGCGGCAGGTAGCGGTCGATGGGGGCGGCGATATCGATTCTGCCTTCGTCGGAAGCGATTCCGGCCAGCATCGACACCACCGACTTGGTGACGCTCCAGACGTTCCACGGCGTATTGCCGGTCTCGTCGTTGCGCAGGCCCTCACCGACGAGACAGTTGTGCCGGAAGATCTGGACATTGAGCCGGTTGCGGGTGGCCGCGAACTGCAGTGCCGCTTCGATTTTCGCCGAATCCAGCCCCACCTGTTCGGGCTCGGCGCGCTCCAGGTCGCGACCTGAGGTCACCTCGCAGGTCGTACTCGGCGCGGCGTGCGCCGGAACGGCGAATAGGCACGCCGAGGCCAGCACCGCAGCGATCGTTCCCGCGAAAACGCCCGTGATGTGCCGCATGCGGGCGAGAGTAGCCCGTGCCGCGCACCGTAACCCGTATAGCGTGGCCGCTGAATCCCCTAATCACAGGCATGTTCACTTCCCCGCAACACTGCGAATCCCGTAGACCCCCGCGCCGGCCGCGAGGACCGTGAGTCCGGCCAGCACCGACTCGATCGGCAACGCGAACCCGACCACCACGCAACCCGCCGCTCCGAGCACCGGAACCCAGCGCTGCGGCCTGCCCTCGGCGGCGGTCAGCGTGGCCGCGGACAGGTTGGCGACAAGGTAATAGGCGAGCACGGCGAACGAGGAGAACCCGATCGCCGCGCGCAGATCCACCGTCGCCGCGAGCACCGCGACCACCACACCCACCGCGAGCTCGGCCCGATGCGGCACCGCGTATTTCGGATGGATCATCGCCAGCGCCCGCGGCAGATGCCCGTCGCGCGCCATCGCCAGTGCGGTCCGCGAGACCCCCAAGACCAACGCCATCAGCGAACCCGCCGCTGCCAGCACCGCACCCACCCGAACCACCGGCGCCAGCCATCCCGCCCCCGCCGCCTCGACCACCTGCGCGAGCGGATCACGCGCGGCCGCCAGCCCACCCGACCCCAACGTCAGCAACGCGGCCACCGCCACCAGCGCGTACACCGCCAATGCCACTGCCAGCGCCAGCATGATCGCCCGCGGAATGGTCCGCTCCGGCGCACGCACCTCCTCGCCGAGCGTGGCGATCCGCGCATACCCGGCGAATGCGAAGAACAACAACCCCGCCGCCTGCAACACCCCGTACGGCCCGATCTCCTGGTCGAGAACCGATGCCCCCGAATGACTCCCACCGACTCCCACCACGACAACCGCCGCCAGCACCGCCAGCACAACGCCCACGATCACCCGCGAAGCCAGCGCGGACTTCTGCACCCCCACATAGTTGATCCCCGTCACCACCACCACGGCCCCCACCGCCACCGCGTGCGCCTGCTCAGGCCACGCGTAACTCCCCACCGTCAACGCCATCGCCGCGCACGACGCCGTCTTGCCGACCACGAACCCCCACCCCGCCAGATACCCCCAGAACGCCCCCAGCCGTTCCCGCCCGTACACATACGTCCCCCCGGACACCGGATACAGCGCAGCCAACCGCGCCGACGACATCGCATTGCAATAGGCGATAACCGCGGCCACCCCCAAGGCCACCAGCAACCAGGACCCACTCACCCCCGCCGCAGGGCCCAACGCCGCGAACACCCCGGCCCCCACCATCGCCCCCAACCCCACCACTACTGAATCCCCCAGCCCCAGCCCCCGCCGCAACTGCCCATCCGAAGTCATGCACCCATCCTCGAGCACACGCGCGTGGCCCGCGACCCGGATACGGCAAACGCCGCCAGGTCGATGAGGGTGACCTGGCGGCGTTCGAGTCGATGGGCCGCCTCGAGGACGGCCCGTCAGGGTGCCGACGCCCCACAAGCGCCTCTCGGCGGGTGGTCGCTCGTAGCGACAAATGGGGTGAGGCCCGGGGCTGTTCGGACGTCGACAGTGAGTCCAACCGCTGCTGCCGGTGAACTATTCCGGCGGCTCGATGTGATCCACACAACGGCACGAGGCAGGTACGGCGATACGCGTACCTGCCTCGTCTCATGGGTGGGCGAAGGGCCTGATTCCGGGCTCTCTCGTGGACGGTGTCAGGGGATCAGAAGTTGCTGAACCAGTACAGAAGGCTTGCCAGCAACCAGACGATCGCGGTTTCCATGGTCGATCTCCTTGCGTCGGTACTTCTATCATCGCCGAAAACCCGACTTCGCCGACAAGTTGTTCTTAAGAAGCTCTAGAGACCGACACCGCATTGTTGCTTCAGACACCGGAACAACCGGGTCCGATCGGTCTCGAGGGGTGATCGGTCGGACCCGGCGGTGCAGACCAGAAGGTGGCTCTTCCAGACGCTGAAGACGCACTGCCGACGGTAACCACACCGACGGGCTGGGCCGAAGATGTTCCACGTTGTGTCGGTGAGTACGCGTGCCGGGCCGGTCGATCGAGGGGTGATCGGCCCGGGCGTTTGCGTATGGCCCGGATTCGGGTAAGTGTTGGGGGGTGGTCGAAATAGCGGAGCACTCCGACGCGCTCGACCGTGCCGAGGCGCGGCTGCGCGAAGAATTCGCGACGATGTTCGAGCTGGAGACGATCCACCGTTTCCTGCATTCCTCCTACGAGAATTTCGCTGCTCGGGCGACGGTGACCCTGTACTTACCGCTGCTGGCCGAGCGGTTCGGGCGCCAACGGTTGCAGGCGCTGGCCAAGATCGAGGGCAAGGTGGCCCGGCCGCGTCCGACGGTGCTGTTCCTGTGTACCCACAACGCGGGCCGGTCGCAGATGGCGCTCGGATTCTTCGAAGAGCTGGCGCTGGGCCGAGCGGTGGCCTGGTCGGGCGGGTCGGTGCCCAGTGGGCAGCTCAATCCGGCCGCGGTGGCGGTGATGGCGGAGGTCGACATCGACATCTCACGCGAGTACCCGAAACCGTGGACCGATGAGATCATCCGTGCCGCCGATGTGATCGTCACGATGGGCTGCGGCGATACCTGTCCGCTGGTGCCCGGGGTGCGCTACGTGGAGTGGATCATCGATGATCCGGCCGGCCTCGAGACCGAGCAGGTGCGGCCCATCCGCGACGACATCGGCCATCGCGTGACGGGCCTGCTCGCCGAGCTCGGTATCGACGTCACCGATCCCGTAGATACGCCACCCAGCTCCCGTACCGCGTGATGTCGGTGGCGGCGACGGCGGCGTCGTAGCTGCACGCGAAGCCGACCACCGCGCGCCCGTCGGAGAGATCGATACTGGTCAGGGCCATCGGCGGCGGTAGTTCGGCGAGGAATCGGCCGAGGCCCGCGGGGGAGACGAGGAACAGCTCGCCGAGGATCGGTGCGCCTTGTCCCTCACCGTGGCGGACCAGTCCGGGTTTGGCCGGGGTGGTGTCGAGGGCGGTCAGGCGATAGGCATCGGAGGTGGCGATCTCGCCGGCGAAGCGGGCGCCGAGTTGTTCGAGTTGCCAGTGCAGCGGTTGGCCGCGCAGGTGGGCGCCGAACACGGCAAGGGGCACACCGGTTTCCACGAGCAGCGGCGCCGGGGTGCCGAGGATGCGCGCGGCGAGGTCGACCGCCGATTGGTCGGCGAACGCGGGGACTGCGATCGTGACGCCGAACGGCAGGTTATCGGCGGTGGGCTTGCCGGGGATCGCGACGGCGGCGAGGTCGAGGAGGTTGCAGAAGTTCGTGTAGGTGCCCAGACGGCGGTTGATCGCGAGCGGGTCGGCTTCCACTTCGGCGATCGACGGGTGTTCGGTGGTGGTGGGGAGTAGGAGGCCGTCGAAGCCGGTGAGCAGCGTTGTCGCGGTGGTGCGGGCTCGGGCCAGGGCGTCCAGGTCCTGCGCGAACGCGCGCGCGTCGAGTGCTCGTGCGGCACTGATTATTCCGGCGACAGTGCGGTCGAGACCCGGTGCGCCCTTGTCGACGAACTCGCCGACCGCCGCGTACCGCTCGGCGACTATCGCGCCGTCGTAGAGCAGTCGGGCCGCGTCGAGAAGTGGCGAGATATCGATTTCGGTGAGGCGCAGGCCGTGATCACGCAGGGCCGCGACAGTTTCCGTGAACGCCGTTCGGTAGGCCGGGCTCAGCGGTTCGAGGTCTTCGGGCCGGGGGATGGCGATCTCGGGCTCGGCGGATGCCGCGAGGCGGACGTCGGCGGGCCATTCGCGGCTGCGTGGGTCGCGAGAGTCCTTGCCCGCCATCGTCTTCACGGCGGTGACCGCCAGGTCCAGGTCGGCGGCGAAAATGGTGACCGCGTCATAGTCGGCGCAGGCGGGGACGACGCCGTGGGTGGGGATCACGCCGAGCGTGGCCTTGATGCCGACGATACCGTGCAGTGCGGCGGGTACGCGTCCCGAACCCGCTGTGTCGGTGCCGATGGACAGGTCGGCGATGCCGAGCGCGACCGCCGCCGCGGAACCGGAACTCGAACCGCCGGAGATCAATTCGGGATGAAGAGCGTTGCGGACGGCGCCGTAGGGGCTGCGCGTGCCGACGAGCCCGGTGGCGAACTGGTCGAGGTTGGTCTTGCCGAGCACCAGTGCGCCCGCCGCGACCAGCCGCTGCACCGACGACGCAGTTTCCGTTGCCTCGTAAGCGAATTCAGGACAGGCGGCGGTGGTGGGCAAGCCGGCCACGTCGACGTTGTCTTTCACCGCGAGGAGCAGGCCCGCCAGCGGCAACTGCTCGCCCGCGGCGACACGGCGTTCCAGGTCGACGGCTTCGGTCGTCAGCACCTCCTGGGAGCGCAGCGTGATCCAGACCTCGGGCCGATCCACCTCGGCGATTCGTGCGTAGGCGGCGGCGACCCGTGCGGTCGGGGTGGCAGACATAAACGCTCCTCTATTCACTCAGCGACATGGCGGCGACAGCACGCGAGATCCGCTCGAGCACCACATCCAGCGAATCGCCGATGTGGGTGTGCAAGAGCTGCTGGGCCAGTGTGAGATCACCGGCGAGGACGGCGTCGAGAATGCCGAGGTGCTCGCTGATCGTGGTCTCGATGCGGTTGTTGATCATGAAGTCGTACATGCGGACATGCCGGATCCGGGAGTTCACCGCCACCAGGGCGCGCACCATCTCGGCATTGCCCGCCGCGGTCAGCAGGGCGACATGGAATTCCTCGTCGACGACGACGAAACCCGGCTCCTGGGCGGGCGGGTCGGCCTGTAGCGCCAGCCACTTCTGCCGCTCGGCGTGGAGCAGCGCGGTGTCGTGGGTGATCCGCGGATCCGCTCGTACCCGCGTCATGCCACCCAGTTCCAGGGTCAGCCGCAGCTCGTAGAGATCGCGAATCCGCGCCACACTCGGCCGCACCGGACTGAACCCGAACTCCTCGCGCTGCAACAGCCCGTCCGAGCAGAGCATGGTGAGTGCTTCCCGAACCGGCGTGCGGGAGATTCCGAACCTGGTCGACAGTTTGGGTTCGGTGAGCCGCTCCCCGAACCGGATGTCCCCGTTCATCAACTCCCCCCGCAACGTCGAGTACACGACGTCACGCAACGGCCTTCCCGAGCCCTCGGCCGGTGCATCCACCCTTGTCGACATGGGTGTATACGCTATCGACCGCGAATTTCTATCAAGTGACAGAAAGTAAGCGGCAGGTTATCCCTTGCTCACACCGACACCCTCACCACGCGCAACCTCGCGTGGGGAGAACTTCTCAACCAACCCCGAACACGCAGGCAACCCCGTTCGCCATGGAGGCGCCCACACTCGACCACGAGCCCACCGCCGCGCTCCCACTCCGCTCACCCCGGAAGGGCGACCCCCATGTGCCCCACCATCCTGGCCCTCATCCTCAGCCTGATCTCCCTCACGGCCCTCACCATCTGCTGGCCGAACCCCCTCGACCGCAAACCCCCACAGACAAGCGAAGAGCCCCTGACCAGTGAACTGATCAGGGGCTCTTCTGTGTCTCAACCAACACGTCGGGGTGACAGGATTTGAACCTGCGACCTCTTCGTCCCGAACGAAGCGCGCTACCAAGCTGCGCCACACCCCGTGAGGCGAACCTGAAGTAGCTTACAACGTGGGGTCGTGAAACGTTAAATTGGCTGGTCAGATGGGGGTTAGTCGAGGGATCTGATGGAGCTGAAGATGCGCTTGGCCTCGGCGGCGTCGATGGCGCCGGGAACGCCGGTGTCGGCGATCATGACCATGACGAAGCTGCCGTCCTTGGCGCCTTTGAAGGCGTAGGTGTAGACGGAGTAGGTGCCGGCGCAGCCGGGTTTGGGGGCGGGGACGGTGCCGGTGGTCTCGGTGAACATGCCCTCGGTTTTGCCGTCGATCGACTTCAGTGGCTGGGCGGGGCCGGGGGTGCCTTTCGAGCCCTGGTAGGCGAGGGGGGCGGCCTTGGTGCCGAGTTCGGCGCCAGCCGCGGCGTTGTCGGCGTTCTTGGAGCCGGTGAGCAGCGACATGGTGCGGGTGGAGTTCGGGCAGTAGTCGCGGCCGTCGGAGGCGTAGCCCTTGCCGATCACCGAGTCGCCCGGGGGTTCACCGACGCCGCCGATGGTGGTTTCGGTGGCGACCTTCCAGCCTGCCGGGACGTCGTAGGCGGCGCCACGGTCCGGGGAGGCGACTACCTGGTAGCCCTCGATCAGGGGTTTGCGATTCGATGCGGCGCCCGAGGGGGAGGGGGTGGTGGTGCTGGGTTTGGGCTTGCTCGACGAGGCCGGTGCCGGGGTGGTGGACAGGGCGCTGACCATCGAAGGAGCACCGCCCGCGGTGGTCGTCGGTGCGTCGTCGCCGCGGGTGAGCGCGACCGCGGTGATCGTGCCGCCGACCAGAAGTAGCGCCGCCACACCTGCCGCTGCCCAGATCGCCGCCTTGTTCCCGGATTTCTGGTTGGGCGGGAGCGGCTGGCCGTAAGGCTGGATGCCCTGGTGATCCAGCGGGGGGATTTCGCCGTATTGCTGCGGTGCCTGCTGCTGCCAGCCTGGTGCGCCGACTCTGGTCGGGTCTGCCTGCCCGGCCGGCGTGCCCCACTGCTGCTGACCGGGCGGATTCGCCGGGGCGCCCCACTGGTGCTGCGCACCGGCCGAGGGACCGCCCCACTGCTGACCGGGAGGTACCGGCGCGCCCCACTGACCCGGAGGCTGTTGTCCGGCAGGCGGATTCATGCCCGGTTGCCACTGCTGATTCGAACCAGGGTGTCCGCCAGGAAAATTGGCGCCGGGAGCTACCGGGCCGCCCGGCTGCGGGGCCTCGGGGTGCCACGGCTGGCCAGGTTGTCCGGCGGGTGTATTCATGCCGGGCTGCCAAGGCTGATTCGAACCCGGCTGGCCCACAGGCGGATTCGCCCCGGGCCACGGTGCCGGCTGGCACAGCTGGGTGGGGTCGGCCTGTCCCGGCTGCGGAACCTGCTGTCCCGCAGCGGGATTACCGGAATCCTGCCAATCCTGCGGACCCGCCGGCGCCCACTGCGTGGGTTCGGGAAGCCCGGGTGGTGGCCCGGAGCCGTCCCAGCGCAGGGTCGGAGGGAGACCGGTGCTGCCCGGCGTCCACACCGCGGTGGGATCTGGTGCGCCCGGATTCGGCTGTTCCGCAGCCGGATCCGGCGAACCGGGCCGCTGCCACTGCTGGTCGGGCTGGTTCGGTGCGCCGGGCCCGCCGAATACGGTCGGGTCGTCGCGCCTGTCGTCGGATCCACTGCTCACGGTCGTCTCCTGATGACACCTCAATGACAATGTCGTTCGGAGCCAGACCCTAGCGGGCGACGGCCTCCGAGGTCGAAATGCCGAAGCCGGTGTCGGCGGACGGCCGCTTGGGCTGGGCGCCGACCAAGGTGAGCAGCGTGGCCTCGGGACGGCAGCAGAAGCGGTAGGGCGCCCACGGTGAGGTGCCGATGCCGGCCGAGACGTGCAGCTGGGTGTGCTCGCCCCACTGCGAGGCACCCTTCACCCGGGACTTGTCGATACCGCAGTTGGTGACCAGCGCGCCGTAACCGGGGACGACCAGCTGCCCACCGTGGGTGTGACCGGCCAGCACCAGGTCGTAGCCGTCTTCGGCGAAGCGGTCGAGCACGCGCGGCTCGGGCGAATGCGTGACACCGATGCTGAGCTGGGCCAGCTGGTTCGGTGCGCCCGCGACGGTGTCGTAGCGGTCGCGCTGCAGGTGCGGGTCGTCGACGCCGGCACTGGCGATGCGGATGCCCGCCACCTCGAGGTCGCGCCGGGTGTGGGTCAGATCGAGCCAGCCGCGCTCGGTGAATGCCGCGCGCAGGTCCTTCCACGGCAGCGGATCGCCGTAGACGCGACGGTGATCTTTCTTGAAATACTTCAGCGGATTCTTCGGCACCGGCGCGAAATAGTCATTCGAACCGAACACGAACAAGCCGGGTCGGGCCAGTAGCGCACCGAGGGATTGCACCACCGCGGGCACGGCCTTGGGATGGGAAAGATTGTCGCCGGTATTCACGACCAGGTCGGGTTCGAGGCGGTCGAGTTCGCGCAGCCACTGCTGTTTGAGCTGCTGGCCCGGCATCATGTGCAGGTCACTGACGTGCAGAATGCGCAACGTCGGCGAACCGGGCGCGAGCACCGGCATCGTGGCTTCGCGCAGGACGAACGCGTTCCGTTCGATCAGCGTGGCGTAGCCGATGCCTGCGACGGCGGCCCCGGCGGCTCCCAACGCGGTTCGGCGGACAGCGGACGTCGAGATAACGGGCATTTGCCCAGCATAGGCGACCCCCTCCCGGATCGGCGCGTGTGTTTCCGCACAAACGGTCTGGAATTTTCGCTGCGACGAAAATGTGATGGGACTCCACTGAGCGAACGACTACGGTAAACCGCATGTCGGAACTGAAAGCCAAGCTGCGCGCGGATATGACCACCGCGATGAAAGCCAAGGACAAACTGCGTCTCGCGACCCTGCGGATGCTGCTCGCCGCTATCCAGACTTCCGAGGTCTCCGGTACGGAGGCGCACGAACTCTCCGATGCCGATGTCGTGTCGCTCTTGCAGAAGGAAGCGAAGAAGCGCAACGAGGCGGCCGTGATCTACGAGCAGAACGGTCGCGGTGAACTGGCCGCGAACGAGCGGGCCGAAGAAGAGATCATCGAGGAGTACCTGCCGACCCAGCTCAACGACGCCGAGGTCGCGCAGGTCGCCGACACCGCGATCGCGGAGGTGGCCGAGCAGCTCGGTGAGCGTCCGGGAATGAAGCAGATGGGTCAGGTCATGAAGGCGGCCACCGCGCTGGCCGATGGCAAGGCCGACGGTTCGCGGCTCTCCGCCGCGGTCAAGGCCCGGCTGTAGAAACGAGCAAAGG
>NZ_JBSGVG010000038.1:0-69201 GCF_053608345.1 Nocardia sp. NPDC055050
TACGCCGTCGGCCGCGTCTTTTGTTTAACCGACCCCCCCCCACCGGCGCGGTGTGGGCTATCCGGGGCGCCCCCCCGCCCGCCTGTGGCGGTTGTCCAACCCGGGGGGCCCCCCGCGGTTCCCGCGGGCCGCCACCCGTGTTTACAGAGTGGTGAATCAGATATTTTCTCAAAGGGTTAACTTTATTCTCTTTCGATGAGAAGATGATTTCCGAAATAGAGAGCGCCGAGAACAGGCGCTTTGTTCGATGAGAAACAGGGCTCGGCCGCCGAGCTTGTGTCAGGAGGACATCGGTGAGATCGCAGCGAGTACTGATCGCCTTGATGGCGACCGCGTTGCTGGTGGCAGGCTGTAGCGGCCGCACCGGCAGCGGGGTCGAAGAGGCCGCGGCACCCGGCGGCAAGGCGGTGACGAGCGACTTCGGTGATCTGAACGGGGTCTGCCAGACCGGCAAGTCGACGAGTGCGCCGACGCAGGGCGTCACCGCCGGGCAGATCGAAGTCGGCGTGTTCACCGATATGGGTTTCACGAAGAATCCCGAATTGGTCGACGCCGCCAAGGTCTTCACGTCCTGGTGCAACGACAACGGCGGAATCAACGGTCGCAAACTGGCCTTCAATGTCCGTGACGCGAAACTGCTCGAGGTCCGCGCGCGCATGCTGGAAGCCTGCCGCGAGGACTTCGCGCTGGTCGGCGGCTCCGCCGCACTCGATGCCCTCGGCGTCAAGGATCGGCTCACGTGCACGCTGCCCGAGTTCCCGTCGCAGGTGAGTCAGGCCGAGAACACCGGTTCCGATCTCCAGGTGGGATCCGGTGCCTCCTCCGCGCGCCCCTACGACACCTATGCGGGCATGCATCAGTGGCTGTTCAAGGAGGCCTACCCGGCCTCGGCAGCCGCGGTCGGCATCATCGTGGCCGACTCGCCGGTGGTGAAGTCGATGGCCGACCGCTACGGGGAGTCGCTGCCCGCCGAGGGCGCGACCCTGATCTACAACGACCTCTATCCGGCCGCCGGCGTCTCGGATTGGACGCCCTACGCGCAGTCCATCAAGGCCAAGGGCGTGAAGGGCCTGATCTTCCTCGGCGACTTCCGCAGCCTCGCCAAGCTCGAGGACGTGCTCACCAGCATGGACTACAAGCTGGACTGGGTCGACGTCACCAGCAACGCCTATACCCCCGCGTTCCTCGAGCTCGCCCGCACGTCGCTGGGCGCGCAGAACAACTTCGCCGACCTGTCAGGGACCGTGCCGCTGGAGTCAGCGGCCAGCGTTCCCGCGGTGCAGCGCGCCAAGGATCTGTTCGCCCAGTACGCGCCGGACGGAAAACTGACCTACAACGGGCTGCGCTCGCTGGTGCAGTGGCTGCTGTTCGCGAAGGCGGCCTCGAGCTGCGGCGACAACCTCACCCGCACCTGCGTGGTGGAGGCCGCCCGTAAGGAAACAGCGTGGACCGCCGGTGGTCTGCAGGCGCCCGCCGACATGTCGACCCACACCGTGCCGCCCAAGTGCTTCAACGTGATGAAGGCGACCGCGCAGGGCTGGACGAACGCGGACTTCAAGCCCGACACCGGTCCGTTCCGCTGCGACATGAAGCCCTACGTCTACACCAAGGAATACGGTCGCCCGCTGACACTGGCCGACGTCAACAAGAGCATGAGCGACGTCAAATAATGGAGCAGTTCATCGCTTTCGGCATCGTCGGACTCAGCACCGCCGCGATCTACGCCATCATCGGCAGCGGCCTGGTCCTGACCTTCACCACGACCGGTGTCTTCAATTTCGCGCACGGCGCGGCGGGCATGGTCTCGGCCTTCGTGTACTGGCAGTTCACCGTGGGCTGGGGCGTGCCGACGCCGATCGCGGTCGCCCTGGTGTTGCTGGTGTTCGCGCCACTGTTCGGGTTGGCGTTCGCCCAGGCGCTGGCGCCGACCCAGGGCCTGGGCGACGCCGAGAAACTCGTCATGACGGTGGCGTTGCTCAGCGGCCTGATGCTCACCGCACGCTGGATCTGGAATCCGGACGTGGCGCGCACCCTGCCGCGGTTCTTCGCCGACCAACCACCGCTGCACCTGGGTTCGGTGACGATCACCTGGCATCAGGCACTGACCATGGTGGTGGCCGTCGTGGTGGCCATCGCTCTGCGAATCCTGCTGTACCGCACCAGAACCGGTGCGGAGATGCGCGCGACCGTCGACGATCGGGCACTGGTCGGGCTCACCGGCGCCGACCCCCAGCGCGCCAACCGGGTGGCCTGGATGCTCGGCATCGAATTGGCGGCCGTCGGCGGCATCCTCATCGCGCCGATGGTGGCCCTGGACGCGGCGCAGCTGTCGTTGCTGATCGTCAGCGCCTACAGCGCGGCGATCTTCGGACGGCTGCGCAGCCTGCCGATGACCTTTCTCGGTGCGATCGTCGTCGGCTGCCTGGAGAGCTATCTCACCGGGTATCTGCCACAGAACGAGTATCTGCCCGGACTGCGGCTGGCCGCGCCCGCGCTACTGCTGCTCGTCGCGCTGCTGCTGTTCCCACACGGACGGCTGCGCGGGCGCGATCGGCGGTTGAGCCCGGTGCCGCTGCCGAGCGTGCGTGGTTCGGCGGTGTTCGCGGTCGTCGTCGCGGTGGTCGGGCTCATGCTCGCCACCCTGCTCAGCGAAGCGGATCTGATCAGCTACGGCCTGATCTTCGCCTTCGGGGTGATCGCGTTGTCGTTCGTGCCCCTCGCCGGGTTCGCCGGCCAGATCTCGCTGTGCCAGTTGAGCATCGCCGGGATCGGCGCCGTCGCCTACGCGCATCTGGGCGCCGACGGGCAGTGGTGGGCGTTGCTCGCCGCCATGGCGATCGCGGGCGTCGTCGGCGCGCTGATCGCCCTACCGGCGCTGCGTTTGTCCGGGGTCTACCTCGCGCTCGGCACGGCCGCGTTCGCGGTGGTGCTCGACCGCTGGATCTTCACCCTGCCCTCGTTCGAGGTGTTCGGGGTGCGGATCGCCCTGTTCGACCAGGGCTCGGTGGATCTGGTCGGCCCCAGCCTGTTCGGCACCCAATTGACCAGCACCGCGCAGATCACCGTGTTCGCGGCGATCGTGCTCGGGCTGGCCGGATTCGCGGTGGCGATGCTGCGGCGCGGTCGGCTCGGCCGACGGTTGATCGCCCTGCGCGACAGCGAGGCCGCCTACGCCACCCTCGGCGGAAACCTGCTGGCGGCCAAGATGCTGGTGTTCTCGCTGTCGGCGGCGATCGCCGGACTCGGCGGGGCGCTCTACGGCATGCAGCTGCGGTCGGTGACCGCCGAGCAGTTCAGTTTCGTCGCGGGCCTGCCGATCTTCCTGATCGTGGTCATCGCCGGGCTGGGCGCGGTCGGCAGCGGATTGTTCACCGGCGCTGTCTATTCGGGCCCGCTCAACGCGATTCCCGTGTTGTTCCCGGCGCTGACCAATCTCGTCCATGTCCTGCCCGCCCTGGGCGGTATCGCCTTCAGCGGCGGGTTCCTCGGCCAGGGTGCCCTGGCACAGATCCGTCGCGAATGGGCCGCGGCACTGCGCGATCGGGTCGTCATGGCGGTGCTGCTCGGTGGGCTCGCGTTGCTGTGGGCGTTGCGCCTGGGCGATGTCATCAACGGCTACGTGTTCACCGCGGGTGCGCTGATCGCGGCCATCGTGGTGCCGCGCTGGGCGAATCGGCGCCACCGTCCGCCCACACCGGCGCAGGTGCCCGTCGAATGGCTCGGCATCGATCAGGCGTGGACCACAGCAGACAAGGAGATGCTCGATCGTGGGATCGCTACTCGAAGTTGAGCAGGTCACGGTGACCTTCGGCGGTCACCGCGCCCTGGACAAGGCCGGGCTGAGCGCCGAGGCGGGCAAGGTGACCGGCCTGATCGGCCCGAACGGCGCGGGCAAGAGCACACTGTTCGACGTGATCTGCGGATTGCGGCGACCGGTGACCGGCCGGGTCACGATGAACGGCCGCGACGTCACCCGGCTCGGGCCCGCCCGCCGGGCCGGGCACGGGATGGCGCGGACCTTTCAGCGGCTGGAACTGTTCGGCCGCTTGAGCGTTCGCGACAACCTGCTCGTCGCCGCGGAACTCGGGCGCCACCGGCGCGACGCCGCCGGGATCGTCGACGGGCTCCTCGACCGACTCGGACTGGACGAGGTCGCCGACACCGCCGCCGACGATCTGCCCACCGGCACCGGCCGACTGGTCGAGGTGGGCCGGGCGATGGCCGCCCGGCCCAGCGTGGTCCTGCTCGACGAGCCGGCGGCCGGCCTCGACCACACCGAAACCGAGCGGTTCGCCGCACTGTTGCGGTCGCTGGCCGCCGACGGTGTCGCGGTACTGCTCGTCGAGCACGACATGGGCCTGGTCATGAATGTCTGCGACCAGCTCTATGTGCTCGACCTCGGCGCGATCATCAGTTCCGGGCCGCCCGAGGTGATCCGCCGTGACGCCGCCGTACTCGCCGCCTACCTGGGAGAAGGATGACCTCGTCACTGGAATTACACGGTGTCCGCGCGGCCTACGACGCGATCGCGGTGCTGCACGGTGTCGACCTGCGGGTCGGCGCCGGCGAGGTGGTCGCCCTGCTCGGTCCCAACGGGGCGGGTAAGACCACCACCCTGCGGGTCGCGGCCGGGGTGCGTGCGGTCACCGCGGGCCGACTGGTTCTCGGTGGCCGAGACGTCACCGGGGCCGACCCCCGCGATCTGGCGGCCGCCGGGGTCTGCCTGATCCCCGAGGGCCGTGGCGTGTTCCCCAACCTGTCGGTCCGCGACAACCTGCTCATGATGACGTTCACCGGCAAGACCCACGCCGAGATCGAGGAGGTGGCGTTCAGCCGATTCCCGATTCTCGCCCAACGCGCCGACCAGATCGCGGGCACGATGTCGGGCGGCGAACAGCAGATGCTCGCGCTCGCACGGGGATTGGCCACCGACCCCGCCGTGCTGCTGCTCGACGAACTGTCCATGGGCTTGGCCCCGCTGGTCGTCGAGCGGCTCTACGAACAGGTCGGTGAGATCGCCCGCCAAGGCGTGGCGGTGCTGGTCGTCGAGCAGTTCGCCGCCGCCGTCCTCGACATCGCCGACCACGCGGCCGTGCTGGTGCGCGGCCGCATCGAACACCAGGGGCCCGCCGACGGCGAACTCCGCCGCGAACTGGCCAACCTCTACCTAGGAAGTCACTGATGACCGAAACACGTGCCGACCGCTTCGCTCGCGAACTGGCCGAATTGAAGATCCCCGATCCCGCCTCGGGCCGGGGGAGTCTGTGGTTGCGCCTCGGCGCGACCGCGATGGTGGCGGGCCCGGCGCTCGCCGTGGTGGCCTACTTCTTGGCGCACAACACCTCCGATCCGCTGGCCCAGCGCGACGCACTGGCGCTCGCGCTGGTCGGGGTGGCGCTCAGTGTCGTCGGCGCCGCGCTGTTCGTCCGCTACTCGCTCACCGGTGTGCTGCGATTCTGGATGGCACGCCAGTCCTACGATCTGAACCAGCTCGGTGATCGCCTGTCGGAGAACCGAATTCAATTGGACGACGCAGCGTCCGTGGCGTGATGAGCGCCTGATCGAGATCGGGATCGCCCCCACATGAGGGCGATCCCGATCCAGGTCAAACAGCGTAATACGTTCATACACAGCGCAATTCGGTTACGCGCAGCGCAGTTCGGTCACACGCCGCGCGGGGTGTCGAGGAATTGCGCGTCGATCGCGGTGTCGAGCGCACCCATGGTCGCGCCGAGTTCGGCGGCCAGCGTCCGCACAGTGGCGACGTCCTTGCGCAGGAACTCACCGACCGCGGCATGGAACGCGGCCACCGAACCCTTCGCCGCCACACTGGTGGCGGCGCGGCTGGCTCCGCTGGCCCGCTGGAGCGCCGACAGCAGGGTCGCCTCGTCGACGCCGAGTTCGCCTGCCAGCTGCACGGCTTCGGTGATCAGGCCGAGCTGGGCCGCGAACAGCGCGTTGTTGACCAGCTTCACGCACTGGCCCGTGCCGAGTGGACCCACCGGCAGCGCCGGGTCCGCGTAGCACCGCAGTACCGGAAAGGCACGGGCGACGGCGTCTTCGGCGCCGCCGGTGAACACGGTGAGCGTGCCGGCGGCGATATCGTGTGGCCCGCCGCTGACCGGCGCGTCGACCACCCCGATGTCGGAGGAATTGGCTTGCGCGGCAATGTCTTCGGCGGTTCGCGGGCTACCGGTGGTGTGCACGATGAGCACCGACCCGCCGGGCATGCTCGCCAGCAGCGGAGTATCGAGGCACACCTCGCGGACCTGGGCGTCGCTGAACACACAGACCACGACGGCGTCCGCCCCGGTGCCGACCGCGGCCGTGAACGACACGGGCTCGGCACCCAACTCGGTGATCCGTCGGCGCGCGTCGCCGGACCGACCGAGCGCGCGCACTTCGTGCCCCGCCGCGACGAGACGGCGCACCATCGGAGCGCCCATCCGCCCCACCCCGATGAACCCGATCCGCAAGGCGGTCATCGCGGATGGCCGATAAGGCTCAGTGTCTCGTCGGCCGCGGTCAGCGCGACACCGGTCTCGGCGTCGGCCCCGGTGGCGAGTTCGGCGAGCAGTCCGACGTCCTTGCGCAGGGTGTGCCCGGCGTGCTCGCCGATCCGCGCCAGCGTGCCGGCCAGGATACGACCGAGGGCGAAGCTGTTCGCCGACCCGTTCGCGATCACCTCGCCGAGCTTGGCCTGATCGACGCCGAGGTCGCGGCCGAGCGCCAGAGTGCTCGCCGCGGTCGCGAGATTCGCGGTGAACAGCAGATTGTTGAGCAGCTTGGTGACCTGGCCCGCCCCGGTATCGCCCAGGTGCACCACCGGATCGGCGTAGGTGCCGAACACCGGCCTGCACCGGTCGACCGCCTCGACCGGGCCACCGGCCATGACGAGCAAACGCCCCTGGGCGACCGCGGGCGCACCGCCGCTGACCGCGGCGTCGATCAACGTAACGCCCTGTGCCGCAGCGGTTTCGGCGAGCTCGCGGCAGGTGTCGGGATGAATAGTGCTGTGCACGGCCACGATCGCGCCCGGCGCGAGTCCGCCGAACACGCCGTCCTCGCCGGTCAGGACCTCGCGGATGTCGGCGTCGTTCCCCACGCACAAACAGACCAGGTCGCTGGCCTGGGCGAGGGCGCGCGGGGTGGGCGCGATCTCGGCCGCGGTCTCGGCGAACTGCTCGAGCGTGGCGGGTCTGCGTGCCCACAGGGTGGTCCGATACCCGGCCGCCACGATTCGCTGCGCCATCGGCGCACCCTGACTACCCAACCCGATGAATCCGATGCGCATCTGCGCACCTCCTATTCGACTATGCCGCTCACGCAGTAGGTTCTGGCCGCGGGCGCCAGAACAGCGCGAGCAGTCCCGTGGTCGACACCACGCCGGCGCCGAGTGCGATGACGCCCCCGGCCCAGCCGGTGACAGTGATTCCGGCGGCGTGATCGATCGACAGGCGACCCGGGCCGGTGAAGGCCAGCGCCAGCGCGACCACCGCCAGGACGAGTACGTACTCGTACCCCTCCTTGAAGACGAAGAATCCGTTCGCGCGGTGCGCGAGCAGCCCGGCGACGAGCATGACCGCGATCACCGCCGCGCAGGCCAACGGTGTGGCGAGGCCGAGGATCAGCAGCACGCCCGCCCCGATTTCGGCGACCACACTCGCCCACGCCTGCAAGACACCGTTGCGCAGGCCGAGGCCGG
Organism: Nocardia sp. NPDC055050; assembly: GCF_053608345.1. Taxonomy (NCBI): domain Bacteria; kingdom Bacillati; phylum Actinomycetota; class Actinomycetes; order Mycobacteriales; family Nocardiaceae; genus Nocardia; species Nocardia sp. NPDC055050. The sequence continues at coordinate 7,706 of NZ_JBSGVG010000038.1, forward strand.
CGAACCAGCGGGCCGTGCCCGCGATCCGCCCGCCACCGAGCCAGTGGTTGAGACCGTGCGCGATCATCGTGACGCCGACGACGAGCCGGATCAGAGTCGGCGCCACATCGGTGACATCCATGGGTTAACCTCCTGAGCCACGACAAGGTGGCTCGGTCGAATCGGGTCAGTTGTCGCTGGTCAGCAGGAGGACACCGCTCGGGGTCAGCCCGCCGCTGCTGGTCACCGCGACCCGCGCGCCCTCGACCTGGCGAGGGCCCGCCTCGCCGCGCAATTGGCTGACGGCCTCGTGCAACAGCCCCATACCGTGGGTGCGGCCGTGGGAGAGCTGGCCACCGTGGGTGTTGAGCGGGAGCAGCCCGTCGCGCGCGATGTTCTTGCCGCCGTCGAGGAAGTCCTTGGCCTCGCCGATCCCACAGAAGCCGAGGGCTTCGATCCAGGACAGGCAGTTGAAGGTGAATCCGTCGTAGAGTTCGGCGACGTCGACATCGGTGGGGCGCAGCGAGGTACGCGACCACAGGTGCGCGGCCTGGCCCAGAACCTGTGGTTCATGGGTCAGGGTGCTCTGGTCCCATTCGATCCGTTCGAGGATCTGGGTACCGACCGCGGCGACCCGCACCGGCGGCTTCGCCAGATCCGGGGTGGTGTCGATCGCCGAGACCAGCACGGCGACCGCGCCGTCGCAGGGGACATCGCAGTCGTAGAGCCCGAACGGGGTGGTGACCGGCCTGGCGTCGAGGTACTCCGGCATCGTCAGGGGTTCGCGATAGACCGCCGTCGGATTCAGCTCGGCGTTGGCGCGCTGGTTCAGTGCGATCCAGCCGAGCGTTTCCCTGGTGGTGCCGTAGCGATGGAAATGCCGTTGGGCGTTCTGCGCCAACGTATGCGCGGCCGAGGTGGCGCCGAAGGGCATCATCCAACTGGTGGTCCGGCCGCCCGTCGGCGTGATCTTGCCGGTGCGCATGAGTTCGTTGTACGTCGCCTCCCAGACAGTGCGGAAGCACAGGACGTGCCTGGCCAACCCGCCGGCGACGGCCAGCATCGCCGCGATCACCGACCCGCCGGGACCGAAGGTCTCGAAACCGCCGTTGTACCAGGTCGGTCGCAGACCCAGCGCGGCCTCGAGCGCGGTCACCCCGCCCTCGCCGAAACCACCGACATTGCCGCCGCCGGGATAGGTCGACAAGCCGTCGATGTCGGCCATGGTGAGCCCGGCATCGGCGACCGCGCGCTCGCAGGCCGAGATCGTCAGCGACAGCGGCGAAACCATCAGCCGCCGACCGATATCCGACATCCCGATCCCGGTGATGGCGACCTTGTCCTCGAACTTGTCCCGGCCGATCATCGGCCGCACGTGCTCGCCGAACCGGTGCGGTTCGATCTCGTCGGCGGGCAGCGGCGCGGGTTCGGGCTGGTCGGCGGTCGGCCGGAACAGCGGCAACCACACATCCGCGTCCTGTTCGAACACGACCTCCATCCGCATCCCCAGCACGAGGTCGTCCGGGTCGCAGCCCACCACGTTGGTGGTCAGGCGAACCCGGGGATCCTCCTCGACCGCGACCTGGGCCACCACATACGGCGCGGGTAGCCCCGGCACGCTGAACCGCTGGTTGACGGTGAAGCCGACCAGGGTGGCGAAGCCGGAGACCTCCCGGACCCCGAGGGTGTGCCCGTGGCAGTACCGGCACACCGGCTGTGGTGGATGGATCAGGGCCGCGCAAGAACCGCACTCCTGGATCCGCAGGCGCCCGTCGGCGCCCGCGGTCCAGAAGAACTCGTTCTCCGCGGTCACCTGGGGCAGGGGCCGCCCCGATGGCTCGGCCATCTCGTTCCTCACCGATGGCTGGGCCATCTCGTCGCTCACTATGTACTGGCGTCCCGCTGGGCCGTGACAGGTGCCGCGAGTTGCTGCTCGTCACAGACGGTCTGGAGTTTCGCCAGTGTCTCCTCGAGTCCGGCTCCGAGCCGCACGCCCGGGGTGAACGTCGCCGGTAGGTGCCGCATGCCCTGGATGACCCCGATGGTGTCGTAGTGCACCGCGGTCTCGGGATCGCAGCGGTAGTCCGGCATCCGGTCCAGCACGGCGAGCAGCATGCGCTTGAACACGGTGCGTGCCACATTCGAGCCGATGCACCGGTGGATGCCGAGCCCGAAGCTGTAGTGCCGGTTGCGCCGCCGGTCCAGGATGACCTCGTTCGGGTCGTCGAAGACCGCCGGATCCCGATTGGCCATCGCCCACGACAGCCACACCCGATCGCCTTCCTTGAACTGGGTGCCGACGACCTCGCAATCCTCGGCCATCGTGCGCCCGTCACCCGGTGCGGGCGTGTAGTAGCGCAGGAATTCCTCGGTGGCGGAATCGAGGAGATCGTCGCGCTCGCGACTCAGTGTCTCGCGCTGGTCCGGGTTCTCCGAGAGCCATTCCAGGGCGTGCGCGGTGAGCGCGGTCGTGGTGTCGAAGCCGCCGCCGATGAGCAGGCCGAGCATGCCCAGCATTTCCATATCGGGGAGCGGCTCGCCGTTCATCGTCGCGTTGTTGATCGCGTTGATCAGGCCGGGCCGGGGGTTCTCCCTGATCTCGAACAGATTCTGCAGCAGATCGATGCCCATCGTCCGATGCATTTCCGCGACCCGCGGATACTCCGGTGAATCCGGCGGTGTGTACACCGACGCGTGTGCGGGCTCGTTGTAGATCGTCCATTTGGCGAGCGGGATACCCAGCATGCCCAGGGTCAGTACCGCGGGCACGATATTGGCCAGCTCATCGACGAAATCGATCCGCCCCGACTCGATCTTCTCGTCGATCGCGGCGCGCACGATCTCGTCGATGAACGGAATCCAGCGGGCCACGGCGGCGGGGGAGAGGTAGGGATTGAGCGCCGCGCGAACCTCGCGATGCTCCGGCTCGTCCATTTCCAGGATGCCGCCCCGAACACCGCTCGCCCGTGGGGCTTTCGGAATGGAGATGCCCTTGTAGCCGCGCCGGACCCCGGCCGTGTCGTGGTCGTTGGAGATGTGCGGGCAGCGCGCGAGTTCGAAGACCTCACGGTTGCCCGCCGCGACCCAGTGCCCGTCGTGGGTGTCGGTCCAGGCGATCGGGCACTGCTCATGCATGGATTCGGTGGTCGCGACGAATTGGTCCCGATATTCCGGGGTCATTCTATCGAACGAGAAATTCGGTTTCTTGCGTGTGTCGTCGGTCGCCACGTCGTCGACGCTCATGGCGGTGTCCTCTCAGGAAATATCGATGGCGCGTTCCGGGCAGGAGTGCGCTGCTTCGCGCACCTGCTCCTCCTCGTCGGGCGCGACGGTCTCACTGACCGGCGACGAATGACCGTCGAAGTCGCTCAGCTCGAATGATCGGGGAGCGGTCATCGCGCACAGCGTGTGGCCTTGGCAGCGCGTTGAATCGACTCGAACCTTCACGGCGGGAATTCCTTTCAGGCGTGGTAGTCGTACCACTTCAGGTATCCGCCCGCGTCCACCCGCAATTGGCTGCCGGTGACGAAACGGGACTCGTCGGATGCCAGGAACAGCACCGCGTCGCTGATGTCCTCGGGCTCGACATACGGAACCGGCATGGCCTGCATGGTGTGGAAGGCCGGTTCGGCGTCCGCGCGGGTCGGATTCTCGAGATCGGGCCGGAACGAGCGGTACATCGGCTCGCTCTGCAACATCGGGGTGTTGCAGTTGGTGGGGTGGATAACGTTGGCGCGGATCTTCTTCGGCGCGATGTGGGTGGCGAGTTCGTGCACCACCATCGACAGCGCGCGCTTGGCGACCATGTACGCGACGCCGCCGGGATCCTTACCCGGCTGGTCCACCTTGGTGGTGTCCATCAGCGCGGCCAGCGACCCGGTGGCGATGATCGACGCGCCGGCCTGCAGATGCGGCAGCGCGGCGTGGATGGCGTTGAGCACGCCGACCAGGTTGGTGTCGAGCACATCGGTCCAGGCCTGCCACTGCGGCTCGCCCTTCATCCCGGCGATCCCGGCCTGGGCGACGACGATGTCGAGGCGGCCCAGTTCCTGTACTCCCTGCGCGACCGCGTCACGCATCTGCGCGGCATCGCGCACATCGGCCTGGATGGTGACGATGCGCCGCCCGGACTTCTCGACCAGTCGCGCCGTTTCGTCCAGATCCTCGGGACGCGACAGCGGGTACTGGATGGTGTCGATGTCCTGACAGATATCGACGGCGATGATGTCGGCGCCCTCGGCGGCCAGACGCACCGCATGACTGCGGCCCTGGCCGCGAGCGGCTCCGGTGATAAAGGCGACCTTGCCCTCGACACGTCCCACGGGAATTCCTTTCGGTGTGTGCGGTGCCCACCGGAAGGGTGAGCCCGTTGTCTGGATTGGTACGACTAGGTGTTACGGCCGCCGTTGACCCCGAGGATCTGCCCGGTGATGTACCCGGCGCTCTCGGAGATCAGGAACGCGCACGCCGCGGCGATGTCCTCGGGTTGGCCCACCCGCCGCACAGGGGTGCGCTGGATGTGGTCGTCGATCGTGCCGCCGAGCAGCTTGGCCGCCTCCGCCTTGCGCAGCATCGGGGTGTCGATGAAGCCGGGCGGGACGGCGTTGACGGTGATCCCGGCCGGACCGAGTTCGAGCGCCAGCGATTTGGTCAGCCCGTTCACCGCGGACTTGGCCGCGACGTAGTGCGCCATGAAGGGCTGACCCGAATGTGTGCTCGACGAGGAGATGTTCACGATGCGACCCCACCCGGCCTCGAGCATGTCGGGCAGCACCGCCTGAACGCAGTGGTAGACGCCGTTGAGGTTGACGTCGATCACCCGCTGCCACTGCGCGAAGTCGATTTTGGAGAAGCGCCCGGTACCGTCCAGGCCCGCGGCGTTCACCAGGATCGTCACGGGGCCGAGCTGGGTGCGGATCGCGGCGAAGGCCGCGCTCACCTGCTCGGGATCGGAAACGTCGGCGGTGTGGGCGAATTGGGTATCGGTCGGGCGCAGATCGAGCGTCGCCACGTGATACCCGTCGGCCTGGAGCCGTTGTGCGACAGCGAGACCGATACCGGAGCCGCCGCCGGTGACCACCGCGGTTTTCACGCCCAGGCCTCCTCGCCCGCGAGGGTGGTCCGGTGCAGTTCGCGTTCGGAGGACGCCTGATAGGGCAGCGCCCGATGCAGGATGCCGGTGTTGTCCCAGATCACCAGGTCGCCGACGGTCCAGTCATGGGTGTAGCCGAAGCGTTCCTGCGTCGACCAGGCGAGCAGTTCGTCGAGCAGCGCCCGGCTCTCCGCGGGATCCATGCCGACGATGTGATCGGCGGTGGCGCCGATCACCAGGGATTTGCGGCCGTCCGCGCGCTCCCAGACCAGGGCCGTCTCGTGGCTCCGCTGGGTACGCCAGTCCGCGACCTGTTCGGGGGTCGGGTCCGGATGCACCAGCCGCTGGGACGCCTCGAAGCTGTGCACCACGCGCAGACCTTCGTAGCGCTTGCGGTCGGCTTCGGGAAGGTTCTCGTAGGCGGCGTAGGTGCTGGCGAACTGGGTGCCGCCACCCTCCATGGCGACGTGGCGGGCCGTGAGCACGGTGGCCTTGGCCGGCACCTCGTTGGTGGTGTCGTCGATGTGCCAGAAGAACGTGCCCTCGAGGTACTTGGCGGCCCGGTTCTTCGCGGGATCGAGAGTGATCGTGAAGATCTCCCGGCCGCCTGGTGCCAACACCGTGCCCAGCTCGCGGCAGAACGCGAGTTGCGCTTCGTCATCGAGGTGCAGACCGCGCACGACCAGCACACCGCGCCATTTCAGTGCTTCGAGGCACCGGCTGACCACCGTGTCGTCGTGCAGATCGGCGACGCCGGTGACTTCCACCCCGATCGCGGGACGCAGCGCTGTAGTGTGGATCACAAGAATCTCCCTTCCAGTTGTGAGAACCGTACTCTCGCTGAGGTTTCCTCCGCAAGGGCTGATGTCCGACTTTTGGCGAACGTGCTGCCGGTGATCGCGGTGTCGGTCGCGGCATTCGGCTGATGCGAGCCCTTGCATTTGGATATATTGTTCTCTAGAAGAGAGAATCACATTTCCAACGCTCAGCGAGGAGACGGGATGTCATCCCAGGACACGGACTCGATCGGCGCGTCCGCGCCGACCACGGCAGTCACCAAGCGGTTGCTGATAGACGGACAGCTGGTCGAGGCGGAACAGACCTTCGCCTCGCTCAATCCCGCGACCGGCGAGGTGTACGGCTACGCGCCCGAAGCCACGCTCGAACAGACCGAGGCGGCCATCGCCGCCGCCCGTCGGGCCTTCGACACGACCAGCTGGTCGACCGACGCGGCATTGCGGGCTCGCTGCCTGGACCAACTCCATCGGGCACTGCTCGACAATGTGGAGGACCTGCGCGAGCTCACCATCGCCGAGGTCGGCGCCACCCGGCGGCTCACCCACGGCAACCAGCTCGACTTCCCGATCGAGATCGCTCGCTTCTACGCCGACCTGCTGCCCGAGTACTCGTTGACCGAGGAACTGAGCGAGCTCGAGATCCGCGGGGAGCGCCACCGGCGCTGGATCGAGAAGGAAGCCGCCGGTGTCGTTTCGGCGATCGTGGCCTACAACTACCCGCATCAGCTGGCCCTGGCCAAGCTCATGCCCGCCCTGGCGGCGGGCTGCACGGTGGTGCTCAAAGCCGCCCCCGATACCCCGCTGGCCACGCTCGCTCTCGGTGAGCTGATCGCCGAGCACACCGATATCCCGCCCGGCGTGGTGAATGTGTTGTCCGCCGCCGACGTCGAGATCGGCAAGCTGATGACCACCCACCCCGACGTGGACCTGATCACCTTCACCGGCTCCACCCCGGTCGGGCGCCAGATCATGGCGGCGGCGAGCGAATCGCTCAAGCGGGTCTTCCTCGAGCTGGGCGGCAAATCCGCCATGGTCCTGCTCGACGACGCCGACTTCGCCACCACGGCGGTGTTTGCCGCGTTCACCATCTGTACCCACGCGGGACAGGGCTGCGCTCTCACCTCCCGGCTGCTCGTGCCACGCGCGCGCCACGACGAGATCGTCGAGCTGGTCGCCACCAATCTCGGCTGGGTGAGCAGCGGGGATCCCAGTGACCCGAAAACCTATATGGGACCGCTGATCAGTGCCAAGCAGCGCGACAAGGTGCACGGCCTGGTCGAGCGCGCGGTCGCCGCCGGAGCCACGTTGGTCACCGGCGGTACAAAGGTCGATCCGGGCTTCTTCTACGCGCCTACCCTGCTCGCCGGCGTCGATCCCGACAGCGAGATCGCGCAGGAGGAGGTCTTCGGCCCGGTTCTCGTCGTGATCCCCTACGACGATGACGACGACGCGGTGCGCATCGCGAACAATTCGATCTACGGCCTGTCCGGTGCGGTGTTCAGCGCCGATACCGAGCGCGCGCTCGGAATCGCCCGGCGTATCCGCAGCGGAACGTTCAGCATCAACGGCGGTAACTACTTCCAGCCGGACGCTCCCTTCGGTGGATTCAAACAGTCGGGGATCGGCCGGGAAAGCGGTGTCGCCGGGCTGGAGGAATTCCTCGAGAGCAAGACCTACGCCGCGGTAGTCGGGTTGAGCGACGCGTCGGGCGGTGCCCAGTAGTGGGGCCGCTCGACGGAATTCGCGTCCTCGAGGTCGCGATGTACGGGTTCGTGCCCTCGGCGGGCGCGGTCCTGGCCGACTGGGGCGCCGATGTTGTCAAGGTCGAACACGCGGTCACTGGCGATCCGCAACGCGGCCTCAGACAAATCGGCCGGATGCGGGTCGAAGGTGACCCCAATCCCAATGTCGAACATGCCAATCGGGGCAAGCGCAGCATCGGTGTCGACATGTCGGTGCCCGAGGGGCGCGCGGTGATCCACGACCTCGCCCGCGAGGCCGACGTGTTCCTCACCAGCTTCCTGCCGCAGGCGCGCACCAAATTCGGGATCGACGTGGACGACATCCGCGCGGTGAACCCGAAGATCGTCTACGCGCGCGGCAGTGCGCTCGGCCCGCGCGGCGCGGAATCGGACAAGGGCGGGTTCGACATGACCGCCTTCTGGTGCCGCGGCTCGGTCGCCGCCACCATCACCCCGCCGGGCACCGAGGGCATGGTCTCGCCCCCGGGGCCCGCCTTCGGCGACACCATCTCGGGGACGAACCTCGCGGGTGGGATCGCGGCGGCGCTGCTCAAACGGGAACGCACCGGCGAACCGTCGGTGGTCGATGTCTCGCTGCTCGGGAGCGGGCTGTGGGCGATGGGCCACACCATCGCGCTCTCGGCCCATCTCGGTGAGCCGATGGTGGCGCCGGTACCGGGTGCCCACGGCGCGCCGACCAATCCGCTCTCGGGTCTGTACGCCACGGCCGATGGCCGCTACCTGTCGCTGGTGATGTTGCAGCCGGTGAAGTTCTGGGCCGACGTGTGTCGCCATATCGACCGTCCCGAACTCGCGACCGACCCCCGTTTCGGGACGTCGGCCGACATCGCGGCCAATACCCAGGAGGCCGTGGCGATCCTGCGCGAGGCGTTCGCGAGTCGGACCCTCGCCGAATGGACCGAGCGCCTGGGAACGCTGTCGGGACCGTGGGCACCGGTCCAGGACAGCCTGCAGGTCGGCTCGGACCCGCAGATCAGGGCCAACGAGTACCTGATTCGCGCCGGTGAGCTCGAATTGGTCGCCAATCCGGTGCAATTCGACGTCACCGCACCCGAACTGGCCCCCGGCCCCGAGTTCGCCGCCCAGACCGAGGAGATCCTCCTGGGCCTCGGGCTGGACTGGGAGCGGGTCATCGCCCTCAAAACCGCGGGCGCGATCACCTGAGATCGGCCCACGATCACGAAAAGCTCCGGCGGGCACCCACAGTGGGTGCCCGCCGGAGCTCTTCTGTTCGGCCCGGCAGTGTCGCGGACGCCATCCGCTCCGAGCCATCGCGACAGCGAGCGGCCCGCCTCGGGTAGGTGCCACCGAGGCGGGCCGCTCGTCTTCCGTTGTGTGCGCGCCGATTCGATCAGCGGCCGCGTTCGACCTGATCGAACGGCAATCCTCGATCGGCGGCGGCTTCCCGGGGCATCCCGAGGACCCGCTCGCTGATCTGGTTGAGGGCCATCTCGGTGCTGCCGCCCGCCAGGCTCCACGCCTGGCGCATCAGGTAATCCTGTCCGGCTTGGCCGGTCGCGGCATCGTCGGCGTCGCAACCCGTCGCGGCGGCGGCCCCGGCGATCCGCACCGCCATATCCGCTTGCAGCCACGAATTCCGGGCGCTGAACAGCCGGACCATCGATCCGGCCGCGGGCACGAACTCACCCGCCGCGATACCGCGGGTGATGTGGCCGATCAGCTGATCGTGCACCATGTTCAGCGCCCGCGCCTCACCGAGATCCTCCCTGACCCGCGGGTCATCCAACTGCCCGGTCCGCCTGGCCGATTCGATGAGACCGGAGATATCACGCCCACTGTGGGTCTGGATGCCGCTGGAGTAGGGCGACGCGCCCCCGACGGCGCTGCGCTCATGGAACAATTGCCGGTTCGTGGTTTCCCAGCCGCCGTCGACCTCGCCGAGCACCGCCTCCGCGGGCAGCACGACATCGTCGAAGAACTCCTGGCAGAACTCCCGAGACCCGTCGACCTGGGTGATGCGCTGGATAGTGACACCGGGCGCGCGCACCGGAACCAGGAACATGGTGAGCCCGGCGTGTTTGGGCACCGACCAATCGGTGCGGGCCAGGCATAGCCCGTAGTCGGCGGCGTACGCGCCCGAGCTCCAGATCTTGGCGCCGTTGAGCACCCAGGAATCGCCCCGGCGCTCGGCGCGGGTGGTGAGCCCGGCCAGGTCCGAGCCGCCGCGCGGTTCGGACAGGAACTGCACGAGCAGTTCCTCACCGCGCAGCACCGCCGAGAGGTGGGTGCGCTTCTGTTCCTCGGTGCCCTTGTCCAGAATCGTCGGCGCGCAGACGGTCAGGGTCGGGATGTTGAGCGCCAGCGGCATCTCGTAGGCGCGCGACTCCTCGCTGAACACCCGCTGGTGCTCGGGTGTCAGGCCCAGCCCGCCGTACTCCTTCGGAAAGCAGATGCCGGCGAAGCCGCCGTCGTAGAGGATGCGTTGCAGCTGTTTGGCGCGCTGCCAGGATTCCTCGGACTTGCTGGTTTCCCCGTGCTGATTGGGCGGTGCGGGCTCGAGGTTGTCCGACAGCCAACGTCGGGCGCGGAGGCGGAATTCGTCGACGGGCTCCAGCTCGGCGGTGCTCGGTTCGGTCATGCGACCTTCCTGTCCAGGAGATCGGTGAGGCGACGGCGATGTTCCTCCGGCGTCCCGTACAGCGCGCGCCCGAGGGTGACCCGCCGCAGATACAGATGCATATCGTGTTCCCATGTCACGCCGATGCCGCCGTGGATCTGCACGCAGTCCTGGAGCAGGCCGGGGACGACGGCCCCGATATGGGATTTCGCGACGCTGACCGCCTCGGCGGTTCTGGTCGGGTCGCCGTGGAACGCGTTGGCCGCGGCCCAGGCGGTGGCACGGCAGGCTTCGAGCGAGGTCTTGTGTTCGGCCGCACGATGTTTGAGCGCCTGGTAGGACGCCAGCTGCCGGCCGAAGGTGTAGCGGTCGAACATCCATCGCACGGTGAGTTCGAAGGCGTGCTCGGCCGCGCCGGTCGACTCCGCGGCGGTGAGCGCCGCGGCGACCTGCACCTGGGTCTCCAGCGCGGCGGCGGTCTCGCCGGGATAGCGCTGAACGACGGCGTCCTCGCCGACCACGACATCGACCAAGGAGACTTTCGCGGTGCGGCGAACGAGGTCGAGTGTCCAGGTCGGGGTGACGGTGACGCCCGGTGCGTCGGCGGCGATCAGCACCTGGACCGGCCCCTGGGGACCGCGCGCGGAAACCAGCAGCACGTCCGCTTGATCGCCGCACTCCACCCGATCCTTGACGCCGGAGATCCGGAAACCGGTGCCCTCTGGCACCGCGACGGTATCCACCGCCGCGGGCCCCAACCCGTGTCCGGGCTCGTAATGGGCCCAGGCGGCGATGGTTTCGCCACTGAGCACCGCGGCGAGCAGGTCCGCGAAGCGGTTCTGCTCCCTGACCAGCGAGGTCAGCACGGCACTGGTGGTGATGAGCGGGCCGGGCGCGCAGGCCCGCCCGAACTCCGTCGCGACCAGGGCGAGATCGGCCATCGGCACCGCCGAGACCGATCCGCCGCCGAGCCGCTCCGGGACCAGCGGTGCGGTCCAGCCGAGTTCGGCGCCCTGGCGCCACCATGCGCGATCGAACCCGACGCCGGAGGCGGCGAGGCCGCGCACGATGTCGAGCGGAACGGACTTGGCGAGGAATTCGCGCGTGGTCGAGCGGAACAGCCGCTGGTCGTCGGAGAGCTCGAAGTCCATCAGAGTGATTCCCAGACAGTCACTTTCATGGCTGCCGGGTCGATGGCCGGGCTGAGCGTGAAACGCCCGTCGGCGGAGCGAACCTTGATCTCCTTCAGTACCGCACCGGCATCGCCGTCGATGAGGTAGTCGGCCTGATAGGTGAATTCCGGGGCCTGCCCGCCGACCGGTTGGGCACGGAATCGGGTGCACGACTCGACGCCGGGGATCGACAGCATGTCGGGAATGTGCACCTCGGTGTACCAGGTGTTGTATTCCTCGTCCATGCCCGCGCGGGGACTGGAGAAAACGATCAAATGCATGGCAATGTCCTTCGGTTGTTCGGGTGCTCAGCTGATGTGCTGGGCGGCATAGCGTTCGGCCCATTCCGCACGCGGCCGAATGGTCAGGTCGACATCGAGGGCGTTGTTCCGCAATGCCGCGACCGTCGCCTGTTCGCGGGGGATGTGGGTGAAGGGATCCCAGTTGAGGAATCGGCAGGCGTTGCGCCAGGTGATCTGATGGATGTCGCTGTCGTCGGCGCCGGCGCTGTTGAGTTCCTCGAGCACGAATTCGGGCGCATCGGGGAACAGCGAGTCCGAGTGCGGGTAGTCGCATTCCCACGCGATGATGTCGATCCCGATCTCGTGTCGCATCTTGAGCGAGTTGCGGTCGGTGACATAGCAGGCCATCACGTGCTCGCGGAACACGTCGCTCGGCATCCGGCCGCCGAAGTCGCGGCGCAGCCACTTCTGATTGGTGTAGTGGCGGTCGGAGCGGTCGAGGTAGAACGGAATCCACCCGATCCCACCCTCGGACAGGGCGACCTTGAGGCCGGGATAGGTGCGCAGCGCCGGTCCCCACAGCAGGTCCTGGATGGCGATCTGCGACACCGTCGGCGCGAGGCACATGAGATTGTCGATCGGCGCGTTCGGCGCCAGGCGAAGCGCCCCGAAACCCTGCCCGATGTGCAGGTTCATCACGAGTCCGGTATCGGCGAGCGCCGCCCACACCGGACCCCAGTACTCGCCGTCGTGGTAGGAGGGCAGCCCGTCGATGTGCGGCAGTTCCGGCATCGTGACGCCACGGAACCCCTTGGCCGCGACCCGGTTGATCTCGGCGACGGCCAACGCGGGATCCCACAGCGGCAGAATCGCGTTCGGGATGAACCGGCCGGGGTAGGCGGCGCACCACTCGTCGATGTGCCAGTTGTTGTAGGCCGAGATCACCGCGATGGTGATCTCGTCCTTGAACTGGCTCAGATGCCCGGCGCTGAATCCGGCGAAGGTCGGAAAGCACATCGAGGACAGGATGCCGTTGGCATTCATGTCCGCCACCCGGCTGTGGATGTCGTAGACCCCCGGCCGCATCTCGGCGTAGCGGGCCGGATTCTTGTCCCACTCTTCCTTCGGCCACCCCACTACCGCGTTCAAACCGGTGACGCCCACCGGTTTACCCCGATAGACCCACTGATCGACGCCCTGGTCGTTGGTGATCAGTTTCGGGATGTACTCGGCGTGCTTGCTGGGCGTGTGCCGGGCGAACATATCGGCCGGCTCGACCACATGGTCGTCGATGCTGACCAGGATCATGTCAGAGAAGTTCATGGAGGATTCCTCGAAGTCAGGCGAATTCGGTTAACGCAGTTGGTCTTTCATGACCTTGCCGGTGGCGTTGAGCGGTAGCTCGTCGAGGAACCGCACGGATCGGGGCGCCTTGTAGCCGGCCATTCGGTCGCGGGCCCACGACACCAGTTCCGCCTCCGATACCGGGCCCTTCGCAACCACGAAGGCGCGGCCGACCTGCCCGAGTCGTTCATCGGGCACACCGACGACAGCGACCTGGGCCACGGCGGGGTGCTCGAGCAGAAACGCCTCGACCTCGGCCGGATAGGCATTGAAGCCGCCGACGATGTACATGTCCTTCTTGCGCCCGTTGATCCGCAGGCGACCGTCCAGGTCGAGGCTGCCGAGATCGCCGGTGTGCAGCCATCCGTCGGCATCGATGACCGCCGTCGTCGCGTCCGGATCGTCGAAGTAGCCCTGCATGACGGAGTAACCGCGCACCAGCACCTCGTCGTCCTCGGCGATGCGCACTTCCACACCGTCACAAGGGGTTCCGACGGTGGTCGCGACCTGCTCGAAGGTATCGCCGGGCCGCGACGCTGTCGCGGTTCCGGCTTCGGTGAGCCCGTAGCCGGTCATGATCGACTGGAACGGCAGCTCGGTCTTGACCCGCCGGATCAGTTCGACCGGGATGTCGGCGGCCCCGGTGACCGCGGCCCGCAGCGACGACAGATCCCGGGTCGCGGGCGCGTCGAGCAGGGCGTGATACAGGGTGGGTGGGCCGGGCAGCATCGTCACCCGTTCCCGTTCGACGAGCTCGAGCACCTGTTCGACGTCGAACACCGGCACCGGCAGCATCGTGGCGCCGCGGATGAGCGAGCTGATCAACCCCGCCTTGTAGCCGAAGGTGTGGAAGAACGGGTTGACCATCAGGTAGCGGTCGCCCTCGCGCAGATCGGCCAGATCGCACCATTCCGCGTACAGCCGCAGGGTCTGGCGGTGATTCATCATCACGCCCTTGGGTCGACCGGTGGTGCCCGAGGTGTAGATGATGTCGGCGATGTCGGTGCCGTTGACCGCCCGTTCGAATGGCTCACCGTCGGCGAGGAAATCCGATTTCAGGTCGATCACCGGCACGCCCTGCGGGCCGGTGTAGTCCGTCCCGAGGAAGCCCTGCTGCACCAACAGCAGCTTGGCGCCGCTGCGCCGCACGACGTCGGCGGCTTCCTCGGCCTTGAACCGGGTGTTGATCGGGACCAGCACGCCGCCCGCGGTGACCAGCCCGAACGCGGCGATGATCCACTCGGCCGAGTTGGGCGCCCAGATCGCCGCCCGATCGCCGCGCTCGATGCCCGCCGCCGCGAAAGCGCCCGCGGCCTTGCGCACCCGGTGGGCGAGATCGATGAAGCTCAACCGCTGTGGCCCGTCGACGATCGCTTCGGCAGTGCCGAAGCGATCGGCGGCGCTCAGGACCATCTGCGGGATGGTCTGCCAGGTCATACCTTCAGCAGCCTCGCGAGATTGCCGCCCATGATCTTGGCCTGATGCTCCAGGCTCAGATCCTTGATCTCGTGGATGTAGCGTGCCGGTTCGGCCAGGCCCTCCGGGTGCGGGTAGTCCGAACCGAACAGGACGTTGTCCACCCCGAGCAGGTCGGCGATCCCGCCGAGGTCCTCCTCCCAGAACGGGCTGACGAAGATGCTGCGCTTGACCGCCTCGACCGGATCCTGATGGCCGAAGCCCTCCGGCGCCTTCTTGGCGACGTCGGCGAGGTTCTCCAGCAGCGGCGCCAGCCACGACGCGCCGTTCTCGATGACCGCGACCTTGAGTTCGGGGAAGCGGAACAGCGCGCCGTGGCACACCCACGAGGCCACCGCGTCCTGGATCGGACGCCATTCGGTGGTCATCCGGAAGGTGTTGGTCTGGAACGGCAGCATCTCCAGGCTGGAGCCCTCCCACTCGGCGTTGTGTCGCGAGTAGCCGCTGTCGGAGGAGTGCATGGTGACGAGGATGTCGTGCTCGACCACCCGCTTCCAGAACGGGTCGAACTCCGGCAGCGCGAACGAGCGAAGCCCGCGCAGACCGGGGACCGGGGCCGGGCGCACCAGAATCGCCTTGGCGCCGTGCTCGACGCACCAGTCGAGCTCCTCGATCGCCTTCTCGACGATCGGCAAGCCCACCACCGGCACGGTGAAGATGCGGTCCTTGTAGACGAAATTGCCGTCTTCGCCCCAGGTTTCGAGCAGCCACCGGTTCAGCGAATGGATCACCGCGTGGATGAGATCGGGATGGTGGCGCATCCGTTCCTCGACGAGGCTGGCCAGCGTGGGGAACATCAGCGAGCGGTTGAGCTGCAGCTCGTTCATGAGCTCCAGGCGCGCGCCCGGCTCGCGGAACGCCGGGATCGACTTCATCGATTTGCCGAAGATCTCGCGCCGGCTCTTACCCTCGGGGTTGCCGTTCTTGAAGTAGTCCTCCATGGCGCCGGGACGGGCGACGACCTCGAAGGTGGGGTTGGGAATGTATTCGCTGATCTGGCCGAGGACCGCGATCTTGGTGCGCCCGTTGATCTCGACGTACTTGATGGTCCCCTCGTACTCGGCAGGGAGGAACTTGGTCAGCGCCTCCTTGGTTTCGTAGAGGTGATTGTCCGCGTCGAACAACTGATACGGCAGATCCAGCTGCGTCATGAGAGCCTCCTTGTTGGTTAGTGAGAATCATATTCTCACAAGATGCGCATGGCAATATTCAGTCGCTACATTTGCGTCCAGACGGCCTTGGTCTGCAGGTAGGCCTCCAGGCCCGCCTTGCCGGACTCGTAGCCCCAGCCCGACTGCTTGTATCCACCGAAGGGCATGGAGTGGTCGAAGACCATCTGGCAGTTCAGCGAGATGGTTCCGGCCTGCAGTTGTTTGGCCAGTCGGTGGCCACGGCCGATGTCCTTGGTCCAGACGGTGGCGGCCAGACCGTAGGAGCTGTCGTTGGCCATCGCGACGACCTCCTCTTCGGTGTCGAAGGGCAGGACCGTGACGATCGGGCCGAAGATCTCCTCGCGGTAGAGGCGGCTGGTGGCGGGGTCGACATTGGTGGCCACGGTGGGGTGCACGAAGTACCCGGTTCGATCGAGACGCTGACCGCCGGCCACGAACTCGATGCCCTCGGATTTGCCCTGATCGACATAACCCAACACCCGGGTGAGCTGCTTGGCGCTGATCAGCGGGCCGGCCATGGTGCCCTCTTCCCTGGGCCCACCCATCTTCATGTTGTCGGCCAGGTTCGCGATGCCCGCCACGACCTTGTCGTAGGAGCCGCGTTGCACGAAGACGCGCGAACCGCACACACACGCCTGACCCGAATGCACGAAGGCGCCGAAGCCGGCCATCATGATCGCCATATCGAGATCGGCGTCGTCGAAGATCAGCACCGGCGATTTGCCGCCGAGTTCGAGGGTGATCTTGTTGAGGTTGCTCGCCGCCGAGGCCGCCACGATCGCCCTGCCGACCTCGGTGGAGCCGGTGAAGGCGACCTTGTCCACGTCAGGGTGTGCGGTGATCGCCGCGCCGGTGGTGTGTCCGTAGCCGTTGACCAGATTGACCACGCCCTCCGGTACGCCGGCCTGGGCCAGGAGCCGGTCGAGTACCAGCGCCGAAAGCGGAGTCTCCTCGGCGGGTTTCACCACGCTGCTGCATCCGGCCGCGAGGGAGGGGGCGACCTTGGCGCAGTAGTTGAAGACCGGCCCGTTCCACGGGAAGATCAGCCCCACGACATCGTAGGGCTCCTTGAGGGTGTAGCCGTGCTGCCGCGATTCCACGCCGGTGAGCCCGCCGGCGTTCACGTCGTGGGCGATGCCGTCGATCTTCGTGCACCAACCGGCGTAGTAGCGGAACCATTCCGAGCCGATGCCGACGGTGAGCGCGGCCTGGTTCTGTGGGATTCCGGCGTTGGCCGATTCGAGGTCGGCCAGCAGTTCGGTGTTCTCGTCGATCAGATCCGCGACGCGCCAGAGGATCTTGGCTTTCTCGCTGCCCGCCAGGTTCTTCCAGATGCCGGATTTCGACGCCGCTTTCGCCCGTGCGACGGCCTCGTCGACAGCTTCGGAGCCGCCGTCGGTGAATTCGGTGAGCTGTTCCTCGGTGACGGGATCGACGACGGGGATCGCGTCTCCGGTGCCCGGTCGGTTGCGGATCTCGTCCAGCACATTCTGCACGCTCATGGCGTAACTCCTCGCATGTCAGCGGTGACTCGAGCGCAACGGATTCGGTACGCGGAATGCACCGTCGTCGCAAGGTTAGGCGCATAACCATCGAGGTGTCCAGACCCCAAATCGGCTCCGGTGAGGAACGGGGAAGCTAGGTGGAAGCCCGCACGATGAGGCGGGCGACATCGGTCGGCTGTGGCGCGGGGGGTGCCGGATATCCCAGTTCGGTGAGGACAGCGGCGATCGCGGCATCGGCCACCGCGGCGGGGATGTACTCCACCGTCGTCAGCGGCGGATCACACAGCGCCCCCATGGGATTGGCCTCGATGCCGATCACGGCGAGGTCGTGCGGGCAGCGCAGACCCGCCTCCCGCAGACCGTGCAACACCAGACCCGCGATCTCGTCGCTCTGCGCGCAGACCGCGGTCACCCCGTCGCGCACCCACCTGGTGACCAGCTCGGCCACACCGCTCGCGGTCACCTCGTCCACGGTGATCGGCGGCAGATCGTGCGCACGCGCGGCGTCGACGATTCCCTGGAGCCAATAGTCGCCGAGGGCACGCCATTTGGCGATATCGGTGCGTCCGAACGCGATCCTGCGGTGTCCACGCGAGACCAGGTGGCCGACGCGCATCGCCCCGACGGTGAGCAGGGGATCGCCGAGCGCGGGCAGCAGCCCGATCTCGATCAGGGGAACCTTCGCGGCGCGCACCTTGCCTCGCGCGTCGCTGCTCAACGGGAACAGGCTCACCACCGCGATCGGATCGAGATTGTCGATCGCGTCGATGATGCGTTCGTAGTCCTCGGTCTCGAAGATCTGCACCTGGAGCAAACCGTATTGCGCGAGCGCGGCGGCCATCAGGCTGCCCGCCTGAATCGGCATGTCGCCCACCGCGACTCGCGGCAGGATCGAGAGCACCACTCCGCTCTCGCCGCGCGCGAGATTTCGGGCGGCGACATTGGGGCGATAGCCGAGTTGTCCTGCGGCGCGGTAGACAGCCTCCCTGGTGCGTGCGGAGATGCGTTTGCCCGCGGAATTGTTCAGGACGTAGCTGACGGTCGCCGTGGATACGTTCGCCAGCCGGGCGACATCGGCGTGGGTGGGCCGCGCACTTCTGCCGACACTCGTCGCGTCGGGATCGGGAGCGGCCATGCACTCATGATGGCACCGTCACCGCGGACCCGGTGTGTAGGGGCCGCCGTACGGCGTGGGAATGGTCAGCGGTCCCACCGGGGCCTGCTCGGCGGTCTGCAAGGGATCGACGGGCGGTGGCGCGGGAACGGGGTCGTCGGCCGGTCGCGGCGCGTTGCGGGCGCCGCGCGGCATGAGGGTGGGATCGGGGTCGGTGCAGTCCGCGTGGAGGTAGGGCGGCGCGTAGTCGGGGACCGAGCCGCCCCGCCGCGGCACGTTGTAGTCGCAGGCGTAGCGGGGGTAGATGCTGGCCAGTGCCCAGACACCGCCGTCGTGGAACGCCGAGGCCACCGCGTCGAGGGCGGATCCGGCGCGCTGGCGGGGAAAGAAGAACTCCTCGAGGGCGGGAATCCGGGAGTAGGCGACCTGCGAGACGGTGACGAGATTGCCCAGCAACTGCACCATCGTCGGTGAGTTCTGCGCGAGGATGGTGTCGAGTTCGGTCAGCAGCGGCGGCGTCTGCGCCAGCAGTTGTTCGTAGCCGCCGGTCATCGACGCCATGCCGCCCGTCACCGCGGCGAGGTTCGCCGAGGTGTCCCGCAGGACGGTGCGCCCGTCGTGCAGGGTCGCCAGCACGACTCGGCTGTTGCGCAACAGGTTCACGGTGTTGGGCAGCACCGTGTCGAGCGTGGAGATGAGGAACGTGCCACCGTCGATGATGTCGGCCAGTTTGTCGGGCCCGGCCGGACCGACACTCAGTTCCCGCGAGATGGTCGCGAGCCGGTCGGGATCGATCTGGGCGAGGGTGCCGCTGAGGCTTTGCAGCATGTCCGCCATCGGCACGGGGGTGGCGGTGCGATCGGCGGTGATCAGCGCTCCGTC
Source organism: Nocardia sp. NPDC055050 (assembly GCF_053608345.1). Taxonomy (NCBI): domain Bacteria; kingdom Bacillati; phylum Actinomycetota; class Actinomycetes; order Mycobacteriales; family Nocardiaceae; genus Nocardia; species Nocardia sp. NPDC055050. The sequence continues at coordinate 26,822 of NZ_JBSGVG010000038.1, forward strand.
GGTCAGATACGGGCCGTCGTTGCTCGCGGGCAGGAAGTCGAGATACTGCTCGCCCGCCGCGGACAGGGCCGCCGCCCGCACCTGCCCCGACACCGAGATTCGCACATTCTCATCGATGGCGGCGACCGCGATCACCTTCTGGTCGACCACCCGCACCGAGTCCACGCGCCCGACCCGCACGCCACGCAGGGTCACTTCCTGTCCCGGCAGCAGCCCGCCCGACTGGGTGAGTTCGACGCGTACCCGATACGGGTGATCGAGCGGATCGACGCCGAAGGTGGACAGGATCAGGTGCGAACTGGCGCCGGTGAGGATGGCGAGCAGTCCGAGCAGCGAGACCACCGCCCGATGCCGGTGTGCGGCCCGGACGACCCCGACGAGCGCGCGCGCCGGTGTTTCCATCCGGCTCGGCCGGGGTGTCGTGGTCATCGTGGTGCTCCTGCCAGCCGGACGCCCAGCCGATCGATCATGTGCTGGAGCGAGCCGACGAAGGCGGTCCAGTCGGTGATGTCAGGGGCCCGGCCGCCGACACCGCCCGGATTCGCCGGGTCGGGAATCGCGAGCTGGGCGACGTCGACCGCGACGTGCCCGTTGGGACCACTGATCATCTTGAGCACGATCTTGATCATCTCGTTCACCGAGTCGAGGTCGGCGTCCGGATTGAGGGCCGCGGCGTTGAGCCCGGCGGCCAATCGGTTGATGTTGGCGGCCATGCTCGTGTTGTTGGTGCCCGCGACACTGGGGAACCGCGCGAGCTGGATGGCGATCGTATGGACGCGATCGACCAGGGTGACCAGGGAATCGGTGTTCTCGACGAGGACCTCGACGGCCGGTCCAGCCGCGGCCACGGTGTCGGCGAGGGTGGATTGCTGGGCGGCCACCGTCGCGCTGAGATCGGCCGCGCCGTGCAGAACGCCGTTGATCTGGTCGGTGCGATCGGCGAGGCCGCGCAACAGTGTTCGGGTCTCGTCGAGCAGCGCGGCGAGCCGGTCACCGCGGCCGCCGACGTGGTCGCTGAGCGCGGCGACGACGGTGGTGAGGTACTGGATGGTGCCGCCGTTGACGAGAAGCGATGCGCGAGTGAGCATTTCCTCGATCGTCGAGGCCGCCGAAGTCGACTCGAGCGTGATCGCGGCACCGTCGTCGAGTACCGCGCCGCCGGGCTCGACAACCGGCGGCGGCTTCATCGCCACGAAGACGTCGCCCATCGGGGTGGCCGACCGCAGCTGCGCCGAGGTGCCGACGGGCAACCGGACCGACGAGGTGATGCGCAGGGTCACCAGGGCGGTGTAGTCGCGTGCCGACATGGACTCGACCTGACCGATATCGGCGCCGTTGAGCGTCACCTTCGCCTTCATGGGCAGATTGAGCGCGTTGGAGAAGGTCGCGGTGAGGGTGTAGGTGTCGCCGCCGAGCCCTGGTGCCGGCAGCGGCAACTGGTCGAGCCCCACGGCACATCCACTGGTGGACAGGGCGAGCGCGACGGCGACCGCGAGTCGGGGCGCGAACTGGGTGCGAGGTGTCATCGGCCGCTCTTTCCCGCGATGCCCGCCAGGATGGCGGTGATACCGAAATCCGGTCCCATATCGCGCATGGTTCCGGTCGCGCAGCCCTGGTTCTGCAGTTGGAGCAGGTTGCAGATCTCCTTGACCATCTGGCCGTCGAGCAGCAGCCGGTTGATGTCCACCACGGCGCGCAGTGCGCGGACATTCGGGTCGACGGAGTTGTAGGCGTTGTCGACGACCATCGGGAACACATCGAGGAACTGGGCGAGGTTGTAGTCGTAGGCGGCCAGGGAACCGGTCACCGTGTTCGCGTTGGTGGCGAGACCGGAGATGGTGCCCTGGTGACGTCGCAGCAGTTCGGCGACCTGGCTGATGATCCGGTTCAGCGCGGCGCCGGTCTCGCCGGAACCCAGCTGTTGTTCGGCCAGGAAATCGGTGAGTTGTGCGACGGCGCCGCCGAATTCGCGCAGTGTCCCGTCATTGCGCGCGGCGGCCGCGGTGAGCTCGTCGAGGTTGGTGACGACGGTGGTGATCGCGTCGCGGGTGGCGGCACCGTTGTCCTGGCCCTGTCGCAACGCCCGGGAGAGTTCGCCCAGGGCCGCCCGCATCTCGTCGCCGTTGCCCGTGGTCGCGGCGGAACCCAGATCGATCAGGTCGGCGACCGGTCCCGCGCCCTTGCCGTCACCGCCCAGCGAGGTCGACAACTTCTGCGCCATCGACAGCAGGGCGTCGAACTCGACCGGCGACTTCGTGCGGGCGGTACCGAGCACCGCTCCCGCGGGCAGGGTCGGTCCGCCACGGTAGACCGGGGTGAGTTCCACGTGACGGTCGGTGAGCAGTGAGTCCGAGATCGTGACCGCCTGCACGTCGGCCGGTAGCTGGATCGCGCCGTCGATCTTCATCTCGACGACGACCTCGGTGCCGCGGGCCTCGATCCGGACGATCCGCCCGACCTTCATGCCGAGCACCGAGACCGGGTTGCCCTCGTAGAGGCCGTTGGCATTGGCGAATTCGGCGGTGATGGTGGTGGTATCCGCCTGCGAACCGACCGAACAGCTGGTCAGACAGGCGACGCTCACCGTGATCGCGGCGAGTTTCAGGGTGGAGATCAGGGCTTTCATCGACAGTCCTGGTGATAGGGGGCGCGGCCGTTCTCGACGGCGACGGCACTCAACGCGCACATCCACGAGTCGACGAAGGCGCCGTCGGGGGCGCTGGCATTGAGTTCGGCACCGGTACCGGTGGCGTTGGCGAACATGCGCCAGGGGACCGGAAGGATCTGCAGGATGTTGCGCAGCAGGTCGTCGTGGCCTGCCATCATCGCGGTCATGTCACGCAGGTCGGTCAGCAATTGTTCGACCTCGGCGTGGTCATCGACCACGATCGGTTCCAGCCGCGCGACCAGCGTGGTGATCGCGTCCAGTAGTCGGCGTAGCGCGTCCTGACGGGCGATGATCTGGCGCAGCACGGTGCCGCCCTGACCCACCACCGAGGCGAGTTCGGCCTGCTGGGAGCGGATCACGGTGCTGACCTGGTCGGTACTGGTGAGCAGCGTGCCGATTTGGTCGCGTCGGGTCGCGATGGTGGTCGACAGCGACCGGATGTCGCGCAGGATGCCCGGCACCAGCGACGGCATGCCGTCGAGTCCGCGCGACAGCGAGGTCATCGACTCGGCGATCTTGTCGGCGTCGAGTTGGTCGAAGGTCGTGGTCGCGTCCTGCAGCGCGGTCTCGAGGTCGTAGGGAACGGTGGTCTGGGACAACGGAATTCGATTGTCACGCAGTTCGCCGCCGCCGCCGCCGGACGAGCGCAGCTCGACATAGCGTGAACCGAGCAGTGTGGTGAGTTTGATCGCGGCCGCGGCATCGGCGCCGAGGACGACCTCGTCGTCGACCGACAAGCTCACCTCGACGTGGTCGCCGGCGAGCCGGGTGCCGGTCACCGTGCCGACGGGGATGCCCGCCCAGGTCACTGGGTCACCGGCGGCGATGCCCGCGGCTTGCGCGAAATCGGCCCGCACCGTGCGGGTGCCGAGGTTCAGCGAATTGACCACGACCAGCACGAGCAGCGCCAGCACCACCGAGAGCACGGCGATGAGGCCGGTTCGCAGCGACTTGTCGGTGGCGATCGCGCCGGAACCTCGGCGAGTCGAGACGCGAGTGAGGGCGCGCAGTGGTGTCTTCATGGGTCCTACCTACAGATCGCGGAGTGCTGGGGCCGACCGGTCGGGGAGGCGCCGCCCAGGATCTGCGCGATCACCGGATCGATGCCGGGGATGATGCTGAAACTGATATCGCACACGTAGGCGTTGACGAAAGCGCCCGCGTCGGTGGCCCGGATCATGGCCTGGAACAGCAACGGAATATTGAAGCCGAGGAAGGCGAAACGTTGGTTGCCGTCGACGAAGTGCCGCGCGAAGCCGGGTTCGCGGTTCATGAACTCCGTCAGCGACGGACTCGCGCCGTCGACCACCGCGGCGGCGTCGGCCACGACGGTGGAGATCCGCGCGGTCTGGTCCAGCAGCGTGTCGCGGCGGGATTCGAGCGCGTCGAAGATCTTGCGGGTCTGGGTGAACGTCGTCTGTAGTCCGGCGCTCTGCCCGGCCAGCGTGGTCATCACCGCCGACAGGTTGTCGATCAGGGTGCCCAGGATCTGGTCGGGCCCGGCGAAGGACTGGACCAGGGTCGCGGTCTCGGTGATCAGGGCGGCGACCGCGCCGTCGTCGCCCTGCAGGGCGCGGATCAGCGCGGAGGTCAGATTGTCGACGTCCGCCGGGTCGAGGGCGCTGAACAACGGCTGGAATCCGTTGAGCAGCCCCGACAGATCGAAACTCGGTTCGGTGCGCTCGAGGGGGATCCGCGCGCCGGGCGCCAGCGCCGTCGGGTCGCCGGATTCGGCCCTGCTCAACCCGAGATAGCGCTGTCCGATCAGATTCTGATAGGTGACCGAGGCGATGGTGTTGGCGTAGACGGGCTGGTCTCGTTGAATCCGGAAGCCGACCTCGGCGTCGGGACCGTGGATGCGGATGGAGTCCACCCGGCCGACCTGTACTCCGGCGACCCGGACGTCGTCGCCGACGCGCAGTCCCGAGACATCGCTGAACACCGCGGAATAGGCGTGGGTGTCACCGGTGACATCACGTTGCAGGGTCACGCGGACCATCCAGATCAGCAGGGCGGCGACGAGCAGGAAAGCGGTCAGTCCGGCGAGGTCGCGTGTCATTTTCACCGTGGTTCTCCGGTGGGTGGTTGGGCGGGCACCGTCAGGCCGAGCAATTCGGCCAGGCTCGCGGCTTCCCTTGGTAGACCGAGGCTTTCGGCCACAATGTCGCGCTGGGTGAGCGTGTTCACCGGCTGGTCGGCGGCACCGATGACCGCCGGCCCCGCGGCGGGTCCGTTCGCGCAGCTCGCACCGGCCAGTTCGCCGTACCGTGGGCAGTCGGTGCGGGTGTATTGCTTGTGCGGGGTGAGCTCGACGATCACCTTGGCGGTGCCGCTCTGGGTCGCAGGTTGCCAGAAGTCGCGCGCGAAAACCTGCGCGATCCGGGTCTGTGAGGTCGTCATCTGCACGAAATTGGCGCTGCCCGCGGCGAGTAGCTGCAGCACCGGGCCCAGTCTGGAGTTGAGGTCGATGACAGTGTCGGTCCGGTTGTTCAGCGCGGTGCCGACTGTCGTGGTGGTCGCGATACCGCCGGTGAGCAACTCGGACAGGCGGATTCGCTGCTCGGCGACGCTGCGCAGCGGAGTGACCGCGCTGTGGAGCGCGGCGAGCAGATCGGGAGCCGATTCCTGGAGTCCGAGTACCGCGTCGGAGAGCCCGGTGAGCAACGCGGTGTCGTCGGAGCCCGAGAGTTCGGCGTCGTAGGCCCGCACGATGCGCGCGAGCTGGGTGCCCGCGGCCAGCGCGTCCGCGCCGCGGCCGCGGGTCGCGCGTTCGACGGTTTCCAGGATCCCGACGGTGGGATCGGAGTCAGGGCGTCCCACCGCGTCGACGATGCGGCTCAACGCGGTGAGCGAGGTCTGCAACTGCACACTGGCTCGGCTGTGGTCCTCCGGTATCGATGCGCCGGCGCGCAGGGCGGGGCCCGGCCCGTTGTCGATGAGCTGGATCGAGGGCACCGCGAACACGTTGCTCGGGACGACCCGTGCTGTCACCGTCGCCGGGATGGTGGCCGCGTGCTCGGGCGTCAGCTCGATGCGCACCCGGTTGGGGTGGGCGCGGTCCGCGGCGACCACGTCCTGCACGCTGCCGACCAGGATGCCGCGATATTTGACGTCGGATCGTTTCGGCAACCCGTCGCCCACGTCGACCAGCATCGCGGTGACCTCGATCGTCTGCGCGAACGCGCCTTCGGATCGGGCGACCATCGCCGCGACGGTGGCAGCGACCACGGTCAGCGCGGCGATCCCGCGCACGAACAGCTTGGTGTTACTCAGGTGCCGGTCGTCGGACTCGAACACTATCGACATCGCGTTACCCACTGATCCTGGAGCCGGCGTCGAAACCCCATAGCGCCAACGTCATCAACAGATTCACCGAGATCATCACCGTGATGCTGGCGCGCATCGCCCGCCCGGCCGCGACGCCGACCCCCTGTGGTCCGCCACGCGCGTAGTAGCCGAAGTAGCACTGGATCGTGGTGGTGATGGTGACGAACACGATCGCCTTCAACAGCGAGAACACGACGTCGGTGCCGCTGAGCACCAGGTCGAAGTAGTGGGCGTAGGTGCCGAAGGATTGTCCGCCGACCAGCCCGACGAACAATTCGACGGCCAGGTAGTCCGCGGCCAGCGCGGCCAGGAACAGGGGGATCACCGCCACGATCGAGGCGATCAGCCGCGTCGAGACCAGGAAGGGCACCGGCCGGATCGCGATCGCGTCGAGGGCATCGATCTCCTCGGCGATCCGCATCGCGCCCAGCTGCGCGGTGAACCGGCACCCCGCCTGCGCGGCGAAGGCGATCGAGGCCATGATCGGGGCGAGTTCGCGCGTGGCCGCGGTCGCGGCGATCATGCCGGTCGCGGGCTCCATGCCGAGCAGTTTCAAGGCGTTGAAGCCCTCGATGCCGACGATGCCGCCGGCGGCGGCGCCCAGGATGATCATCACCCCCGCCGTTCCGCCACCGACGATGAGCGAGCCGTTGCCCCAGGTCACATCGGACAGGATGCGCAGCGATTCGCGGCTGTAGTGGCGCAGCGCCACCGGTATCGAGATCACCGCGCGCACGAAGAACGTGAACATGTGCCCGAACCGGATGATGCCGCGCCACGGCCCCGCCGCCACGGCGAGCACGGCCCGCGCGCCGGGCGGGCGATACACGCTGGCCATCAGAGTGTCGTCCTCGGGAACAACATCGTGTAGATCTGGGTGAATCCGAGGTTGACGACCATCAGCACCACGATGGACGCCACCACGGCGGCATTGACCGAATTCGCCACGCCGCCTGGCCCACCCCGGGTGTTGAGGCCCTTCTCGCACGCGATGACGACGACGATCACGCCGAACACCGCGGCCTTGACCATCGCCAGGTACAGATCACCCGAGGTCGCGAAGGAGGAGAAGGTCGCCATGTAGCTGCCCGGAGTCCCGTCCTGGACATAGACATTGAACAGGTAGCCGGCGAGAAACCCGACGAAACAGCTCACCGCGGTGAGCGCCATCGCGATCAGGATCCCGGCGGCCAGCCGCGGCACCACGAGCCTGCGCAGCACCGAGACCCCCATCACCTCCATGGCGTCGATCTCCTCGCGGATCTTGCGTGACCCGAGATCGGCGCACAGCGCCGAACCCACCGCCGCCGCCAGCAGAATCGCGGTGACCAGCGGCGCCGACTGGCGGATCACGGCCAGGCCACTCGCGGCGCCCGCCAGTGCAGTCGCCCCGACCTGTCCTGCCAGCAAACCGAATTGGATGGACAGGGTCGCGCTGATCGGCACGGCCACCGCCACCGTCGGCAGCAGCGAGGTCTTCACCATGAACATCGCCTGCCCGACGAATTCGTCGAAGGGAAAGCGCCGCCCCGCGATGTCGGTGACCAGGTACCGAAAGGCGTCCCGGCCGAGTTCGACCTGCCGTCCGACGGTCTGTAGCGAGGCGACAGGGTGTCGCCGGCTGTATTGCTTCGACCAATCTTTGATCTCGGTGACCGCTGATGCGCTGGGTTCCACTGCGAGCTCTCTTTCCGATGTCGACGTCGCGTCAGCCCGGTGTGGGCGCGGCGAGTTCGCGAAGGGAGGCCAGGAACAGTTCGTCCATGCGCGGGCTCAGTTCGCTCAGGGTGGCCGCGCCGGCATGACCGACGGAGCCGAAGACGCGTTCGAGGGCGTCGGCGGGCGTGGTGGCGCCGATGGACAGGCACAGGCAGGCCACGCCTTCGGCGCGCAGTTCCTCGAGCGCCTTCGCGGCGTCGGCCTCGGCGTAGCGGCCCTGGTAGCCGTCGTCGTAGGGGCAGCCGTCCGACAGCACCACCAACAGCCGATTCTGTGTTCCCGCTTCGTTTTTCAGAATCTCGCCCGCGCCCCGGATCCCTGCCCCGAGACGGGTGTAGTTCGAGGGCGCGAGCTGATTGAGTCTGGCTCGACCGACAGCGCCGAAGCGCTGGTCGAAGGTCTTGATCGCCGGCAGGTACACCGCGTGGCGACCCTCGGAGCGGAAGGCGTACACCGCGACGCGGTCACCGAGCTCTTCGAGCGTCACGGCCAGGGTGGCGGCCGCGCGCCGCTGGTGCTCGTGCACGGACAGGCCCTCGAGGTCGGCGTCGGTGGACGAGCCGGAGGCGTCGAGCAGGATCATGACGCCGAGATTGCGTTCGAGCCTGCGGTGTTCGAGGTACACGTTCTCCGGCCGTGAGTAGCCCGAACGCAGATCGACGAACAGGTCGATGAGCGCCTCGATATCGAGCTCGTCGCCATCGGGTCGCCCGCGCAGCACCTTCGGACCGAGCCCGACCCGAGCCAGCCGCCGCCGCAGCACATCGTCTTCCGGCACCCGCGCTGCCGCGATATCGGTGGGAGCGGTCAGCGGGAAATCGACGACCCGGCACCAATCCGGTTTGTACCGGTTGTTGAACACGTCCCACTCGGGATGGAGAGCGCCGCCGATTCCGGCGGCTGCGCCCGGCTTGTCGGTGTCGGTGAACACGATTCGGGTGGGCAGCGGCCGGGCGTTGGGGCCGACCATCCGCGCCCGCCGTACCGCGCTGACCGGTGCCTCGGTGCCGCCGGGCGAGTCACCGTCCGAACGCGAACTGCCCATGGCCTTGCGCAGGAATTCCATCGCCGATTTGCCGCTGAAGAGGGGATTCTCGAAGAGTTTGAGAATCTTGCTCTCGTCGGACTTCTCGACGCTGTCCTCGATCTCGTCGTCGGCCTCGGGGATTTCGCTGAGGTCGAACTCCAGGCGCAGTTCGCGCTCGCTCGCTCGCCCGCCCGGACCGGGGTCCGAGGCCACCAACTGGGAGGGTTTGAGGGTGCCGAACCAGGCGGGTGGCTCCTCGACCGGTGTCTTCCCCTTGGCTGCCGCGAGCGAATCCGCGGCAGTCGTGGTCGCGGGGGTGCCGCGGAGCCCGACCTCGGTGACGAGCGGAAGCCGTTGGGCGAGTTCGGTGAGGACACGATGGCCTTCGAGCGCCAGATATCGACGAGCCGCCGTCGGACGCCCGCGCAATGACCGCACCAATGCCGGATCCAGGCTCCCGGCGCCGAGCAGTGCGCTCTGCACGAGCATTTCGCGGCGCTGCTCGGAATCGGTCGCACCTCCCGACACGAACACGATGTGGCCGTTCGTGTACGGGATCCCGCCCGCCGGCAGCTCTGCGATACCCACAGACCTGCCGGCGAGATAGGTGGCCAGGAGCCTGAACCGCTCCGGCCCCTTCGGATCGTTGTCGATCATGGTCGGCCGAGGACGGCGTCGACGAGCTCGCCGAGGGCGGCGACGATATCCGCATCATCCGAAAGCGCCTGCACCACAGCCGATTGCACGGCGGTACGCAGGGCCAATCCGCCCGCGACGAGGCCGCCGGCGAGGATCAGCATCCGGGTGGAGGACACCTCACGCAGCGGCGAGTTGTCCAGGTTGCGGATGGCGCTGCCGACCGCGACCAGTGCCCGCGTGGTCTCGGCGTCGACCCCGGCTTCGTGGGCGATCACCTCGCGCTCGATCTCGGGCGGCGGGAAGCCGAGTTCGATCGCGACGAAGCGCTGCCGAGTCGACTCCTTGAGGTTCTTCAGCACGCTCTGATAGCCGGGGTTGTAGGAGATCACCAGCTGAAACCCAGGTGCCGCGGGCAAGGTCACGCCGAGTCGGTCGACCGGAAGTTCGCGGCGATGATCAGCGAGCGGGTGGATCACCACGGTGGTGTCCTGGCGCGCCTCCACGACCTCGTCCAGATAGAAGATGGCGCCCGCACGCACCGCCCGCGTCAACGGCCCGTCCACCCAGACCGTTTCGCCGCCCTTGAGCAGGAAACGTCCGACCAGATCCGCCGAGGTCATGTCCTCGTGTCCGGCGACAGTGATCAGTTCGCGGCCGAGCTCGGCGGCCATGGTTTCCACGAAGCGGGTCTTTCCGCAGCCCGTGGGGCCCTTGAGGAGTAGCGGGAGGCCGCCGACGGCCGCCGCCCGGAAGACCTCGACCTCGTCGCCGACCGCCCGATAGAACGGTGCACGCGGAACATCGAGTACAGCGCTGGCTCGATTGGTCATGTCAGTTTCCTTTGTCGGTGTCGGCGAAGGGAATGATCTTCGGCAATTCCGCACCGTCCGGCAGGATGAGTTTCCCGGTCGAATCTATGTAGCCGCTGTTGCGGAAGGGGACCGGCAGATCGGGATGCGGGCAGAGCCGGTCGGTGCCTTCACCACAGATGCCCATATTGAAGTACGAGCGCTTCTGGATGTCCTCGGGCCAGGGATCGGTGTGCAGGGCGAAGAACTGCGCGGGCAGGTTGTAGCCCACGAAGAAGAAGGTGCTGACGGCCGCGAAGATCGCCAGAAAACGTGTGAACTGTTGTTTGACGAATCCGCCCTGGATCTGGTCCAGGCCGCGCTCGACGATGGTCCGGCCGCGGTCGTCGGTGAAATAGCGCAGCGAGCAGAGGCCGGCCTGAACGCCGCCCCACATGAGCCCCTCGTACAGCGGCCACTGGTAATAGGTGCCGGCATTGATCGACCATGCCTGGAGTGCGCCGGGGTAGGTGAAAAGGCCCATCGGCATCAGGAACAGACCTTCGATGACGAGATCGAAGAAGAATGTCCAGACGAGCAGCACACCGATCAGCGCACCGGTGCTGATATTCGGGAAGCGCTGCTTGGCCTTTCGCATCACCCAGCAGCCGAGAATCGTGCAGAGCAGCACGCCATAGGAATAGCCCGGTGCGTTCATCAGGATCGGCTCGGCCATCATGGCGCCCGGTTCGCCATAGGATTGCCAGCCCGGTACGTCCTGTACCCACGAGCCCCTGTTGAACATCCAGGTGTTGTAGGTACTCCACGTATTGAAGTAGTTGAGCAGGGGGTCCTGGAAGAACATCAGGCCGCAGGCCACGAACAGCATGCCGTCGAGCGTTATTCGCCGCTCACGCAGCCATGGCCGGATGATGAAGAAATACGCGCCGACCGGCAGGCCGAGCAGGATCACCGCGGTCCAGACGGTGAGAATCACCTTCATGAAAGTCGGCGGATCGCTCGGTCCGGTGGGGACGCGTTCGAAATTGGGTCCGGTGATCCAGCGCAGCCACACGTATATCTGGAGGGCGAGGATCAACCCGCCGAGGGTTGCCCAGATTTTCACCGCTTTGCTGGTGCCCTGAACTTTTGCGCCGAGGGCGGCCACGTTGCTGAGTGGCTCGGTGACGGTGGTTCCCTTTTTCGGCTCCGACGGTCCGCTCACAGCGCACCTCCTCGATGAATTGTGGTGGTCCGATGTGCGTCGATACGCTCGAAATTCGGAATGGAATCGGCGATGGCCGTGGAAGTCGATGGGGGAGTCATCGATCACGCTCCTGAAGTATCTGTACAACCTGAAATATACCACTGAGAATCTCAGATACTGAGGAGTTTCTTGGATTCGTGCCATAATCGTTCACATGGCTGAGCGGTGGACCAGGGATCGGAGACTCGAGCGCACCAGGGGGCTGCTCCTGGAGGCCGCCGAAGAAGTATTTGCCGAAAAGGGCTTCGCGGCGGCGACACTCGACGACATCGCCCATGCCGCCGGCTACACCAAGGGCGCGATCTACAAGCACTTCGCCACCAAGGAAGAACTGTTCCTGGGGGTGAACGATCGGTACATGCAGCGCTACTTCGATACCTTCACCGAGGTATTGGCGGCGGCGTCGAAGGTGGGAGCCGAAGAGCTGGACCGAGTCGGCGAGCTGTGGCGTCGGCTCGGCGCCGATCGCGGCACCGAGCACGCCGCGCTGGGGATGGAATTCACCCTGTATCTGCTGCGTAACCCCGAGGTCAGGGAACGGGTCGCCGCCCGGCGGGAAGAGACGGTGGAAGCCTTGGGGCAGTTCATCATCGAGAATCTGGACCGGCTGGGAGCGACGTCGCTGATTCCGCCGATGACGATGGCGAGGGTACTCATCCACACGACGCCCTCCGTTGTGCTGGGCACCGAACTCGACAGCGTCGACCTCTACGGGCCGATCCTCGAGATGTACATGTCCGCGATCAAGCTGCCCTGATCGCGAATCCCGGCCCCGGTCGCTCATGAGCTGCGGATCCCGCTCGGCGGGGCCATGGCTCGAGGGGAGAGGGTATTCGCGTGCGGCAGTGCGGAATTCGCCGGGGGGCGCATCGAGAGTGACACGGTGTCGAGGTAGCCCTCGAGGCCCTCGGCGCCGAACTCGCGGCCGATGCCGCTGTTCTTGACGCCGCCGAAAGGCGCCACGGGATCCATGCTGTAGGGCTCGTTGATGCCGACGGTGCCCGCGCGCACCCGGCACGCGATCGCCGTGGCGCGTTCGATATCGGGTGACCACACCGAGCCCGAGAGCCCGTACTCGCTGTCGTTGGCGAGATGCAACGCGTGTTCGTCGTCGGCGTAGGCGATCACGCTCAGGACGGGACCGAAGATCTCCTCCTGTGCGATCCGCATGGAATTGTCCACGTCGGCGAACAAGGTGGGCCGGACGTACCAACCACGCTCGATGCCCTCGGGCAGGTCGCTGCCGCCGACGAGTAGGCGGGCTCCTTCGCGCTGCCCCAGGTCGATGTAGTCCCGAACGCGCTGCTGTTGACGGTGCGAGACCATCGGGCCGACTCGGGTCGTTGGATCGAACGGGTCACCGACGGTGAGGTTTTCGATAACACTCACCAACGCGTCGACGAAGTCGTCGTGGCGATGCTGCGGGACGAGGACTCGGGTCTGGGCGACGCAGGCCTGGCCGCTGTTCATCAGCCCGGCCACCATCATGCCGGTGGCCACGGCAGAGGGATCGGCGTCATCGAGCACCACTGCGGCTGATTTGCCGCCGAGTTCGAGGCTGACCTTGCGCAGTGCCGCGCCGCAGACCTCGGCGACTTGTCTACCCGCCCCGGTGGATCCGGTGAACGAGACCTTGTCCACGCCCGGGTGCGCGACCAGGTGCCGGCCGACTTCGCGCCCGGCGGGCAGGATGCTGACCACCCCTGGTGGCAACCCGACCTGATCGAGCAGTTCGGCCATGTGATGCGCGTCCAACGCCGTCTCCGGCGACGGCTTGAGCACCACCGTGCACCCGGCGAGCAGTGCGGGAATCAGCTTGCCCACCATTAGGAACATCGGCATGTTCCAGGGAATGATCGCGGCCACGACCCCGACGGGTTCGTGGCCGACGACCACGTCACGGCCGAGGAACCCGGCTCTGGTGTCGCGCCATCGGTAGGCGGCCGCGATGTCGGCGAAAGCGCTCATCATGATGCCGGGCAACTTGGCGTGCGCCGAGCGCGAGAAGGTGATCGGCGCACCCATTTCGGTGGTGATCAGCTGCGCGAGTTCGTCTTCGCGGGCGCGGTAGCACCGCACCAGCTCGCGGATGATCGCCACGCGCTCCTGCGGATCCGTGCGGGGCCACGGTCCGGTGTCGAACGCCGCGCGCGCGGCCGCGACCGCGCGATCGACATCGGCGGTCGTCGGGTCGGCGACCCGGGCGATGACCTGCTCGGTGTGCGGCGAGATCACCTCGACCGTCTGGTCGGTGGCTGGGTCGACCCAGCGACCGCCGATGTAGAGCTGCTGACGTGGCGACATTGCTACCTCGGATCTGATGCGCGTATTCGGACTGCAGTCGAACGGTTTTCGCTGATCAGGGCTTCTTGTAGACCCGGCCGTCCTTCATCACGAACCGAACGTCCTCGATGGTCGTGATGTCGGCGGTGGGGTCCCCGGGTACGGCGATGATGTCGGCCAGCAGCCCGGGTGCCAGCCGTCCTCGGTCGTCGACACCGATCAGTTCGGCGCTGACGATCGTCGCCGCGCGCAGTGCCTGTGCCGGTGTCATGCCGCGGTCGACCAGCGCCCACAGTTCTTTGGCGTTGTGGCCGTGCGGAACCGCGGGCGCGTCGGTGCCGCAGGCGATCTTGACGCCGGCGCGGATGGCCTTGCGCAGGGTCTCGCGCGCCCGTGGGAAGACCTCGGCGGCCTTCTTCTGGAGCGCGGGTGCGGCTTTGGAGACATCGAGCCCTTCGGAGAGGTAGCTCGTGGGCACCAGGAAGGTGCCCTGCTCGACCATCAGCGCGATGGTGTCGTCCTCGGCGAGGGAGCCGTGCTCGATGCAGTCGACCCCAGCGCGCAGGCAGGCACGGATGCCCGCGTCGCCGTGCGCGTGCGCGGCCACGTGCACCCCGGCCCGATGCGCTTCGTCGACGATCGCGGCCAATTCCTCGTCGGAGTACTGCTGCGCTCCGGCGACGGTGCCGTGCGACATCACCCCGCCCGATGCCGAGATCTTGATGACCTCGGCGCCGTATTTGATCTGGTAGCGCACGGATTCGCGGACCTGCGGCACGCCGTTGGCGCGGCCCTCCTCCACGGTGATCGGCATGATGTGCGGGGCCAGACGCTGAAACATCGTCGGATCGAGGTGACCGCCGGTCGGGGTGATGGCGTGCCCGGCCGCGACGATGCGCGGGCCCTCCAGCCAGCCCTGTTCGATCGCGCGGTGCAGATCCACATCCAGTAGATAGCCGCCGGTCTTCACCATCAGGCCGAGGTTGCGGACGGTGGTGAATCCGGCGTGCAGGGTGACGCGGGCGTTCACCGAGGCCCGCAGTGTCCGATAGACCGGATCGTCCTGCACACCGTGCATCGGGTTGGGCAATCCCGAGGGATTGTCGGGCCCGCCGATGAGCAGGTTGACCTCCATGTCCATCAATCCGGGCAGCAGCGTGAGCGCACCGAGATCGATGACTTGCGCGTCGGCGGGCACCTCGACCGGGTTGATCGCGGTGATCCGGTTGTCGTCGACGACGATCACCGCCGGCGTGTGCCGCTGCCCGGTCTCGACCTCGACCCAGGCAGCGGCCCGCAACACGATGGACCGGCCGCTCACAGGGCGGGCTCGATCACGCAGGTCAACGACGCCGACCCGGTGTCCGGGATGCGCGGCTGTCGCCACACCTCGATGGGAAACGACACCTGAATCATCGAATACAGCAGGTACATCAGGTTTTTGGCGTCCTCGGGCATGTCGTCGATCGAGAACTTGTCGCAGTAGGTGAGCGCGTCCTCGGCCCGTGCGGCGATCGCGTCGTAGAACCGCTGCATATCGGGCATCGTGGAGCCCAAGCGCTGGTCGTAGCGTTGGGTTTCGTCAGCCAGACACCATTTCTCGGCGAACTGCTCGAGATCGCCGAATTCGATCGGCAGTAGCTGCGCGCTCACCGCTTGGCCTCCGTACGCTCGCGCTGATAGTCGCCGACCCAGTCCGCGGCCACCTTGTGCAGGTGCCGGAGCAGGATCTCCTGGTCGTTGAGCTGGAATGTCGTCACCGCGCGCGACTCGAGCATAAGCTGGGTCGCTTCCAGCGTCGAAGAATCCTGCAGCCCATATTCTTTGAAGGTGACCGCCGCCATTTCGCGGGCGACGCGATCGCGGGGGGTACGGGCGGGCGTGAAGTACAGGTTGCCCTCGAAAATGTGGGTGTTGTGCGAGGTCGGCCAGTACTGGTAGGTGAGATACCAGCCGCCGGACCAGATGAGAATCGTGAAATTCGGCCACAGCTGGAACGAATCCAGCCCCCATGGGTCACAGCCCGCGGGGTTGAGCCCGGCCGGCATCGCACCGAGATCGGGCACGTCCCAGGGGCCGAACAGGCCACTGCGGGTGATGTCCTCCATCGGTTTACGCATCGACGCGTCGAGTTCCCAGGTCACCACCCCGGAGGTGCTGACCAGCCGGTGCGGCCCGTCGAGCTGGTAGTGCGGTGCTTCGAATCCCGCCTGCTGGGCGGCCACGGAGAAATTGTCGGGCGTCTGCTTTCCGTGCAGAATCGGCGCGTGGTAGAACTCCTGGAACGCGTCCAGGTAGAGCTTCCAATTGGCGCCGACCTCGGCCTTGTAAGAATACCGTTCCGTCAGCGCGTCGAACGGGTATCCCTCGAGACCGGTCACCATCGGGCCGAGGAATTCGCGCAGTGTCTGACGTGGTTGCGCGGCGAGATTGATGAAGATGAATCCCGACCAGACCTCACAGTGCACGCGCGCGAGCCCGAGGCTGTCCTTGTCCAGGTCGAAGAACTCGCTCTCCTGCTGCACGAAGGTCAGCGCGCCGTCGAGTCCGTAGCGCCAGCCGTGGTATTTGCAGGTGAACTGGCGGCAGGTGCCGGAGGTCTCCTCGCGGGGAAACTCGTTCCACACCAGCTTGTTTCCGCGATGCCGGCAGATGTTGTGGAAGGCGTTGACACTGCCGTCGCGATCGCGGACCAGGATGATCGAGGAGTGCGCGGCGTGGATTTCCTTGGTGAAATAGCTGCCGGTGCGTGGCAGCTGTTCGATGCGACCGACATTGAGCCAGGCGCGTTTGAAGATCGCGTCGCGCTCGAGTTCGAAGAACTCCGGCGAGATCGAGTCCTCGTAGGACATCGGCGCGGTGCCGAGTTCGGGGTAGTGCTGGGTCCAGCTACCCTCTGCGGGCTTGGGCCAACGAGCCATGATGTACTCCTGAAAAGCGGTATCGGTGGACTATTCGATCGGTTCTTCACCGAGCACCGTGGTGCGCAACATCTCTCGCGCGGAACCCGACGGGTAGGGCGCGGCGCGATGGATGACACCGCGGTTGTCCCAGATCACCGTGTCCCCGACCGCCCAGGTGTGGCGGTAGACACGGTCGGGTGCGGTGCAGCGGTTCAGCAGTCCGTCGAGCAGGGCCCGGCTCTCGTCGGCGGGCATTCCGACCACGTGATCGGTCGACGCGCCGAGAACCAGCGAGCGCCGTCCGGTTTTGTGGGTCCAGATCAGCGGGTGCTCCTTGACCGGACGTCGGCGCCACGCCACCAGCTGTTCGGGCGTCGGGTCCGCATTCACCCCGCGCTGCGACGCCTCGAGCGAATGCACCACGCGCAAGGAACGCAGCGACGTCTGCTCCTCGGTGGTCAAGTCGTCGAAAGCCTTGTAGGTGCTGGCGAATTCGGTCTCACCGCCGACGGCGGCGACGGCCTTGGCGGTGAGCACGGTCGCCATCTGCGGGTACGCGTCGTCTTCGGGCGTGCAGCCGTCGATATGCCAGTCGAAGGTCGCGCGCAGATAGCTCGCCGACGAGTTCTTGGTGGTGTCGAGGCTGACCCGATAGATGCCCTCCACCGGATGGTGCCCGGGTGAGGTGTCCACCTGTCCGAGCGTGCGGCAGAACGCCACCTGGGTTTCGGGGTCCAGATGCAGGTCCCGGAAGACCAGCACTCCGTTCTCCTCGAGGGCCGACATCACGGTCGCGGCGACGCTGCTGTCGCTGAGCAATTGCGCGCGCCGAACGCCGATGACCTCGGCTCCGACGGCCTGGCCGAGTTTCTCGATGGTAATCGTCATGATGAAAGTTCCTTCGTGTCCTACGGCCAGGGAGCGCTGACGCGCGCGAGTTCGGCGTCGGCGCTGTCGACGGGCTTGGGTTGTTGGAAGATCTCGACGGCCATCGCGACCATGACCAGCGAATACACCAGGTGCAGCAGGTGTATCGCGTCCTCGGGCAATTCCTCGAGCGAGAACTTGTCGCAGTAGGAGAGGGCGTCCTCGACGCGCGGGAAGCACGCGTCGTAGAAGTCGATCAATTCCTGCATGGGACTGGCCAGGCGGCGGGCGTAGCGCTCGGCTTCGGTCTGCAGGCACCAGTCGACGGCGAACCGTTCGAGGTCGGCGAAGGCGGGCGGCAGCGTGGTCGATGTCATCGCGCATCGGCCCCGGCGAGATCGTGCCGGTAGACGTCGACCCAGTCGGCGACGGCCTTGTGGAAGTGGCGCACCAGGATTTCCTGATCATTGACCGGGAAGTGGGTCAGGCCGGCGGTGCGATACGCCGATTCCAGCGCGGTCTGGGTACCGGTGAGCATGCCCGCGTCCTGGAGCGCGAACTCCTTGAACACGACCGAGGCGACCTCGTGCTCGACCCGTTCACGGACCGTGCGCGCGGGCTGGAAGCACAACATTCCCTCGAACCGGTGGGAATGGTAGGAGGTCGGCCAATAGCGGTAAAGCAGATACCAGCCGCGGTAGATGAGGATCTCGATATTGGGGAAGATCTGGAAGTTGTCGATACCCCACGGCTCGATCCGGCCGGGATTCAAGCCCTTGGGCAGCTCGCCCAGCTCGGGCGACTCCCACGGGCCGACCAGGCCGCTACGGGTCACCCGTTCGATCGGATACATGAACTCCGGCGGCATCGTCCAGCGTCGCGCGCCGCCGGTGGAGACCATCCGGTGTGGGCCGTCGACCTGGAAATGCGCGCACTCGAAACCCTTGCCCGGGGTGCGCACCGCGCTGGGAACCTGCTGCGAGTGCAGTCCGGGCACGTGGTAGTACTCCTGGAACGCGTCGGCGAACAACTTCCAGTTACTCTGGTTGTCGGCGCTGAATTCGTACCATTCGGTCATCTTGTCGAATGGGTAGCCATCCAGATCGGTGATCATCGGGCCGAGGAATTCTCGCAGTGTCTGCCGGGGCGTGGCGTCGAGGTTGACGAAGATGAAGCCGGCCCACACGTCGCAGTGCACCGGACTCAGGCCGAGCTGCGTTGTGTCGAGGTCGAAGAACTCGTTCTCCTGCTGGACGAAGTTCAGTGACCCGTCGAGGCCGTAGCGCCAACCGTGATACTTGCAGGTGAACTGGCGGCATGTTCCCGAGGTCTCTTCTTTGGGAAATTCGTTCCAGACCAGCTTGTTTCCGCGATGGCGGCACACATTGTGAAACGCGTTGACGGCGCCGTCGCGGTCGCGCACCACGACAATCGACGCGCGCGCCACATCGAGTTCCTTGGTGAAGTAGCTCCCGGTCTTCGGCACTTGCTCTACCCGACCCACATTGAGCCAGGCGCGCTTGAAAATGGCCTCGCGCTCGAGTTCGAAGAATTCTGGCGACACCGAATCCTCGAACGACATCATCGACGTTCCGAGCTCGGGATAGTGCTGAGTCCAGGTGCCTTCGGGCGGTCTCGGCCATCGATGGGGCGCGGCCGGTTCGTGGACGACTTTGCTCATGATCGTTCCTCCTGTTCGGGGTCCGGTTGCAGGGCAACGCTGTTGAACACCATCGCCAGGCACAGATAGGAGCCGGCGACGAACAGCAGCTCGATCAGCTGCCGACTGTCGAAATGGAGTTCGAGCTGGGCCCAGACGGCGTCGTCGACGCGATGTCGATCCAGCAGTTGGTCGGTCATCGCCAGCAGTGCGCGCTGCACCGGCGACCACACCGGTGCCTGCGGTCCGTAGCGCACCGCCTCGATCTGCTCCGAGTCGACGCCGAGCGACGTGGCGATCCGAACATGCTGTGCCCATTCGTAATCCGACTCGCTGCGCCAGGCGACCCGCAGGATCACCAGTTCGCGCTCACGCGGGTCCACGGTGGGACGCTCGATCAGCAGACCGTTGTAGGCCAACCACGCACCGGCCAGTTCGGGGTGATGGGCCAGCACGCCCAGGACGCCCGGCATCGCCGGGGCATCGGGTGCTCCGGAGAGGTACCGATCGGCCGATTTCACGTGTCCGCGCAACATCGCGCGCGTCTTCTCGTCCCACTCCCGGACCGGCAGGGGCACCAGTCGAGCGGCGGCGGACAGGTTCATATCACCGACCCGCCGTTCACGCCGAGGACCTGCCCGGTGATGTAGCCGGCTTGGTCCGAGCACAGGAAGACGCACGCGGCGGCGATGTCCTCGCCGGTTCCCAAGTGCCCGACCGGGATCGCCGCGGCCATCACGGCGCTCGCGGGCAGATGGCCCGCCGCCTGCGACTGGCGCGACATGGGCGTATCGATGCCCGAGGGCGGAATCGTATTGACCGTGATACCGGCGGCGGCGTACTCGCGCGCCAATGCCTTGGTCATCGCAAGGACAGCGCCTTTGGACGCGGTGTAGTGCACCATGCCCGGCGAGCCGCGCTGCGCACTCGACGACGAGATCGTCACGATACGACCCCATCCGGCCGCGACCATGTCCGGCACAACGGCTTGCGCGCAGTGGAACACCCCGTTCAGGTTCACGTCGACAACGCGGTTCCACGCCTGTGGCGTGATGTCGGTGAACGGCGCGAAATCGACGGAACCCGCACTGGTGACGAGGATTTCGATCGCGCCGAACTCGACCCGGACCTTGCCGATCGCCTCCCGGACCGCGTCGCGATCGGTGACATCGACCGCGCAGGCCATCGCCGTCGCGCCGGTCGCGCGCAACTGTTCGGCGACTCGCTGCGCGGCCGCGCCGTCCACATCGAGGACCGCGACCCGATGTCCGGAAGCGGCGAACGCCACGCAGATCGACAGGCCCATACCGGAGGCGCCGCCGGTGACCACCGCAACCCGAGCTGGTGACCGGCCGCCTACCGCCGCCGAGGCCGTTGTGGCTGTGTTGCTCATATCCGTGTTCCTCTGCTCGTCGGCAAGGTGGGCCGTCGCCGGATCCCAGTGCGGGATGGCGCCGTGGTCGGCGCGGGGGAGGCACATCCTCCAGGGATGGGGTGGGTCGCGATGGACCAGCCGTCGGTGGGCTGCAGGAATGGCCGAGAAGGCTCGTTCCTTTATTAATCGAGTGCTCAATTTGAGCGAGTGATTAAGATATACGTGACGGCGCTCACCACTGTCAAGAGTCCGATTCGTGAACCGGCCTTGTCAGCGATCGCGGCCCCGCACGGCCGTAAACTGGTGAACCCCAACACCGCTGGGCGCTGTCTGACCATGAACCGCGATCCACGCGACAGACCACAGCGCCTGTCGCACGACAGACAGGTCTCCATGTGAAGCCCGAGCACAGCTCTGACGCCGAGAACTCCACATCCCGCTCCGCGCTGCTGGACGCGGCCGAGCGCATCATGCTGGAGGAGGGCTACGCCGCCGTCAGTTCCCGGCGTCTCGGTACCAGGGCCGGGGTGAATCCCGCGCTCGTCTACTACTACTTCGGCAACATGGACAACTTGTTCGTCGAACTGTTCCGGCGAGGAGCCGATCGTAGCTACGAACGTCAGCTACGGGCGCTGGAATCGGCCCAGCCGCTCTGGGCGCTGTGGGACTCCATTCACGACCAGTCGCACACCGCACTGACCATGGAATTCGTCGCGCTGGCAAACCACCGGAAGGCGATCCGGGCCGAGATCGCCGATTCCTCGCGCCGATTCCGCTCGCTTCAACTCGACGCCGTGGCCGAGATCCTCGCCGGCTACGGCGCGAGCGCGGCCGGCTACACGCCCGGCGCCCTGGTGTTGCTGATGTCGAGTATCTCCCGCTTCCTGCGGATGGAGGAAGCCTTCGACGTCGACACCGGCCACGCGGACGTCGTCGATCTCATCGAGTCGTTCCTGCGTGAAGTCGAGGGGGAGCGGCGCGACCGGGTGCGCTGAACCGATTCGCCGGATTCCGTTTCCCGGCGCTTCTCGAGTGGTACCGTCTGCGACCAGTAACACGGTTACTACTCGAGAAAGGCGCCTCTGATCGGGGCGACGACAGCACTCATGATCACTTTTTCTGCCCGTGCGCATCGGCGCGCCGGACTGATACTGGCCGCCGCGCTCCTGGTGTCGATGGGCGCGGTGACCGCGCATTCTGCGCCGCCCGCGACCCGCGCCGACTGCCTGCCCGGCTCGGCCCCTGAATCCGGGCTACAGGGTGACGTTCCCGCCGCCGACCGTGACAGCGGTCGTTCTCGGGACGGATTCCGGTGCAACATCCGGCTACTCGGTGCCGCGGGCGGCCGGGGCGGTGGCATCACCTCGGTGACCTTCGACCACTGCGCCTACGTCGGCACATTCTTTCCCGGTGACCTACTCGGCCCCGACGCCGGCGTGCAGGTCATCGATGTACGCGACCCGGCCGCACCCGTGCACACCGCCACACTGACCGAGCCCGCGATGCTGGCGGGAACCTGGGAGAGTTTGAAGGTCAACAAGACTCGCAAACTGCTGGTCGGCGCGGGCGTGCCCTTCCTGACCGGCGCGGGTCTGCTGTCGGTGTACGACATCAGCGACTGCGCACATCCGCGCCTGCTCAACCAGGGCACCGGGACCGATCCGTCCTTGCCGCTGCCGATCACCGCTCATGAGGGCGGTTTCTCTCCGGACGGTCGCACCTATTGGAGCTCGGGTACAGCGCCCGGCCTGCTCAGCGCGGTCGACCTGACCGACCCGGCGAATCCGCGAGTGGTGTGGCAGGGCCTGCCCGGGCTGTCCATGCACGGGGTCGGCGTCTCCCCGGACGGCAACCGCCTCTACCTGGCGAACAACCTCGGCGGGATGAAGATCCTCGACATCAGCGCGGTCCAGCGGCGTGACCTCGCACCGCAGGTGCCCGAGCTCGCCGACCTGACCTGGTCGGACGGCTGGGCGACACAGCACACCGTTCCGGTGACATACGGGGGAGTGCCCCATGTGTTCGCCGTCGACGAAGCCGGGTCCGGTGGGGTGAAACTCATCGATGTCTCCGACGAGCGGCATCCGCGGATCTCCGGCTCGATCAAGCTCGAGATCAACCAGCCCGAACATCAGGACTCGCTGCTCGCTTCAGCTGGGGGTGGGTCGCTGTTCTCCTACGACGCGCACTACTGCGCGGCCGACCGGCCCGTCGATCCCACGGCATTGGCCTGCGGCTGGACCTCGTCGGGAATCCGCGTCTTCGACGTGCGTGATCCCGGAAAGGTCAGCGAGATCGGTTATTTCAACCCGCCCGCCCGCACCGGAGAACATTTCGCGCTGTCGAACTCATCGCACGCGCTGGCCTCGATCATCGGTCTGCCGCTACTGTCGGCGCCCTCTGTCGCGCAGGCGATCCTGCGGGGCGAATTCGATCCGGAGCAGGCGCTGAGCGAACGGACCGGCGCGGCCGTCGGGGACCTGTCGACCGACTGGTGCTTCTCGCCGCCGGAATGGCGCGGAAATCAGCTCTGGACCACCTGCGCCGACAATGGATTTCTGGCGCTCGAACTCTCGCCGCAGGTCTACACCCCGCCGTCCGACCAGAACTCGACCACCGGATCATGATCAGGCGCAGCGGATTCCGCTTCGCCGCGTTCGGTGCGCTCGCCCTGCTGCTGCTCGCGATGGGCGCGGCGCTGCGGCCCGTGCTGCCCGCCGGCGCCACCGCACCGGCGGTTCTGAGCGAAACCGAGGTCGGTTTCGTTCAGGACATGGTGGCCCATCACGGCCAGGCACTGGTGCTCACCCAGCGGCTCGACGCCGACGCTGATCCGTTCGTCGTCGGTCTGGCCCGGCAGATCGCCGACAGCCAGCGCACCGAACTGGGCATGCTGCTCGGTTGGCTCCGCTTGGCCGGCGCACCGGTTGTCAATCCGCGCCGGATGGCGTGGATGCCGGATGCCGAACAGTCACACCGGCATTCGGGCACCGAGACGGACCGGACGATGCCGGGGACTGCCTCGGCCGCCGAACTGGACGAGCTTTCCGTCGCGCGCGGAACACAGGCCGAGATCATTTTCCTGCGGCTGATGCGGCGCCATCACGCCGGTGGGGTCGAGATGGCCGCCGCTGCCGATGCGCTGCTCACCGGAGGCGAGGTCGACCGCTCGGCCCGCGAGATGGTGCGCACCCAGGGGCAGGAAATCGGGCTGATGTCCCTCCTGCTGAACCGGCGCGGGGTCTGACCCGTGCCCGGACAACGACACGATGAAGGTACCGCTATGTCTACGATGACCCGCCGTTCCCTGTTCAGTGGCGCCGCCGCCGCGGGCTTGCTGCTCGCATCGTCGCGTGCCGCCGCCGCGGAGAACGGGCCAGCCGCCCGCACCGGTGGTGTCCCGCTGACCAGGGAGGAACGCAGGGTGGTGGTGATCGGCTCCGGCTTCGGCGGCGGCGTCACCGCGCTACGACTGGCCCAGGCCGGGGTGCCGGTGCTGATGCTCGAGCGCGGGAAGCGCTGGGTCACCGGGCCGAACGCGGAGACCTTCCCGCATGCCACCCAGCCCGACAAGCGGTTGCTCTGGCATCGCTCCAGTCCGACGCTGTTCGGTACGCCACTGCTGTTCGAGCCCTACACCGGACTGGTCGAAGCTGTCTCGGGCAGCGGGATGACGGCGCTGTGCGCGGCCGGTCTCGGTGGCGGATCACTGGTGTATCAGGGCATGTCGCTCCAGCCGACCCGCGAGGTGTTCGAAACGCACTTCCCGGCCGGGCTGAATTGGCAGCAGATGGACCAGGTGTACTACCCCCGCGTCGCGCGCATGCTCGGCCTCGCCACC
This sequence comes from Nocardia sp. NPDC055050, assembly GCF_053608345.1. Classification (NCBI taxonomy): domain Bacteria; kingdom Bacillati; phylum Actinomycetota; class Actinomycetes; order Mycobacteriales; family Nocardiaceae; genus Nocardia; species Nocardia sp. NPDC055050. The sequence continues at coordinate 51,186 of NZ_JBSGVG010000038.1, forward strand.
GCGCCGGACGAGCTGGTCGACAGCGCGCCCTACGCGGCCGCACGGGTCTTCGCCGATCGGGTGCGCGGGGCAGGGATGCCGCTGTCGAAGATCCCGATGCCGATCGACTGGAACTACGCGCTGGCCGAATTGCGTGGGGAGATGAAACCGTCCTACACCAACGGCGACGGTGCGATGGGCGTGAACAACGGCGGCAAGAACACCGTCGACGTCACCTATGTCGCGGCCGCCGAGGCAACCGGGAAGGTGGAGGTGCAGACCCTGCACGAGGTCACCGACATCGAGCGGGCGCCCGACGGTCGCTGGGTGGTGCGGGTCGACCGTCTCGACACCGCGGGCGTTGTTCAGGAGAACAAGATCATCACCACGGGCACCCTGGTGCTCGCAGCGGGCAGCCTCAACACCACCCGCCTGCTGGTGCGGGCCGGCGCCACGGGCGCGATCCCGGATCTGCCGGACGAACTGGGCAAGGGCTGGGGCACCAATGCCGACCGCATCTATGTCTGGCGCGATCCGGCGGCGGGTTTCGGTACCGCGCAGGGCGGTCCGGTCGTCTACGGCAGCAAGAACTGGGACGATCCGCACTCGGCGTTCACGGTGATCCAGGCGTCGCTGCCGCCGCTGTCGATGGACGCGGGCAGCACCATGCTGGTCGGCTACGGCGTGAGCGAGAGCCGCGGCGAATTCGTCTACGACACGGGCTCGGATGTCGCGACACTGCGCTGGCCCTCCGACGGCGACCAGGCTATCCAGGTGGGCCACATCGACCCCGCCGTGCGGCGGATCGCGGGACCGGGCGCGCAGGTGCTCGACACCAACGCGGTCTTCCCGTCCACCTGGCACCCGCTCGGCGGCGCGAACATGGACAGCGTGTGCGATCTGGACGGTCGGGTGCGCGGTCAGCGCGGCCTCTACGTGCTCGACGGCGCCCTCATGCCCGGCAACACCGCGGCCTGCAACCCGTCCATGACCATCGCCGCGATCGCCGAACGCGCGATGGATGTCCTGGTGCGCACCGATGTGGGTGTCGTGATCTGAGCAAGGGACGCGAACGAGAACGGGCGGGCGGTGTCGTATCGACCCGCCCGCCCGTCGTTCGCGAGGCTACGGTGCTGGAAGTAGTTGCTCGCCATAGACTTCGAGGCAGCGCAGCGCCAGCTCGAGGTGGACCCGTCGGCTCTCGATCGGATGACCCAACCGGCGCTCCGCCTGCTTGAGCCGGTACCGGACGGTATTGCCGTGCACGCCGAGCCGGCTCGCGGCCGCGTCGATATTGCCTCCGGCACAGAGGAATTCGAACACGGTGTCGCGGAGACGGGCGCCTTGCTCGCTTCGATCGGCCAGTTGCCCGAGTTCGCGTTCGATGAGCGCGCGCACGGACTCGATGTCTCCGTCGCCGGTGAGCAGGCAGACCAGGTCGATGTCCTGGTAGGCGGTGACCGCGCCGGAATTCTGTGCGCTGGTCGCGATCCGCTGAGCGGCACAGGCTTCCAGATGGCTTCGCCGAAAGCCCGCCACACCGGGGCGGGGGGTGCCGAGCGCGAGGTGAAGGTGTGCGCTCGGCGGCGGCGCCACCGCGGCGATGTCCGGGAGATGCGACGTCGCAATCCAGGCCCACAAACCGTGGACGCCGCTGCTGATCAGGAGCGGAGGGGGCGCCCCGAGTGCGCGCGCGATCTGGGCCGCGTAGTCACGCAGCAGACCGGTGGCGTATCGCGCCGGCACCTCGGGGTCGGTCCAGAGAACAAGCGCGACATGGACGTTGTCCATCGAGTGTGCGAGTTTGTCGGGCGAATCGGCCGGTGGTGCCGGTTCCCCGCGCAAGATGGCCTGCACGATCTCTGTGCGCTGGGCATCGGAATTGCGGGTGTGGTGCTCACGCTCGTCCATGTAGGCGGCGACGATGCCGTCGAGGCAGGTATCGAGCCACAGGGTGCTGTGCTCCCAGAAGATGACCAGGACAGCCCCGCGCAGTTCGGGATCGGGGATCTGCTGGTGCAGCACCTGGGTGATGTATCGCCACAACCCCCGCTGCGCTGCGCGGTAGGTCTTGAGCAGCATGTCCACGCCGTAGCCGCGGCGGGCCACGGTCCGTGCGCCGTTCACTGCCTCGGCGGGTGGCCGCGCCTCGAACTGCGTGCGCCCGATCACCGCGAGGAAGCCCAACCAGTGGGCTCTGGTGGCCGCCCGGACTTCTCGATGGACTTCGACGTCGGCGAGGTAGTGCGGGAAGGTCTCCTGGATCGCGGAGTCGACGGCGGACAGGATCGGCTCGGACTCGGCCTCGGATCGCATCCGCAGTGCGAAAGCCGTGAGCCATTCGAAGGCCGGCGCCGTGTCCTCCGCGGACGCGGGCATCGGCTCGCGGACGTGGCGTTGCGTGCGCGGGATCGCCGTCTTCACCGCACGGTCAGGTGGTGGTCGCGCTGGGTCGGCCGCGCGCGGCGCCCGGATGTGCTGTCGGAGGGAGCGGAAGCCGGCATAGGTGCACCTTAGCGCAACCGGACTGTTGTGTCCGGATGTTTCCCGGTCCGCGATGGAAGGCGGGTAGAGATTGTGGGGGCGTACCAATCGCGCATTCGCGGTTGGAACGGCGGACAAATGTCTGACATTCGTTTGGTAAGGCAGGGTTTCGCTGCTAGATTCGAATAGGTCAACGCCGGGCCGCGTATGAATTCCGTACAGTGTGGTGCCGGAAGCTGTCTGGCGTCGGCTCAATTCTTCGAATTGTTGATTCAACAATTCTTCAGGTGATGGGCGCGCGTCGACGGAGCTCGGGCGCGCCCATCGACAGCGGCGTCCGGCGCCGTTCGGTGCCGGACGGGATCGGCCGATGGGTAACGTTGGCCGGATGAGCTCGCCGCGCCGTACCAACAGGGGACCTGCTGCCGCCGCGGAGAATCGTCTCGCCCTGCTCGTCGCGGCGAAGGCCGCATTCGCCGAACACGGCCTGGACGTTCCGCTGAACCTGATCGCGCGGACGGCGGGCGTCGGTCAAGGCAGCCTGTACCGGCACTTTCCGAACCGAGAGGCGATCATCCTCGCGGTCTTCGAGGAAAATCTCGGCCAGCTGGAGTCGATGGTCGCCAATGTCGACTCGACGCTGGACGAGCTGCTGGCGGAGATCTTCGACCAAATCGTCGAGGTTGCTGTGCTGTTCGATCTGTTCCGTGTCGCGGACAGCAGCGACCCGCGCCTGGTGGGCATCATCGCCCGCCTGTACGCCTTGCTCGACGAGAAACTCGCCGACGACAGCCGTCGTGGCAGTGTGCGCCGGGGCGTCACCGCCGAGGAGATCTTCCTCGCCGTGGGAATGCTGGGTGCGCTGCTGAACAAGACGCCGGAATGTGAACGGGCATCGGTGGCGGGCAAATGCCGGGGCCTGTTGCTGCACGCCCTGTGTGACTAGAACTCGAGTACTTGACGGAGCGGGGCCATTTCGTCAACAATACGTTCCAGCAACCGGATACTCGTGTCCGGTTGTGGTCGGGAATTCGTGTCTATCCCGTACTCGGCCTCGTTCGAATGGCTGCTGGATTTCATCCGGTGGCGGTATCAGATTTCAGGGGAAATTCTTGAAGAATGCACGCTCGGTCGCCCCGATGATGTCGGCGATCGCCGCGCTGTCGGTCGCGTTCGCCTCGACCACAGTGTTCGCGCCACCGGTCTCTGCGGCATCGGACCCGTTCTACAGCTACCGCGACGACACGCCGCTGGCCGGCCTCGCGCCCGGAGCTGTCCTCGACAGCCGGACCACGACCTATCACCTCGTCGGCATCCCCACGCCGATCACCGCGGTGCAATTGCTGTACCGGACCACCGATGCCCGGTATCGGCCGAGTGCCAACGTCACCTCGATCCTGATCCCGCCCGGTGGAGTGGATCCGACTCGGGCGGTCGCTTACCAGTCCTTCTATGACTCGCTCGACCCGGAGCACGGACCCTCACGCTCGATCGCCGGTGACGTCAGCTTCGGCGGTATGGTGCTGACCTCGGAGGCCGCGGTGATCGCGGACCTCCTCGCGCGCGGCTACACGGTGATCATCGCCGATACCGAAGGGCAGCAAGCGAATTTCGCGACGGGGCCCGAGTACGGCATGAACACACTCGACTCGATCCGCGCGGCGGTCCGTTCGGAGGCCACCGGGCTCACGGCGCAGACACGGATCGGTCTGGTCGGCTATTCCGGCGGCGCGATCGCGACCGACTGGGCCGCGGCGCTGGCGCCGGACTACGCCCCCGACGTGAACGCCGCGCTCGTCGGCGCGACCCAGGGCGGTCTGCTGGTCAATCCCGCGCACAACCTGCGCTATGTCAGCGGCAGCGTCGGCTGGTCCGGTGTCGCCGCGATGGCGGTCATCGGTGTCGCCCGCTCCTATGACCTCGATTTCTCGCCCTACCTGAGTGCGTACGGCGCGCAGGTCGTCGCCGCACTGCGGTCCGCGTCGATCGCCAACGTGCTGTTCCAGTATCCCGGCCTGTCGTGGCAGCAGATGGTCAAGCCCGAGTACGCCGACCCCAATAGTGTTGCGCCCCTGGTGGAAGCGGTCGAGAAGGTCAACCTCGCGAACGCGCCGACCCCGACCATCCCGCTCTACATCGCCCAGGGTGCCAACGGGGTCATGGAAGGTACGGACGGGAGCAAGCCGACGGTCGGCGCCGGTGACGGCGTCATGGTCGCCGGAGATGTCCGTAGCCTCGCCCGCCGGTACTGCGCGGACGGCAACCCCTTCATCGAATACCGGCAATACGACGAGCTCAGCCACATCCCGACCTTGGCTGCGTGGAGTGTCGGCGCTGTCTCGTGGATCGATGCGCGCTTCGCCGGCGAGGCCGCTGGATCGAGTTGCGGCACGATTTCCGAGGGCAACTCGCTGACATCGGATCTGTGATGTCGTGCTGCCGGTCCCGGCGATCGGCAGCACAGCCGGGTGGACTGCGTCGACGGTGGTGCGAATGATGGTGGCGCGCAGGCGGGATTCAGGACGCCGGAGGAGTCTCGGCGCGCGCCGCGAGGAAGTCGTCGACGATCCGAGCGCAATCCTGCGGGGTCGATGCGCGTAGACCGATGAGCTTCGCGAAAACGAGTGGCCCGACCAATTGCGACAGTACGAAGTACGTGTCGAATTCGCCCAGTTGCCGGTGGGCCTCGGGGGTATCGAGCACCTGGTCGAACGGCACCCGATAGTGGTCGATGATGCGCTGGCGCAGCGAGCTGACGGCCGCGTTGTCGGCGTTGTGGTCCGAGCCGGTCGCCAGCCACGCCAAGGTCGACACCTGCAGTGGCGTGTCTCGAATCGCCTCGGCCTGGCGTTCCAATAGGGCTATGAGGCGCTCGCGCAGCGGGCCTTCGGGCGGGGTCTCCAGGGCCGACGGCAGCAGCCGTTCGATGGTGGCGGCGCGTAGCTGAATCGCGTTGTCGAAATGCCGGTACAGGGTGGTTCTGGCGACCTTGGACAACCTGGTCACGCCCTCGACGGTGACCGCTTCCACGCCGCCGTCCTGGAGGAGCGCGGAGGCCGCATCGAGTAGCCGGGCGCGTGAGCGCACCCGGCGTGGGTCGACCTCGGCGGCGTCAGTTCCGCTCATATCGTCCAGTATTCCTCTGCCGGTGGACCTTTCCCACGGTCTACCTCCCGTCAGATACTTATGCTACACATAGTAGCGAAGCGATACTGACAGTAGCGGAGGCCCGATGGTTCCCCCCGGACGCGACCGATTGTCCGCGGCCCAGCATTGGCTGCTCACCTTGTCTTGTCTCGCAGTAGTTCTCGTCACCTCGTCGATGGCCGCGCTGTATACGGCGTTGCCGGAGATCGCGGCCGACACCGGGGCGAGCCAGGCCGAACTCACCTGGATTGTCGACGGCTACACGCTGGCGCTGGCCTGCCTCGTCCTGCCAGGGGGTGCGATCGGTGACAGGTACGGCAGGCGCGTCGTTCTCGTCACGGGGCTCGTCATCTTCTCGTTCGCTTCAGCGGCTCCCTTGTTGCTCGACAGCCCGACGTGGCTGATCGTCGCGCGGGTCGTGACAGGAGTCGGCGCGGCGCTGGTGATGCCGTCCACGCTGTCGTTGCTGACCGCCGGATTTCCGGAGGAACGGCGGAGCAGCGCGGTCGGATTGTGGGCCGGTGTCGCGGGCGTCGGCGCGATCCTCGGCATCCTCGGTTCGGGCGTTCTGATCGAAAATTGGTCTTGGGCTTCGATCTTCGCCGGGATGGCGGTCGCGGGCGCGATGCTCGCGGTGGCAGCCTTCACACTGCCCGAGTCGGTGGACACCTCGAGGTCCGCGATGGACCCGCTCGGTGCGGTCACCAGCGCCGTGGCGATCGGTGCGATCGTGGTCGCGGCGATCGAGGTGCCCGTACGCGGCTGGCTCGATCCGATAGTGATCGGCGCGACCGCTGCAGGGCTGACCGTGGCAACAGCTTTCGTCGCTATCGAACGACGGGTCGCGCACCCGTTGATCGATATCCGGCTCTTCGCGCACCGGGGCTTCGGCAGCGGCACCGCGATAGTGACGGTGCAGTTCCTGGTCACCTTCGGCCTGTTCATGCTGGTCGTGCAGTACTTTCAGCTGATTCTGGGCTACCGTCCGCTGATGTCGGCACTCGCGCTCGCTCCCATGGGCATCCCGATGGTGGTGATCTCCGTGATCGCGCCCAGGGTGGCGGAACGGGTTGGCCTGCGAATCCCCGCCTCTGCCGGTTTGCTGGCGATCGGGGTCGCGATGCTCATGATCGCGCAAGTAGATTCGCACACTTCCTATGGGGACCTCCTCGGCCCGTTGCTGCTGATGAGCGCGGGGATCGGATTGTCCACCGCGCCGGCGACAGCGGCGATCGTCGACGGCACCCCCGTGCAGAAGCACGGTGTAGCCGCGGCGGTCAACGATGCCGCCCGTGAAATCGGTGCCGCCATCGGCATCGCGATCGCGGGCAGCGTGCTCGCGGCGGGTTACGGCGAGCGCATCGCCCCCGCCCTGCCCAGCCTCCCCGAGGCCGCGCGTGAACCGGTCGGTGACTCGCTCGCGGCCGCGCTCGAGGTGGTGGAGCGCGTGGGCCCGCCCGCGCAGCAGCTCGGCGATTTCGCGAAGTCCGCGTTCATCCACGGCATGCAGGAGTCCGCGACCGTGCTGGGATTCCTGACCATCGGGGCGGCCGTACTCATCGCCGTGTGGGCGCCGGGCAGACGCCGCACCGACAAGACCGCCGAAACCGTTGCCTCGCGCGGATAGGTCACGGCGAGAACGATCTCCGCGTTCGGTCGTGGTGGTACGAAAGGTGCCGGGCGCCCGGTGGGTGTAGGACGATGAGGGCGTGAATGCTCCTGCGCCCGGGCCTGTTTTCGATGTCATCGCCGTGTTGAACGGTGCGGTGGACCTGCGGTCCTATCCGCGTCGCAACCTGGTGCTGAGCTCACCGCAGACCGGCGGCTTTGTGTTCGGTTCGGCCGCGTATCAGCGCGCGATCTTCGAACCTGTCGTGCACCTGCTCAACGGTGTCGAGATGCTCGAATCGCAGGGGTGGCAACTGGTCAGCGTGGTCGAGCGCAACATCGACAACGTCTACTACACGCTCGCCTTCATGCGCCGGATCTGAGGCGGATCCAGCCACGACGGCCGCCTGACATCGCCGTGGCCGGTGAGCTCGAGGCGAGCCGACCGGTCCATCACGCCCTGGCGAGACGATCATTCAGGAAGGGGTTCCGCCTCGCCGATGTGGCTCATGATCACCACGGCCTGCCTCAGCAGGGTGGCCTGCTCGTCGGAGAGCTTGCTCAACTGCCCGGCGAGCCAGGCATCACGAGCCGAGACTTTGTCGGTCAGCAGTGACCGGCCCGATCGCGAGGCCGCGACGACGACCTGCCTGCCGTCGGACGGGTGGGGTCTGCGCTCGATCAGTCCCAGCGCGGCCAACGCGTTGATCGTGCGCGTCATCGATGGCGGCCGCACTCCTTCTTTGACGGCGAGCGCGCCCGAGGACATGGCGCCGTCGCGGACGAGGGTGGTGAGCGCTGAGCGTTGGACCAACGAGATCGGCTGGTCGGTGTGATGCAGGCGCAGGAGGCGATCGAGTCTCACAGTCAGTAAGGACAGCGCCCCGGCCACAGCCGCGGTATTCGAGTTCGGTGACACAATCATGAACTTTACGAACAAAAATGCCCGCTGTCCCGGCCGGGGACAGTCCTCAGCCGGGCGGGACAGCCTGCCGAAGCAGCTGCGCCAGTTCAGGACAGCCAATCGTCGAGGTGGGGGAGTTCGGTGGCCACAGTGCCGGTGAAGCGAGGTGGGCGCTTCTGGAGGAAGGACATGATGCCTTCGCGGAGGTCGGCACTGGAGAAAGCGTAGGAGATGAGGCGGGCGTCGAGTGCGAAGACGTCGTCGGGGGTCTTGTCGCCGGACATGGCGACCAGCCCGCGACGGATGGCGGCTACGGAGACGGGGGCGACCTGGGTTGTCAGTTCCGCGGCAAGGGCCCGAGCGGCGGGCAGGAGGTCTTCGGGGGCGTGCAGGCTGGTGACCAGGCCTGCGGCGAGGGCCTCGTCGGCGCCGAAAACGCGGCCGGTGATCATCCACTCCTTGGCTTTGGCCAGGCTGACGATGCGCGGCAGGAACCAGAGCGAACCACCCTCGGGGAACAGGCCCCGGCGGGCGAAGACGAAACCGAAGCGAGAATCGGTTGCGGCAAGGCGGAAGTCGGCGGCGAGGGTCATGGAGAGGCCGACACCGATGGCGGCGCCCTGCATGGCGACGATGACGGGTTTGTTCAGGTCGGTCATCGGGCGCACGACCCGGGTGGACCATTCGACCCAGTCGGGATCGGTGACGTCCTCCTCGGATCCGTCCGCTGTGAGATCCATGCCGACGCAGAAGTCACGTCCCTCGGCGGCGAAGATCACCGCGCGAACGGCGTCGTCGCGGTCGGCTTCGGTGAAGGCAGCGCCGAGTTCGTCGGCCATCGCGGTGGTGAAGCCGTTGCGCGCCTCGGGACGGTTCAGCGTGATGGTGGCGACAGCCGCATCAACGCTGTAAATGATGGTTTTGTAGGACAATTCGACTCCTCGGTTCAGCGTTTGCCGGATGCGGCGGACACGAGCAGCTCGACCATGGCGGTGGCCTTGCCGGACTGTGGCGGGTCGCCGGTGATGATGTCGCTCCAGACGAAAGCTTCGCCGACGCGCACGATCGCGTAGGCGAGATCGCGGACTTCGATACGCGGATCCAGATCGGGCAGGTCGGTCAGTCGGGATGCGACCCAGTCGATCATTCGGCCCTGGACGACGGAGTATCCGGAAGTCAGTACGCGCAGGCCGTATTCCGGGTCGTCGGCGACGAATCGGGTCAGCGGTTCGAAGGTGCGGACCGTATCCGCGAGGGTGCCGAAGTGGCGGACGAAGCGTCCGGCGGGATCCTCGGACACACTCGTGCCACGTGCCTCGACGCGACCGATCGCCTCCGCGATGATCCGCCACACCACTTCACCGATGACGACTTCCCGGCTTCCCCACCAGCGATACAGCGTGGCGCGGCCGATCCCGGATGTCCGGGCCAGCTGTTGCATATCGATTCGGCGGCCCTCGAGGAACCACCGGCGCGCGAGGTCGACAACATCCTCGCGCGCCGGTTTCGCGGGCGTGCTCGAGGCCGGGTCCTCCGGTTGCGGCGACGAACTTTCGCCGCTGGTCACGACTATGGCCTCGTCAGCTCGGCGTAGCGAGCGAGGTGGTGGTCGGTGGATCCGAATTCGTGCTCGATCGCGGTCAGCCGCTTGAAGTAGTGGCCGACGGCGAGTTCTTCGGTCATGCCCATCGCACCGTGTAGCTGAACGGAGTTCTGGCCGATGAATCGAGCGGCACGGCTGACGGTGACCTTGGCCGCGGATGCCGCCCGCGCCCGAACCGCCGGTGCCGCGTTCAGTGCGTGGATCGCCAGATACGCTGCGGCGATCGCCTGCTCGAGCTCCATGTGCATATCGACCATGCGGTGCTGCAGAACCTGGAAGCTGCCGATCGGCTGACCGAATTGCCGGCGTTGCTTGGCGTATTCGACGGTATCCGCCACCACCTTGCGCATGCATCCGACCGCTTCCGAGGCAATCGCCGCGATCGCCTCGTCGGCTGTGGCCTCGATCGACGACCATGCCTGGCCTTCCGCTCCGAGCAGTGCGGCGGCGGGCAATCGGAATTCGGTGAAGGTGATATCGGAACCGACCCGGTCGTCGATCGTCCGGTAGGAGTGGATTTCGACCCCGGCCGGCGGATTCGCCGCATCGAACTCGCTGAGGAACAACGAGATGCCGGATTCGTCGCGCCGGGCACCCGAGGTGCGCGCGCTGATGATCAGATGGGTCGCCAACGGCGCACTGGTCACGACGGTCTTGCTGCCGTCGATCACCCACGAATCGCCGTCGCGGCGCGCGGTCGTCGAAAGATCGTGCATCGCATGACCCGACGTCGGCTCGAGTGCGGCGAACGCGGTGCGCGCCGTACCGGCCACGATCTGCCGCACCAGTGCATCGGCAGCCGTCCCACCGCAGCGTTGCAGCAGACCCGCCCCGATGATGACCGTGTCGACATAAGGTTCGACGACGAGCGCACGCCCGAGTTCCTCGGCGATGACCATCATTTCGACCGGCCCACCGCCCATACCGTCGACATTCTCGGGCAGGGTCGCACCGAGGATGCCCAACTCTTCGGCGAAACCGCGCCACACCGCGGGCTGCCACCCCGCGCCGGACTTGACCGCGCTCCGACTCTGCTCCAGGTCGTACCGGGCACCGAGGAATCCGGCCACCGAATCACGCAGGAGTTCTTGCTCTTTGGTGAAGGTGAAGTCCATCAGAGCCCCAATGCTGCCTTGGCGAGAATATTTCGCTGAATTTCGTTGCTGCCCGCGTAGATCGAGCCTGCCCGGTCGTTGAAGTAGCGCAGCGGTGCGACGGCCTGCCACTCGTCGCCGCTGCGGTAGCCGTCGGCCGGTGGCTGGAATCCGGCGATCGGGCCGCCGGGTTTCGTCGCATGCGGTTGGTACACCCGCCCGCGCGGTCCCGCTGCCTCGAGTGCCAATTCGGTGATCTTCTGGCTCAGTTCGGTGGCCAGGATCTTGAGCATCGACGAGGCGGGGCCGGGGTTCTTGCCTTGCGCCAGTACCGACAGCGTTCGGTACTCGAGGATCTCGAGTACCTCGGTGCGAATCCGTGCCTCGGCCAGCTTCGCCGCGAAGGTGGCGTCATCGATCAGCGGATTGCCGTCCGGGCCGGTCTGCCCGGCTGCCGCGGTCGCGACTTCCTGGGCCATCACCTGCAACATCGGCGACAGTGCCCCACCACGTTCGTGTACGAGCAGATACTTCGCCACGGTCCAGCCGTCGTCGATCTGGCCGAGCACATTGCTTTTCGGCACTCGGACGCCGTCGAAGAAGACCTGGTTCTGCACCTGCTCACCGGAGGTCATCACCAGCGGGCGGATCTCGATACCCGGCGAGGTCATATCGATGAGCACGAAGGTGATGCCCTCCTGCTTCTTCCCCTCGCGCGATGTGCGCACGAGGCAGAAGATCCAATTCGCCTCGGTCGCGTGGGTGGTCCAGATCTTGCTTCCGGTGCACACGAAGTCCTCGCCGTCGTCGACGGCGGCCATCGTCAGCGATGCCAGATCGGAACCGGATTCCGGCTCCGAATACCCCTGACAGAAGAACACCTCACCGGTGAGAATCCGTGGCAGGTAGTACGCCTTCTGCTCGGTCGTGCCGAAGGCGACGATCGCGGGCGCGACCATTCTGATGCCCATCGGCGACAGCGCGGGCGCACCGGCCTGCATCAGTTCCCGGCCGAAGATGTAGTGCTGGGTGAGGCTCCAGTCGCAGCCGCCGTATTCGACCGGCCATGCCGGTGCCGCCCAGCCGCGATCGTGAAGAATGTGCTGCCACTTCATGCTGGCTTCGTGATCCGGATAGACGCTGGTCGCCAAGTGTCCGGCACGGCGTAGATCGGGTGTCAGCTTCTCGTCGAGAAAGGTGCGAACCTCGTCTTGAAAGGAGAGATCAGCTGCTGACCAGTCGTAATCCATCAACCCTCCCGGAGGGATGTGCTCCATTGCGCCCATGCAGACCTGCGGTCGCGTGAGACACAATGTACTTCTGTCTCAGTCCGGAATCAAGGGATGTTGAGTCGTCAGTGCCTAGAATGGAGAGTCACTTAATTCTGCTGTCGCCGGTATGGGGGACGAGATATTCGTGGACTGCGCCGACGGCGCGGACCGCGCTCTCGGCAGCGGCCTCCATCGTCGAGGGCATGCCGGTCTCGGTCCAGTCGCCCGCGAGGAACAGGCCCTCGATCGGCGTGCGCTGTGGCAGGCGCAGCGCGTCGAAACCGGGCTGCGCCGAGAAGGTCGCCTGCGGCTGATGGATGACGTGGGTGCGCAGCACCTGCGCCTCGGCGAACTCGGGGTAGTGCTCGGCCAGCGATCGCAGTGCCGCCGCGGTGAATTCGGCATTGGGTAGATGGACGACATCCCACGAGGCGCTCACGGCCAGTGAGTAACAGTGCCCTGCCTCGGTCTCGACGCCGTGCATCCCCGTGGTGTCGAAAACCCACTCGATGGTGGTGTCGCGCAGATTCTCCGCGAGCCTGCGCATCCTGAGCGGACGATCCAGCCACACATACACGCTCGAGATCGGGGCGGGCTCGATCTTGCGCACGGGAGTGAAGTGGTCGTACTGCCCGAGCCGGCCGCGATCGAGCAGTGTTGTCAGCGACCACGGCGGCAAGGTGAGAACCGCCGCGTCCACCTCGATGACCCGCCCGTCGGAGAGCTGCACACCGGCGAGCCCGTCGTCGACGATCTCGAGATCGGTGACTCCGGCACCGACGACGATCTCCGCGCCGTGTGCCCTCAGATAGCGCTCGGCGGGTGCGACGAACAACTCGTGCAGACTCACCCGCGGCCAGACCGCGTCACCGGCCCTGCTGTTCCCTGACAGCGCGCGCTTGCCGATCCAGTGCAGGGTCTGGACGAACAGGGAGGCCGACACCCGCTCGGTCTTCTCGTTGAGCAGACCGATGACGAACTGATCGAGCACCAACGCGCGCAACGATTGCGGCGCACCGATCTGCCTGAACCAGCGATCGACGGTCAGGTCGTCGAGCTCCGGTGCCGGGCGCAGCGCGGCGCGGGCGATCCGCGCCCAGGTGCGCAGGGCAGCGGGCCGTTCGCGCAGCGGGATCGGTGGCCACACCATCCAGGACAGCCCGACGGCGCGGCGCAGCGTGCCCGGCAGCCAGGCGGGCGCGCGCAGGGTCAGCAGCCGGTCGGGCCCGGTCCTGATCGCGAACGGCGGGGCGTCCCAGAAGAGTTGCTCGCGCGTGCCGATGGTATCGACGTAGCGCAGCAGCGCGTCATAGCAACCGGCGAACAGGTGCTGACCGTTGTCGACCCTGCCTTCGATACCGGGCACCTCGAACGAGATCGTGCGACCGCCGAGGCGTCCTCGCTTCTCGACGAGGGTGACGCGGTGGCCTGTCTCCGCGAGCCAGACCGCCGTGGCCAATCCGGCCAGGCCCGCCCCCGCGACCAGGACGTGCGGGGATTCTTGCTGCCCCATCGGTACCTCCGGGCAATCGATGAATGTGAGAATGAATGAGAGAATTTGTCAGTCATACTCGCACAACGTCGATGTGTTCGTACAGAATGGAAACCGCTCGTGCGGAACGGAACTCGCTGCCCGGCCGATCGCGGCTGAGGCGCGAAGCGCTCGCGTCCGAAAGGGGTCAGCACGTGCGCGGCGGTAGGAGTGCGCCGCGCGCTTGATCGGGGCGTCGGGCTAGCTCCGGCGCCTCAGGAGGCTTTCGGGTCCCAGGATCTGCTCGACGACGGCGAGGAAGATCTCGGTCGATTCGTCGACGAGCTCGTCTCTGGTCAGATCGAGTGCTCCGTTGAGCCAGCCGTACACGGTCTCGTACAGCCCGCCGACGAGGTGCATAGCGGCGAGCTCGCCGTATGCGCCCGCGGCGCCGGTGCTTTCGGGGCTGAGTTGCTTGTTCACCGTCGCCAGCACCAGCGCGGCGAAGCCGCGGATCGTCGCCGTGCGGCGTGCGTTGAGGGCGGGGTTGAGCTGGGCTTCGGTGAAGGCGATGCGGATCAGTCGCGGGTCGTCGGCGACCGCCTGCAGGCCCGCGGCGATGGCCGCGTGCACCTTGTCGCGCAGGGGGTCGGGCGCGGCGCGCACACGGACGGCGATGAGCTCGGTCAGCTCACCGATGACCTGGTCGTAGACCTCGGTGACGACGGCGTCCAGGTTGGTGAAGCTCTCGTAGAAGTATCGCTCGGTCAGTCCGGCCTGGCGGCAGAGGCCGCCGACGGTGAGCCGGGCCGAGCCCTGGGTGCCGACGATCTCCCTGGCGGCCTCCAGGAACGTGACCCGGCGCTGCGCGCGCCGCTGTTCGGCAGGCACACCCGCGTACGCACGATCCTTGACCATGCGCCGAGTCTGCCACAAAGCCTTGTCAGATTTCCAAATCTGCTGCATCCTGTTGTCAGATTCGAGCGAGGAGAGAGAATCATGACCGAGGCATTCATCTACGAGGCGATCCGCACGCCGCGTGGGCGTGGCAAGAAGACCGGCGCCCTGCACGGCGTCAAGCCGCTCGACCTGGTGGTCGGGCTCATCGACGAACTGAAGACCCGCCATCCGGGACTCGATCCGGCGGCGATCGATGACATCGTGCTCGGCGTCGTGTCGCCGGTCGGCGATCAGGGCGCCGATATCGCCAAGACCGCCGCCTTGGCGGCCGGGCTGCCCGACACCGTCGCCGGTGTGCAGCTCAACCGGTTCTGCGGCTCGGGTCTCGAGGCCGTCAACACCGCCGCCCAGAAGGTGCGGTCGGGCTGGGAGCAGCTCGTCATCGCCGGTGGCGTGGAGTCGATGTCGCGGGTTCCGCTGGGCTCCGACGGCGGCGCGTGGGCGATGGATCCGGTCACCAACTACGACACCTACTTCGTGCCGCAGGGTGTCGGCGCGGACCTGATCGCCACGATCGAGGGTTTCACCCGTGAGGACGTCGACGCCTTCGCGGTGCGCTCGCAGCGCAAGGCCGCCGCCGCCTGGTCGGGTGGCTACTTCGCCAAATCCATTGTCCCGGTGCGTGATATCAACGGCGCGGTGCTGCTCGACCACGACGAGTTCATGCGCCCCGACACCACAGTGGAAAGCCTGGCCGGGCTCACCCCGTCGTTCGCGGCGATGGGGGAGATGGGCGGCTTCGACGCCGTCGCGATGCAGCGCTACCACCACGTCGAGAAGATCACCCACGTCCACCACGCCGGCAACTCCTCCGGCATCGTCGACGGTTCGGCGCTGGTACTCATCGGCAGTGAATCCGCCGGTGTCGCCGCGGGTCTCACGCCGCGCGCCCGAGTCGTCGCCTCCGCGGTGAGCGGCGCCGATTCCACGATCATGCTGACCGGCCCGGTCCCGGCGACCGAGAAGGTGCTGGCGCTGGCCGGGCTCACGGTCGACGACATCGACCTGTTCGAACTCAACGAGGCCTTCGCCTCGGTGGTGCTCAACTTCCAGAAGAAGCTGAACATCCCCGACGAGAAGCTCAACGTCAACGGCGGCGCCATCGCCATGGGCCACCCGCTCGGCGCGACCGGGGCCATGATCACCGGAACCATGGTCGACGAGCTCGAGCGACGAGGAGCGCGCCGCGCGCTGATCACGCTGTGCATCGGCGGTGGCATGGGCATCGCCACCATCATCGAGCGCGTCTGAGCGTCGGACTCCGATACCGAAGGAACAACGAAAAGCAATGACTGACAACATGATTGCCTGGGAACTCGGCGCCGATCGGGTGCTCGTGCTCACGATGGACGACCCGAACCAGTCGACCAATACGATGACCGAGGCGTTCGCGCGCGACCTCACCGCGACCGTCGACCGGCTCGAGGCCGAGCGCGACAGCTTCGACGGGGTCATCCTCACTTCTGGCAAGGACACGTTCTTCGCCGGCGGTGACCTGAACCTGCTGATGAACGCGACACCGGAGACCGCACCGCAGATCGCACTCGGCCTCGACACCTACAAGGCGGCGTTCCGTCGGCTCGAGACGTTGGGTAAGCCGGTGGTCGCCGCGATCAACGGCACCGCGCTCGGCGGCGGTTTCGAGGTCGCGCTGGCCACCCATCACCGGATCGCGCTCGACGCCAAGGGCAGCCTGCTCGGCCTGCCCGAGGTCACCTTCGGTCTGCTGCCCGGTGCCGGTGGTGTCACCCGGACAGTTCGGCTGCTCGGTATCACCAGCGCGGTGCTCAACGTCGTGGGCCAGGGCCAGCGGATGAAGCCCGCGAAGGCGTTGCAGGTCGGCATCGTTCACGAAGTCGCCGCCACCCGCGAGGAGATGTTCGACAAGGCTCGCGCCTGGATCGCGGCCAACCCCGAGGCCGCGCAGCCGTGGGACGTGAAGGGCTACAAAGTCCCCGGCGGCACCCCGTCGAGCCCGGCGGTGGCGGCGAACCTGCCCGCGTTCCCGGCGAATGTGCGCAAGCAGCTCAAGGGTTCGCCGATGCCCGCACCGATCGCGGTGCTCGCGACCGCGGTGGAGGGCGCGCAGGTCGATATCGACACCGCGTTCGCGATCGAGACCCGCTACTGCACCCACCTGATCTGTGGCCAGGTCTCGACGAACATGATCAAGTCACTGTTCTTCGATCTGGGCACGATCAACAAGGGCGGCAGCCGCCCCGAAGGCTTCCCCGTGCGCACGCCGGAGAAGGTCCTCGTGCTCGGCGCGGGCATGATGGGCGCGGGCATCGCCTATGTGCAGGCCCGCGCCGGCATGCAGGTCGTGCTCAAGGATGTCACGATCGAGGCGGCCGAGCGCGGAAAGGCCTACTCGGCCAAGCTGCTCGACAAGGCCCTGCGCAAGGGCGCGATCACCCAGGACAAGTACGACGAGATCCTCGGTCGCATCCACCCGTCCGCGGACCCGGCCGACGCCGCGGGTTGCGACTTCGTCGTCGAGGCGGTGTTCGAGGATCCGGGTCTGAAGAAGAAGGTGTTCGGCGAGATCGAACACCTGGTGAACGCGGACGCGCTGCTCGGATCCAACACCTCGACCCTGCCGATCACCGATCTGTCCACGGGCGTGCAGCGGCCGAAGGACTTCATCGGACTGCACTTCTTCTCCCCGGTGGACAAGATGCCGCTGGTCGAGATCGTCGTCGGCGAGCAGACCAGCGACGAGGCGATCGCCCGTGCCGTCGATTACACCCTCGCCATCAAGAAGACCCCGATCGTGGTCAACGACAGTCGCGGCTTCTTCACCAGCCGGGTGATCGGCCAGTTCATGGACGAGGCGATCTCGCTGGTCGCCGAGGGCGTGCATCCGGCCTCGGTCGAACAGGCCGCCACCCAGGCCGGGTACCCGGTCGGTGCGCTGGCGCTGGCCGATGAGATCAATATGAAGCTGGCGCAGAAGATCCGGCGCAGCCTGAAGGAGAATCTGCTCGCCGAGGGCAAGAACTGGGTCGACTCGAAGGCGTACCCGCTCGTCGACGCGATGGTCGACGACTTCGAGCGCCCGGGCCGGCTCGAGGGTCGCGGCTTCTACGAATACGACGCCGACGGCAAGAAGCTGGGCCTGTGGCCGGGACTGGTCGAGAAGTACACCCGCGACGATCACGGCATCGCGTTCATCGACATGCAGGAACGGATGCTGTTCGCCGAATCCCTCGATACCGTGCGGTGTTTCGACGAGGGTGTGCTGCGCACCGTGCCGGACGCGAACATCGGTTCCATCTTCGGCATCGGGTTCCCGGCCTGGACCGGCGGCGTCATCCAGTACATCAACCAGTACGCGGGCGGTCTGGCCGGCTTCGTCGCGCGTGCCGATGAGCTGCGGGCCGCCTACGGCGACCGGTTCGAGGTCCCGGAGTCGTTGCGAGTCAAGGCCGCCGCCGGGGAAACTCTCGGCTGACGGTCACGACGACGAACAGAACCCCCGCCGCCCGGGAATAC
>NZ_JBSGVG010000039.1:0-57883 GCF_053608345.1 Nocardia sp. NPDC055050
CAACGGCGCCTGATCGGCGGGCCGGCCGCGAATCGGCGGCTTCGCCGCCGATCCCTCCTCGGGGTCGGGATGTGCGGGGGTTGGGTGTGCTGTCATGGCAGAACTCGGGGTTTCAGTGGTCCCGTCCTAGTCGGGGCGCGACGTTGAGCGCGCTCGCGCCGCAGAGATAAGGCATTCTGTACTGGTGTTCGATGCCCACGTCCACATCATCGATCCGCGGTTTCCGCTGATCGAGAACGAAGGCTATCTCCCCGAGCCCTACGTGATCGATGACTATCGAAAGCGTATGGCGCACTTCAATGTTCGCGGCGGTGCTGTCGTCAGCGCGTCTTTCCAAGGCGCTGATCAGACGTACCTGAAGGCAGCACTGGCCGCGCTCGGTCCCGACTGGGTCGGCGTGACCCGGCTCGATCTCGACGCCACCGACGACGAGATCCTCGCGCTGAACCGGGCAGGCGTACGCGCCCTGCGGTTCAACCTCAAGCGCGCCGCCGCCGACATCACCGAGATGACATTGCAGGCGTTGCGCGCCCACGAACTGGCGGGCTGGCACGTGGAGCTCTACATCGACGGTCAGATGCTGGCCTCGCTGCAACCGGTGATCTCGAAGCTGCCCGCGCTCTCGATCGACCATCTCGGCATGTCCGACGAGGGTCTGCCGTACCTGCTCGACCTGGTGGACCGCGGCGCCAGGGTGAAGGCGACCGGGTTCGGCCGGGTCGAGATGGATGTGGCCGAGACGCTGCGACGCATCCACACCGTCAACCCGGGTGCGCTGATGTTCGGCAGCGATCTGCCCGGCACGCGCGCAGGCAGGCCGTTCGAGGAGCGCGATGTGGACCTGATCTCGCAGGTGGTCGGCTCCGATATCCACGCGGTGCTCGAGGACAATGCCCGCGAGTTCTACCGGCTGCCCGCGGTGCGTCGCCCGAAATCCGAGCCGCTACCCCGCACCGAGAATCCGACTATCCCGATTCCGCGCAATCAGCTCCCCGGCGCGGACGACCACACCCGCCCGCTGCCGATCATCGAGTAGTCAGCTGATGATCGCGCCGGTGAGCCACACACCGGACGCGATCAGCGCGCCGAACAACTCGACCAGCATCGACAAGCCGACGCCCTTGAGCGCGTGCACGGTCGCGGGCCAGGCCAGGTCGTTGGTCTTCAAGCGGTACAGCTCGGCCAGGTACACACCGAGCACGAAGCCGATGAACAGGCCGACGATCGGGATCACGAAGAAGCCGGCGATGCCGAGCACCGCACCGGCCAGCAGCGCACGGTTCGACACCCCGGCTTCGCGCATCCGCTTGCCCGGCCAGGTGTACTTCACGATGCCGGAGAGCGCCAGCGCGACGGTGGCGATCGCCAGCACCGTCCAGGCCGTCGTACCGCCGGTCATGAACGCCCACACCGCGATTGCCGCGAAGATGAGGATCACGCCCGGCAGAATCGGTACGATCACGCCGACGATGCCGACCAGAATGACAAGGCCGACAACGACCTCACCCCACACGCCCACTACCGGGTCCTCCCGTTGCCACGCCGAGTCGCGCTCGTGCGAATTCTCGCCCATGCTCTACCCGAGCCGCCACCCCAGCGCTATTGTCGGAGTGTCAATACCGTTCGACGACGAACTGAGGTCACCGCGTGAGCACGGAGTCCACCGCCAAGCAGGGGCCCCTTGCGGGCATCAAGGTCATCGAGTTGGCAGGCATCGGGCCAGGTCCGCACGCCGCGCTGCTGCTGGCCGACCTCGGCGCCGACGTGGTGCGCGTGCAGCGCCCGAACCAGCTGCCCGGCTTCATGGAACGCCCGCAGTGGCGTGGGCGAACGATCGTCGAGGCGAATCTGAAGGACCCCGCCGACGTCGCCAAGATCCTCGACCTGGTCGAGAAGGCCGACGTGCTGCTCGAGGGTTTCCGCCCCGGCGTCACCGAGCGCATGGGCCTCGGGCCAGACGACGCGCTGGCCCGCAATCCGCGCCTGGTGTACGGCCGGATGACAGGCTGGGGCCAGCACGGCCCGCTCGCCGATCGCGCGGGACACGACATCAACTACATCTCGCTCACCGGTGTGCTCAATGCCATCGGACGCAAGGGCGAGCGGCCGGTGCCGCCGCTGAACATGGTCGGCGACTTCGGTGGCGGCTCGATGTTCCTGGTGTTCGGCGTGCTCGCCGCGCTGGTGGAGCGGCAGAATTCCGGCAAGGGCCAGGTGATCGACGCCGCGATGATCGATGGCGCGCTTGCCCTTTCGCACATGATCTGGGGCATGCGCGGGGTCGGCCTGTGGTCCGACGAGCGCGGCACCAACCTGCTCGATACCGGCATGGCCTTCTACG
Organism: Nocardia sp. NPDC055050; assembly: GCF_053608345.1. NCBI lineage: Bacteria > Bacillati > Actinomycetota > Actinomycetes > Mycobacteriales > Nocardiaceae > Nocardia > Nocardia sp. NPDC055050. The sequence continues at coordinate 2,342 of NZ_JBSGVG010000039.1, forward strand.
ACACCTATGAGACCTCCGACGGCAAGTACATGGCCGTCGGCGCGATCGAGCCGCAGTTCTACGCCGAACTGCTGGCCGGGCTGGAGATCGACCCGGAAGGTCTGCCGATGCAGATCGACCCGAACGGTCAGGAACAGCTGCGCAAGCTGTTCACCGACAAGTTCCTGACGAAGACCCGCGACGAGTGGGCCGCGATCTTCGACGGCACCGATGCCTGCACCACACCGGTGCTGACCTTCACCGAGGCCACCGAGAACCCGCACATCGTGGCCCGTACCGGCCTGATCGACATCGACGGTGTGGTCCAGCACGCGCCCGCACCGCGCTTCTCGCGCACACCGGGCGGCACCCCCACTCCCCCGCCGAACGTCGCGACACCGATCGAAACGGTCTGGGCTGACTGATTTGGCGGCCTGTCGTCGGTAAAGTTTCCACTATCGACGACAGGCCGAGGTTCCGAACCGTCAGAACCCCACCGAAGGTGCTCGCCGCCCTCATCGCGGTCACCACCTTCGGCGCGGCAGTGCTGTGCTTCATCCTGGCCGAGGGATTGTTCGACACCCGTACCGCGCAGATCGCCGAAAACCATTGCCACAGTGCGGCACCGGTGCCGGTGATGGTGAGCGTGCTGAACGGGCTGGCGACCGGGATGCTGCTGGCCGCCGCCGTTTCGCTGCTGTGCCTGCTGGTGCTGCTGTTCCGCTATCCGTCCGAACGCGGCGCCGTCGCGGTGCCGCTGACCGCGGTGGGGTTGGTGGCCTCGGTGCTGTTCATGTTCGGGGCGGGGTACGAAACCGTGCGCCCCGAACCGGCTTCCACCGGGCACAACCCGTGCGCGTTCAGTAGCAGGTGAGTGGCTGGAGCGGATCGGCGGCGCGGGGCGTGAGGGCGTCGTAGGCCGCGGCGATGGATTTGACGGCGATGCGCAGCTCGGCTTCGGGGTGGGTGTACGGCAGCCGGACGAAACGCTCAAACGCGCCCTGGACGCCGAAACGTGGTCCGGCGGCCAGCAATACGCCGTGATTGGGCGCGGTGGCGGCGAGCGCGGTGGAGACCGGGCTCGGCAGCTGGGCCCACACCGACATACCGCCCGCGCCGACCGTGATGTGCCAGCCGGGGAGGTCTTCGGCGACGGCGTCGAGCAGGGCGGTGCGCTGGGCGCGCAGCTGTTCGCGACGACGCTCGAGAATGGGTTCGGCGTTCTCGAGCAGGTGGACGGTGGCCAGCTGATCCATCACCGGGGTGCCGAGGTCGACCGTGGAGCGGATGCCGAGCAGTTTGGTGATCAGCGGCTGACTGGTACGGATCCAGCCGACCCGCAGGCCACCCCAGAACGACTTCGACGCCGAACCGATGGTGACGATCTCCGAGCCCTTCGCGAACGCGGCGACCGGCGGGGGCATGGTCCCGTCCGACAGGTTCAGTTCGCCCATCGACTCGTCGACGACGACGGTCATCCTGGTGTCGCGGGCGATGGCGGCCAGTTCGGCGCGGCCCTCGGCGCCGAGCAGCAGTCCGGTGGGGTTGTTGAAGTCGGGAACCAGATAGGCCAGGGTGGCCGCGGTCTGCCGCGCCGTACTGCGCAGACCTTCGAGATCCCAACCGGCATCGGGGAATTCGGGTCGTAGTGGAATCGGAATGGGGCGGGCGCCGACGTCGCGGATGGCTTCGATGGCGTTCGGGTAGGACGGGTGCTCGATCAGGACCCGGGCGCCGGGCGAGGCGAGCACGTTGAGGAGCAGCCGAAGTCCGTGCTGCGCACCGAGGGTCACCAGGATCTGGTCCGGTTCCGTCGGCAGACCGCGCGCGGTGTAGCGGCGGGCCAGTGCTTCGCGCAGCGCGAGAATGCCGACCGGGTCCATCCCGTGGGTGCCGAGGTAGGACGGGATTCCTTGCAGCGCTGTCGAATACGCGTCGTGGAGTTCGGGGGACGCGGGCATCGCGGCATAGGTCATGTCGATGGTCGGCAGTTCCGGCTGCGCCATCAGAGCCATGATGCCGCGGCTGGGCTTGGCGCCGTCGTGCTGGATCGCGGGCGGCAGCGCGACAGTGCTGCGAGAACCCTGGCGGCTGATCAGGTAGCCGTGTTCGCGCAGCAGCGAATAGGTGGAGGTGATGGTGGTGCGGCTGACGCCGAGAGTCCCCGCCAGATCGCGCTCGCTGGGCAGGGCCACGCCGAGTGGGGCGCGGCCGTCGTGGATCAGCAGGCGGATGGCTTCGGCCAGGGCCAGGTAGGCGGGCCGGTGCGGGCGGCGTTCGGCCTCACCGCCGGTTTCGGGGTCACGCCACCGGCCGAGGTCGCGAGCCAAGCCTGCCGCACCGATCACTCTTGTCGCCATAAAGTCCAGTATTCCCTAAGTGGATATTTCGAAGCAAGGCCAGTGGGTGGATTCTTACTGGCATGACCACTTTCCTAGCCCTCACCGTTGCCGTTGCCTTCGGGTTGGCGGTCTACCACTTTTCGCCCAAGAAGGGCGAACTACCCTTCTGGCCGTTCCAATATCTGCCCCATGACCGGGCATTCGGCACCTACGACGAGCAACGCCTCTACCGGGATCTCGATGCGATGCGTTCCTACGAGATAGGCGACGATGCAGTCCAGTCGCCCGAAACTGGCCTTGAAGTCCAGTCGACAGACACGCAGCGAGGGTCGCTCGCCGCGTGAGTGTGTCTTTGTCGGTGGGTCGGCGCACACTGTGATCATGAGTGACTCGACGCAGACCGAGACGGTGGTCTCGGCACTGTTCGACACCGCTATCGGGCTGTGCGCGATCGCCTGGCACGGTGACGCCGTTGTCCGGTTCCAGCTGCCCGAAGCCAGCGAGGAGGAAACCCTCGCCCGGATCACCCGGCCGTTCGCCGGGTCACCGGTGCCGGAGAGCGCGCCGGGGCCCGTGATCGTCGAGGCGATCGCGGGAATTCGCGCCCACCTCGATGGAGCGGTCGACGCACTGCGCTGGATCGAGGTGGACCTGCGGGGTGCACCGGAATTCCATCGCGCGGTGTACGCGGTGACGCGCGAGATCGACCCGGGTCACACGCTCAGCTACGGCGATATCGCCGGCCGGATCGGGGCTCCCGGCTCCGCGCAGGCCGTCGGACAAGCGTTGGGGCGCAACCCGGTGCCGCTCATCATTCCCTGCCATCGGGTGCTCGCGGCCGATCACGCGCTGCACGGATTCTCGGCGCCGGGCGGGATCGGCACCAAGGCGCGGCTGCTGGAGATCGAACGGACGCCGGGCTTCGGTGAACCGATGCTGTTCTGATCGGCAACCCGTTCGGCAGCGCACCGATGAATTCTCGCGACGCGCCCCGTCTCAACGAACAAGATCGGACTCGCCCGGCTCGTACCAGCTGCCGGGTCCGCGAAACCCACGCGGACCTGCGGTCGAGGTGATCGCGTACCGTCGAGCGAGGCGGCCCGTTATCGAGAGGAATTCCCCCATGCAGACTGTGACGTCGGCCGACGGCACCACGATCGCCTACGACCGGATCGGTGAGGGGACCGCCGGGACCGTCATCCTGATCGGTGGCGCCTTCAGCTACCGCGCGTTCCCCACAATGGTCGAACTCGCGCAGGCGCTGGCCGACGACTACGGGCTCACGGTGCTCAACTACGACCGGCGCGGGCGCGGTGACAGCACCGACTCCCCCGGCGTGTACGACGCGGCCAACGAGATCGCCGATATCGCGGCGCTGGTCGAGGCCGCGGGCGGGAAAGCGGCGCTGTTCGGCTGGTCCTCCGGCGCCGCGCTGGCGCTGCTGGCAGCGCAGTCCGTGCCCGGCGTCAGCGAGGTGGTGGCGTTCGAGCCACCGTTCGTGGTCGACGCGAAAGGCCATGTGCCACCGAAGGATCTGGCAGCCAAGCTGCACCCGATGATCGCGGCGGGCGATCGTGGGAAGACCGTGCGGTACTACATGACCAAGGCGATGGGGATGCCGTTGCTCATGGTGGCGGCGATGCGGGTGACACCCTTCTGGAAGACGCTGACGGCAACGTCGAACTCGACCGCGCACGACTGGGCCGTGATGAAGCCGTACATGCAGGGCAAGAAGCTGGACCCCGCCGACTGGCGAGGAGTCGAGGTGCCGGTGCTCGTACTGGCGGGCGACCGCACCGCACCGCTGCTCATCAAGGGCTCGAAGGCCGCCGCCCAGGTGCTCCCGAACGCGCGATTCGCCGAACTCCCCGGCGTGAGCCACAACCCCAAGATCTCGATCCTCGCCCCCGCCGTCGGCGAATTCCTCACCCGCACACAGTAATCAGGGCGGTGGTGGGTGATCGCGGAAGAACTGGCACGGCTCACCGGTGAGGTAGCCGTCCAGACACGCGAAATAGACCTGGACGCAGCTGTTACTCGTGCAACCGACGGTATAGAGCATCCCGCGAATGCGTTCGTTGCGCTGCTGCGAGGGGGCGAGAGTCTGCGCGGGCGGCGGCGCCGAACTCACCGGGGAGACGCTGGGCGAGGGAGCCGGGTCGTCCGGGGCGGCGCAAGCGGGCAGGACCGCCAGCGCGAGCAGAGCCGCCGCGGCTGACCCACGTCGCAGAGCCATCATCCACCTCCGTCCGAAACCCTTCTCGACGCTACCCCGGCGAGCATTCCGACACCGAAGTGGTCGCCGGGACCGATTCCCACCGAGATCGCAGGACTACGGCCATGCGGTTGGGGACCTATTACGCCGAGCGCCCGGTCCGGCCGGAGTTCCGACCGGACCGGGCGATGGGTGAGCCCGGCCGACAACCGATCAGAGAGTCGCGCCGTAACCGCTGCCGAGCACGCCGCCCGCGACGGCACCCGCCGCGGCTGCGGGGACGCCGAGCACTGCGGCGCCGGTAGCCGCACCCGCCGCGGCGCCGATGGCAGCGCCGGCACCGGTGCTGGCGGCTGCGATCGGCCACGCCAGGGCAAAGCCCGCGGGAATCGCCGCCAGGGCGCTCGCGCCCGCAGTCGGGACCGCGGCCGCGGCACCGAGAATCGCGGCCGCACCCGCGGTGCCCGCGGCGCCCACCGCGAAGCCGACCCCGGCACCGATGCCGGCGCCGATGAGGCCGCCACCGACCGCGCCGACCGCGGCAGCCGGAACACCCGCGATCGCGGCTCCGGCCAGCGCGCCACCGACGGTCGCCGCGGCGATCTTGTCCGAGCGGCTCGGGTTGATGCCGACCGAGCGGCCCTGGGTGGCGATCGCGGCTTCGGCGTCGGCGGCGGTGCCGTTCACGCCATCGAGGACGTCGTTCGGAACCTCGTCCGGGACCGGGCTGGTGAAGTCGCCGATGCGCAGTGTCCGCTCGGGCGGGGCGATCGGGGCCACCGGCTCGACCGGCTCCGGAAGGTGGAGTTCCTCGATGACGATCGCCGGGGCCGGGGTGGTGTACTCCGGCACCGGGCGCGACTCCGGATGCTCAGGCGTGAGATGCCCGAGCGAATCCGGACCGTCGAACTTCGCCAGATCCGAGCGACCGCCTTCGTCGGCAGGCGACTCGGTGGTGACACCCGGCTGCACCGGAGCCACATTCACACCGGGCTGCGGCACCGCGATAGCGACGCCCGCACAGGCGAGGGCCAACGCCATGGGCACCACCCCGATCACCGGCCGAGCGACCCGCCGCACCGTCGAAGAGTTCACATTCACAGACCGACGGATCACGCCGACACCCGCTAACACTCGAGGAGAACGGCACGTCCCCGCGTGCCGCCCCGCGACGATAGCGTTAGCCAGCTGGATGCCACAAATCGATAGCGAGTCCACATAATTCGCGCACACCGCCCTGACCAGCACCGATATTCGGAACCCCGCCCAAAACAAAGGTCCGGTGCCGTAACCGGCACCGGACCTCCGACTGGTTTCGCAGTCTCACATCACGCGAGCACGTCGTGCCGAACGATCGTCTGGTCGCGACCCGGACCCACACCGATGCACGAGATCCGCGCACCCGACAGCTCTTCCAGCCGCAGCACGTACGCCTGGGCGTTGGCGGGCAGCTCCTCGAAGGTGCGGGCGTGGGAGATGTCCTCCCACCAACCCGGCAGCTCCTCGTAGATCGGCTTGGCGTGGTGGAACTCGGTCTGCGTAGTCGGCATCTGCTCGACCCGCTTGCCGTCGATCTCGTACGCCACGCAGATCGGCACGGTATCCAGCCCGGACAGCACGTCCAGTTTGGTGAGGAAGTAATCGGTGACCCCGTTGACGCGCGTGGCGTACCGGCTGATCACCGCGTCGAACCAGCCACAACGCCGCGCACGACCGGTGGTGACACCGACCTCGCCGCCGTTCTTGGCCAGGAACTCACCGAAGTTGTCGAACAGCTCGGTCGGGAACGGCCCGGAGCCGACGCGGGTGGTGTAGCACTTGAGAATGCCGAGCACCGTGTCGATCTTGTTCGGTCCGATACCCGACCCCACCGCCGCGCCACCCGCGGTCGGGTTCGACGAGGTGACGAACGGGTAGGTGCCGTGGTCGACGTCGAGCAGCGTGCCCTGCGAGCCTTCGAGCAGCACGGTGTCGCCGCGCTCGAGCGCCAGGTTCAGCTCGAGCCGGGTGTCGGAGATGCGGTGCTTGAACGATTCGGCCTGCTCGAGCACCTCGTCCACCACCTGCTGCGGGTCGAGCGCGCGGCGGTTGTAGATCTTGACCAGCACCTGGTTCTTGAACTCCAGGGCGGCTTCGACCTTCTGGGTGAGGATCTTCTCGTCGAGCACGTCTGCCACGCGGACGCCGACGCGGGCGACCTTGTCCTGGTAGCAGGGACCGATACCGCGACCGGTGGTGCCGATCTTGCGGTTGCCGAGGAAGCGTTCGGTGACCTTATCGATGGCCACGTGATACGGCATGATCAGGTGCGCGTCAGCGGAGAGCAGCAGGCCGGAGGTGTCGACTCCGCGCTCTTCCAGACCGGCCAGTTCGTCGAGCAGCACGCCCGGGTCGACGACGACACCGTTACCGATGACGTTCTTCACACCGGGGGTGAGGATGCCGGACGGAATCAGGTGCAGCGCGAACTTGTCGCCATTGGGAAGAACCACCGTGTGGCCGGCATTGTTGCCGCCCTGGTATCGGACCACCCACTGCAACCGCTCACCGAGCAGGTCTGTAGCTTTGCCCTTACCCTCGTCGCCCCATTGGGCGCCGATGAGGACGATTGCCGGCATTTCGGAGTCTCCTACAGATCGACGGCAGCACACGCGGCACTGCAGCTACCTGCCGTACTGAGGCGGTGGCCGGAGACACAGTCTAGCCGACGCCTGATCAGGTCCCGTCGACCTGCCCCGCCGGAGCGGTTCGACCCCGCCCTACCGCACCTGCCCTGATCGGTTACGGTTACCAGTCGGCAGTGATTTTGCGTGACCGAGGAGGGTGTACCGCAGTTTGAGTACCCACGTTCTCCGATGCGGTGAAATGCCGGTCCCGATCGCGCTCTCCTCGTTACCCAACACCCAGACCGGGCGTGTCCCCGATGTCGCGGTGATCGACGAGTTGCTTCCGGTGCTGGCCGCCGACAGCCTGCCGCGCCTGATCGTGCTCGGCGCCGATGCCTCGCTCGCGGCCGTGCTCACCCATCTGATGCGCACCGAGCGATTGCACGTCGAAGTCGGTTTCGTCCCGGTCGACACCACCTACGCCTCGCGGGTCTATCAGACCGGAACCGGCAACGGCGCCGCGAAGCGCGCGGTGGAGGGCCGGGCGATCGAGACCCCGCTGATCCGCGACGACACCGGCACCGTGCTGGTCGGCCGCGCGAGCATCACCGGTGTGGACGGCGCGAAGCTCGAGGGCGAAGCCTATGTCGACGACACGCTGCTGTTCACCGGCAAGGTCACCACGATGCTGATCTCGCCCACGATGACCATGCCCGGTGTCCGCGCGCGAGTGCGCAAGGGCCTGCGCAAGCGCACCTGGGTGTCCGGCCGTGCCGCCCAGCTCGGGACGCCGGGGGCGGTCGTCACCCGCGACGGGATCACCGCCGAACGTACCGTCCCCCGCTCGACCTTCTATCGATTCGAACAACCCTGGCTATTGGTGCGATGACCTACTCCTTCCCCTCGGATCGGCGGTCCGGGCACAGCGCGGTCCGGCCGAGCCCGGTTTTCCTGCTGATCGTCCTGATCACCGTGGGCGGCGGTGCGCTCGCCTGGGACGCCGACATCGATTCGGTGCGCGCCAAGGTCGGCGTCTTCGTGCTCGTGGTGTTCGGCTGGATCATCAGCTTGTGCCTGCACGAGTTCTCCCACGCGTACGTGGCGTGGCGGGCAGGCGATCACGAGGTGGAGGTGCGTGGATATCTCACGCTGAATCCGCTGAAGTACAGCCACCCGGTGCTGTCGATCGGTCTGCCGCTGGTGTTCATCGCGCTCGGTGGCATCGGGTTGCCCGGCGGTGCGGTGTATGTGGACACGACACGGTTCAAGACGAGTGTGCAGCGCCTGGTGAGCGCGGTCGGACCCGCGTCGAACGCGCTGTGCGCGGTGGTGCTGCTGATCGTGATCCGGGCTTTCGGCTCGGTCGCCGAGCATCCCGCGTTCTGGTGCGGGCTCAGCTTTCTGGCGTTTCTGCAGATCACGGCGTTTCTGCTGAACATTCTGCCGGTGCCGGGGCTCGACGGCTACGGCATCATCGAGCCGTCGCTGAGTTACCAGACCCGGCGCTCGCTCGATCAGTTCAAGCCCTACGGCATGTTGATCCTGTTCGCTGTCATCTTTTTCACCCCGCTGAGTCAGGTGTTTTTCAACGGTGTTTACGCATTGTTCGAACTGTCCGGGGTACCTGAGGTGTGGGCCGCCTATGGTGGCCAATTGACCCGATTCTGGCGTTAGCCTCGGGTCAGCATCGACCCTGGAACGGAAATTGCGTATGAGCTCCACCGGATCGTCCGCTGTCCTGTCCGTCGTCATCCCGGCGCTCGACGAAGCAGCGGGCATCACCGCATGCCTCGAGCGCCTCGTCGACCAGGACACGATCGATGAGATCGTCGTCGTCGACAACGGCAGCACCGACAACACCCGCGAGATCGTCGCCGAACTCGCCACCCGACATCCCAAGATCGAGCTGATCTGTGAGCCGCAGCCCGGCGTCGCGTTCGCTCGCAACACCGGCTTCGACAAGGCTCGCGGCGATTACCTCGGCCGCATCGACGCCGACACCCTCGTCTCCCCCGAGTGGGGCGCCACCGTGCGCGCCCACCTCGACTCCTATTCGGACACCATGGCGGTGACCGGCATCAGCACCTATCACGACTCCCCGATCGGCATCTTCCTCGCGGCCGCGATCGGCGGCCAGGAACGGCTGGGGATGATCAAGACCCAGCCCGTCGGCAATGTGCACGGCGCCAATATGGCGATCCGGCGCTCGGCGTGGGACCAGGTGCGTGCCGCCACCACCACCCGTCGCGACCTGCACGAAGACCTCGACCTGGCGCTGTGCCTGTCGAAGGCGAAGCTGCGCATCGACCAGCTGCCGACGCTGCGGGCCGAGATCTCCGCGCGCCGTCGCAAGACCCCGCCGGACGTGTGGTGGCAGTACCAATTGCGCGGCCTGCAGACCATCGCCAATCAGGGCTACGCCATCGTGCCGTTCCACCGCGCGGTGATCACCGGCGCCTGGATCATGCACACCTCGCAGTGGCCGATCTACCGGGCGTGGGATTTCGATCGCAAGCGTTTCTCGCTGCGATCGGGGCGCCCACGCGTTTCCCCCGTCGGCAACTGAAGTCACTCCTCGGGCGTCACATACGGATTGGGCACAGTGGGCGGAAGCAGGGCGATCGCCGAGATGCGCTGCATTCCGCACACCACCATCAGATCCACCACGATCGAGCGCAGCTGCGCGAACACGACATGCGCCGACAATCCCGCCCCGACAACGAGTTCGGGGCGGGCAGCCTTGGCGACGCCGCGCAACGAGGTGAGAGCTTCGGCCTGATCGGGTTGCTCGCCCGGATCGGCCAGCATCATCTTGCGGACCACGTCGGTGGCGTGGCCCAGCTGGTCGACCAGGTCGATCAGGCGCGGATCGAGTACCTCGTCGTCGCGGACCAGAGTGAGCGAACGGCGCAGCAGCACGCGGGTATTGCGAACGGCGTTGTCGAGCGGATCGGCCGCGTTGTGGATGCGTTCCAAACGCTTTCGGGAGTTCCAGTACAGCGGTGAGATGCGGCTGATCTCACGGCCGCCCGCGAGCGCGTCGCGCAGGGCGTCGATCTGGGGCTGGGTGTCGCGCACCGCCGACAGCGAGTCGGAGACCTTCGTCGAGTTCTGTTCGAGCAGGCCCTCGGCGCAGGTGATCATCGATTTGCTCATCACCGACAGCACGCCGGCAGCGTGTTCGCGGGCGCGGCGCACCGGGTGCAGGGGGATCAGCGCGACCATCACCACACCGACGAGTCCGCCGATCAAGGCGTCGATCATGCGGTTCGGACCCGCGCCGGGCGCCTGATTCAAGGTCGAGACCAGCACGGCCGAACCCGCCGCCTGCATGGTCATGAGCGCGCCGCTGCCGAGAAAGACCGACACCGACATGGCGCCGCCGACCACCAGGGCCACCTGCCAGACGCCGGTCCCGACCTGCGCGATGAACAGGTCGCCGATGCCGATGCCGACCGCGACACCCACCACCAGTTCTACCGACCGGCGCACTCGCGCACCGAACGAGATACCGATGGAGACCACCGCGGCGGTCGGGGCGAAGAACGGTTCGATGTGGCCGACGAGGTTGTGGGCGATGAACCACGCCAGCCCGGCGCCGAGCGCGCACTGGATGATCGGAATCGCCGAGAGCCGCAGGCGCTCGATCGACGCCCGGTACCGACCGACGGTGCTGACCTTGGCGGCCGCGACAACCGGAGTGGCGACAGCGACGAAAGGCTTGTGTTCGCTCACCTACGACTCGGACCCGGCCACTGGCTCAGTCCAGGCCGAGTTCGTTCGCCGCGCGCGGGTCGCAGTCTTCGAGCAGGTCGAGGCAGCGCGCGTACTCCTCGGTCTCGCCGATCGTCTTCGCGGCGCTCGCCAGCGCGCCGACGCTGCGCAGGAAGCCCTGGTTGGGTTCGTGACTCCACGGGACGGGGCCGAAACCCTTCCAGCCGTTGCGCCGCAGCAGGTCGAGGCCGCGGTGGTAGCCGGTGCGGGCGAAGGCGTATGCCGCGACGGTGTCGTGGTTCACCTCGCCGCCGGCGCGTTGCAGAGCGGCTTCCGCCAGCTGGGCCCACGCGATCGACGCGGCCGGGAACTGCGCGGCGACATCGACCGGGTCGGTGCCCGCGGCAATGGCGTCCTCGGCGTCGATCAGTTCGGGAAGGAGGACCGGCTGCGGTCCGAGCAGGTCACCGAAGGAGGTCATGGGTTCATTGTGCACCGAGGCTGTGGCAGTCGCCGACCGGCCCGCCGCTCAGCGACCGGCGGTCTCGCCCGCGCAGCGCCCGTCACGCATGCCTTCACCTTCGCTCGGGCTGTGCGCGGCACGCCCGGAACCCGGCCCTGCGACGTCGGCTGTCGCCCTTCGCTCCGATCGCGCGCGCAAGCTCGCGACCACTCGGCGGTCGCACCTCGGGAGCCTGCCTGTCTCTTCGCCGCCGCCGTGCGCGCGAGACTTGGGACCGCTTCGCCGCTGTGCCTATTAGGCTGAGCGCAGAGTGCAACGTTCGAGCCTGAGCGAGGGGTACAGAGGTGTCCGACCCGACCGACGAGAACAACCCGGCAGCAGAGTCCGCCGGTCCCGGCGCGCCCGGCCAGCGTGACGATTCGTCCGCGTCCCCTCCCGGCGCACCGGAGTCGGTCACCGAGCCGGACCGGGCGACGAGACCGCCGGTGGGTCCCGATGAGACCGTGGTGATCCGGCGAGGAGATCTGCCGGGTCGACCCGATGACGGTGCGCGCGTGCAGGACGCACGTTCCGGTGGGACGCAGCCCGCCGCGGGGCAGGGCGATCAGCCCGGAGGTGCTCAGCGCCCGGGTGGTCCCGATACACCTGGTGGTGCTCAGCGCCCGAGTGGTCCCGATGCACCCGGTGCTCCTCAGCGCCCGGGTGGGCCCGTGGCTTCCGGTGGATCGCGGGCGCAGAGTGGATCTGCACAAGAAGGACCTCGCGCACCGCAGGGTAACGCCGCTGGTGGGCGGCCGGACAGCACTGCGCCCGGCGCCGGACAGGGTTCCGCGCGACAAGGCACTGTGCCTGGCGGGCAACAGTCTTCGGGACCGGGTGCACAGCAGTCGTGGGGCCGCCCGGGGTTCACGCCCGGTGGGGCGCGGCCGGGAGCGGGACAGCCGGGCAATGTTGCTGGTACTCAACAACCTTCAGGCCGCCCGGGCAATACGCCCGGTGCACAACCGTATTCGGGCCAGAACGGGCCGCGTGCCACGGGCCCGGCCGGCGGACCCGGTTCGCCGCAGGGCGGCGGACCACACGTGGGACGCGGGCCGAGTGGTGGACCCCAGGCGGGTTTCGGGCCGAGCGGTCGTCCCGGTTCGCAGCAGCCAAGTGGACAACCAGCGGGACGCGGGCCGAGCGGCCCGGGTTCGCAGCAAGCGGGTGGACCGCAGGCGGGACGCGGACCGAGCGGCGGGCCCAGTTCAGCGCAAGCGGGTGGACCGCCCGCGGGCCGTGGGCCGGGTGGCCCGGGATCGCCGCAAGCGGGGCGCGGGCTCAGCCCTCAAGGTGGTGGACCGAATCCGGGGTACGGACCGGGCGGTGGCCCCGGTTCGCAGCAGGCCGGTGGACCTCGCGTCGAGGGTGGAAACGCCGGTGCGCCCGGCGCTCGGCAGGCGGGCGCACCGGGCAATGTGAGCGGTGGATCGCAGCCCGCCGGACCGGGTGGCGAGTCGCGAGTCGGCAGGCCCGGTGGTGGCTCGCCTTCCGCCGGGCGGCAGGGGAACGCGCCCTCGGGATCGAATGGCCGATCAGCGGACCAAGGGGTGGAACAGGATTCAGCTGACGGCGGCTCGCCGTTGGCCGGATTGTCGAAGGGGTTGCCCGGCGGGAGCCGGGACGACCGAGCGAAGGTTTCGGGCCCAGCGGCTCGGGACGAGCAGGGTTCCGACATCGCCGGACCGGACGCGCCGACGACCGCGATGCCGATTCCCGGGCGGAACCCGTCGGTGGGGCGCGGGGGTTCGGCAGATGACCGCACGGTGAAAATGGGTGGCTCCCAGGCGAAATCGGCTCAGGCCGATGTGCCGACTGCCGCGATGAACAGGGCCGATCTCGCGGCGGCGTCGGATGCGGAGTACGGCGACGAACCCACACCGAATGACACCACCGCACGTGGCGCGGTGGTGGGAGCAGCGGCGGCAGGCGCCGTCGCCGCAGGTGCCGCGGCGACGGCGAGCGGCGGATCCGACGAGACGTCGGATGCGCGAGGCTCGACGTCGAACGCCGAGGACAGCTTCGACACACGGGCCCAGGACGGCGACAGCTCCGCGGAAGGGACCGCAGCCGAAGCTGATTCGAATGCGTCCGCCACCGCAGAGCAGAAGGACGACCCGACCGCCGCGGCGAAGACGAACACCGAAGCCGACTCGGTCACGACCACCGGGTCCACAGCTTCACGGCCCGCGAGCACCGCGCCCTCACCTGCCGAGCGGGCGGCGGACGCCGAGGCAACAGGCGCACGGTCCGCGGCGACAGGGTCCGCAGCCACAGGGTCCGGGGCAGCAGGATCCACGGCCGCAGGATCCACGGCCGCACGGTCCGCGGCGGCAGGGTCCGTAGCCACAGGGTCCGCAGCCACAGGGTCCGCGGCCACAGGGTCCGCGGCCACAGGGTCCGCAGCCGCCGGGTCCGCAGCCGCCGGGTCCGCAGCCGCCGGGTCCGCAGCCGCCGGGTCCGGGGCCACAGGGTCCGGGGCAGCAGGGTCCGGGGCCGTGCAGTCCGGTGCTGTTGCGGGACAGGGTGACTCGCGGGGCGACAAGCCGGTTGATGTCGACGCGACCGAGAAGTTCCAGACCAGTGGGCCCTCGGACGCGGGCTCCGGGTCCGAGGATCGGACCGTGGCGATGCGTACGGTGAGTGCGGCGGATGCGCCGACCACCGCGATGCCGGTGCAGCGGGCGAAGACCGCCGGGCCGGGCGGAACCGACCGGGTGGTGCCACCCGCCGGTGGGCGGCCCGCGATGACGCCGCCGCCGAATACGCCCCGCGGTCCCGCAGGTCCCCGACAGGCCGGACAGCCCGGGCTCGGCGGTCCTACCGGCCCCGGACAGCACCCCGCGGGTCCGGGACAGCAGGGACCGTCGGGTCCCGGCCAATACGGGCAGGGATCGCAGGGACCCGCACGCGGCCAGCAAGGGCCTGCCGGCTCGCGGCCCGGCGGACCCGGGCCTGTCGGTCCAGGACAACAGGGCCGAAGCCAGCACGGGCCCGCCGGTCAGCAGGGCCCGGCGGCTACCGGCGAGCGAGGACCCGCCGGTCCCCAGCAGTTCGGGCCCGCTGCGGCCGGTCTGTCAGGACTCGCGGCTGCGGGCAACCAGTCCCCCGGTGGCACCGCCGCGGCCGATTCGGACCAGCAGGGAGTCGAGGAGACTCAGCCGTCGCCGCCTCGCGGCCCGGGTGCGCCGCAGCGGACAGGTGGATCGGCGCCTTCGCCCGCGGATATCCAGCCGACTCGACCCGCCCAGCAGTTGGCCGAGGGTCAGCGGCAGGTGGCGCCGCCGCAGCGGATCGGGGTCGCGCAGGGCGAGGAGGCCGGTGCGCCCGGCGCCGAGCGGTCCAAGAAGTGGCTGCTGGCTGCCGGTGGCGCCGCGGTGCTGGTCGTCGCCTTGATCGCGACGGTCGTGGCACTGATGGGCGGTGCGGACGATTCGCCCGAGGGACAGGTGAAAGCGGTGATCGGGGACTACACCGACGCGCTGCGCAGCGGTGACCTGGAGGACCTGCGGGCGAGCACGTGTGGCGAGCTGCACACGTTCTATCAGGGCATCAGTCCCGAGCAGTTCAAGGGCGTGCACGACGTCTCGACCGAGCGCGGTTCCATTCCGGTCGTCGACAGCGTGGACGCGGTCCGGATCACCGGTGACACCGCCCTGGCCCAGGCCACGGTGTACACCACGGCGGATCCGTCGAAACGGACCGCGCGGACGTTCGACCTGCAGCGCACCGACGGTAGCTGGAAGGTGTGTGATCCCGCGGGCACTCCCTGATCGTGCGTAGACCCGTCGTAGTGGGCAGTTCTGCCTGCTATGACGGGTCACACATAACTGGTGATCCAGATGGGTGAACAAGTAAAGTTTTCCGGATCATGAGCAGGGAACAGACAGTGGAGCAGCCGGACATCGATGCTGTGGTCCCGGATGCGACGCTGGTCGGTCAGCGCTTCGCGTTCCGCGATCACTACGAAGTCGGCCGCGAGAAGATCCGGGAATTCGCTCGCGCGGTGCAGAATCTGCACCCCGCCCATCAGCAGGAAGTCGACGCGCGCAAGCTCGGCTACGACGGGGTGATCGCCCCGCCGACCTTCGCGTCGGTGATCGGCATGACCGCCACCCGCGCCCTGCTCGACAGCGTGCTCACCGAGTACGACCTGTCGCAGGTGCTGCAGACCGACCAGGTCTTCGAGCTGTTCCACCCGATGCTGGCGGGCGACCGGATCAGCACCGAGATCGAGATCGAGTCGATCCGCCAGTTCGGCGACAACGACTTCATCAACGTCGGCTTCAAGCTGCGCAACCAGCACGACCAGGTCGCCGTGCAGGGCACCACCACGATCGTGGCCCGCCGCGGCATCGAGGTCGACCCCAATATCGTCGAGGCCGTCGAGAACATCAGCATGCACCCGCGCCCCGACACCATCGGCGGCGTCGGCGCGGGTGATCTCCTGATCCGCCACACCGGCCCTGCCCCCGCACTCCCCGCGCGCGAAACCGTCGCGGTCAACACCACCCCCGAATTCGACTCTCTGACAAAGGGAACCGAACTTCCCCCCGCCACCGCCCGCCTGACTCGCGGCGACCTGGCCAACTACGCCGGCGTCTCCGGCGACCCCAACCCGATCCACTTCAGCGACCGCGCCGCCGAACTGGCCGGGCTCCCCACCGTGGTCGCGCACGGCCTACTCACCATGGGCCTGGCCGCGCAGTACCTGACCGACTGGCTGGGCGACCCGACCGCCATCGAGAAACTGAGCGTCCGCTTCTCGGGATTCGTTCCGGTTCCCCCCGCCGAGGCAGGCGTCATCGAATTCTCCGGAAAGATCAAGTCGATCGACAGCGATCGCCGCGCGGCAACCGTCCTGCTGAGCGGAATCTCGGAGGGCCGCAAGCTCTTCGGCCGAGCGGCAGCCGAAATCCGCCTGACGTAACCCACCACCCGGCCCGCTCCCACGACTCCTGGGTGCACGCAGCCCCACCGGCCGCTCGGACCTTCTGCGGTCGGCGGGCTGTTGCGGTGCGGCACGCCCACTCTTCACCTCAGCAGTAGGTCGGCGACGGCACCTGGGGCCTCGCGCATCGCGTTGTGGCCGGATGGGATGTCGTGGACGTGCCAGCCGGGCGCGGCTCGGAGCCGGGCGCGGAGTCCGGCGAAGGGAGTGTCGTCTTCCCACCCGGAGCAATAGATGAAGTCGCGCCGGGGGATGCGATCGACGGCGCCGGTGAGTCGGATTCTCTGGACAAGGGAGGCCAGTGGGTGGGGGCGGCGGCGAGGTTCGCCGCCGTGCGGGGCCCGAAACGGTGGGCGCACGGCGTAACCCGTGTCTGCCGCGCCATCGACGAACGACTGCCGGTAGGCCTCGGTGGTCAAGGACCAACACGATTCGCCGTCGCGCGGAACGTAGGCGTCGAGATGAACCAGACGCGAGATGCGGCCCGCGGCGCGGTCGGCCGCGGCTGAGATCACCATCCCGCCATAGCTGTGTCCGACGAGCGTCGCGGCGGTGATCTGCGCGGTCTCCAGCAGGCGCACGACGTCATCGGCGTGTGTGTCGAGGTTGGCGCGTGCCACAGTCAGGTCATCCTCGTCGGGCCGCAGTCCCGTCAGGGTCAGGGCGTGGACGGTGTGCCCGGCGGCCTCCAGCAGCGGAGTCACCGCCTCGAACGTCCAGGAGCCGTGCCACGCGCCGGGGACGAGGATGAACGTTGCCATGGCAGATCTCCCTTTTTGGATCACTCACGAAGGACCAGACCAGATCACCACTTCCGCAGGCCGGCGCGCCACCGATAAACTGCCTCCTGATGCCCGTTCCTCGCCAACCGACCGATCCCACGGGCGTGACCTCGCTTGTGTGGCCGTCCGGCGGACGACACCTGTGGCTGTCGGGCGGCTCCAGCTCCGTGCAGTCGCACGCACGCGGGCACCTGGTCTACGCTGCCACCGGCGTTCTGACCGTCCACACCGACCACGGCATCTCCATCGTTCCCGCCGACCGGATTGCGTGGACACCCGCTGGAATCACCCACCGGCACAGCGCCCACGGCAACACGGACATGCGGATCGTCTTCGTCTCGGCGTCCCTGGCCAGGCGCATACCGGACCGGCCTGCGGTGTTCTCGGCCACCGACCTCGCGCGTGAGCTCCTGCTCGCCCTGACCGGGCCGCACATATACGGCGACGCCGCGCCGGGCTATAGCCCTTCGGCGCGCACCCGTCTCCTTCGGGTCCTCGTCGACGAACTCAGAGAGACGCAGGAGCAGCCCCTCTACCTGCCGGAACCACGGGACGACCGCCTGCGGGCCCTCGCGCGAAAACTGTCCGACAACCCGGCGGACAACAGCTCGATGGCCGAGCTCGGCAGGGCGATCGGTGCCAGCGCCCGCACCCTCAGCCGGCTGTTACACAACGAGTTCGGCATGACCTTCTACGAGTGGCGCACCCAGCTACGCATCTACCACGCCCTCGTGCTTCTCGCCGATGGATACGACATCACTCGAACCGCCTACGCCTGCGGATGGGCCAACCCCAGCGGCTTCATCACCGCCTTCACGAACATCATCGGCAGTACTCCTGGCCGCTACCGAGCCAACCGACAGAGCGCGGTGACCAGCCCCTGATCCCGAGTGGCAATCAATCGAGCTGCGCCGCACCCGACCGTCGACCCAGGCCGAGCGGACCCACCCCTACTTCACCGCGATGAACACCAGAACCGTTCCGCCGATACGGATTACGTCCCCGTCGGCCAGCAGTGCCCCGTTGTCGATCGGCACCTCGTTGACATAAACCCCGTTGGCCGAGTGCAGATCCTTGATCAGCAGCCCGGCACGGCTGGGCATGATGTGCGCGTGATACCGGCTCGCTTTCGGATCATCGAGAACGAGTTCGTTATCCGTCATCCGGCCGATCCTGATCCCCCCGTGGGGAATCGGCAGCGTCCGCCCATCGGCGAACCGCAGATTGCCGTTGCGAATCGACTGCGGCACCTCGGTGACGGTCTCGGTCATCGCCGCGGCCACCTGGTCAGATCGCCTGGACGCCAGCACATTCAACGGCTCCTGGCGCAGCACCTGCCGCTCCAGCTCGATCAGCGCGGCCCCCGGGTCGATTCCCAGCTCCTCGGCCAGCACGTTGCGCACCCGCCGGCACGCCTCCAGCGCGTCCGCCTGCCGCCCGGACAGATACAGCGCGGTGATCAACTGCCCCCACAGCGGCTCGCGCAGCGGATGCTCGTTGGTCATCGACACCAACTCGCCGATCACCGAAGACGCCCGGCCACAGGCGATTTCCGCATCGACGCGCGCGGAGACGGCGAGTAGTCGCTCCTCGTTCATCGCGGTGGCGAACCCGTCGGCGAATTGCAATCCGGCCAGGTCGGCCAGCGCCCGCCCGGTCCATTCCCGCAGCGCCGCACCGAAAAGGTTGGCGGCACCTGGGTGGTCACCGACGTCCAAACACCGCGAGCCCGCTTCGCGCGCACTCTCGAAACGTCCGAGATCGCACGCGGTATCGGGGATTTCGAGCCGATAACCCGCACCCTCGGTCCGCAGCACCTGCGCGGAGTCGATCCCGGCGTTGCGCAGCGCTTTACGGATGTTCGACACGAACACCTGCAGGCTGGCCGCGTAGGAATCCGGCGGGTCCTCGTTCCAGACCATCTCGGCGAGCACAGCAGAAGACACCGCGCGCCGCCGATTGACGGTGAGCGCGGCAAGGAGGGCGCGCGGCTTGGGCCCGCCGACCGCTACCGGCTCGCCGCCGACGAGCAGTCGGACGGGCCCGAGCACACGGACATCAAGACTCATGAGCTCGGGCCCCGTTGGTTGGTACGAAAATCAGAAACTGCTCACGGAGCGTCCGGCCGACTTCAGGTCGTTGCAGGCCTCGGTCACGCGCGCGGCCATCGAGGTCTCGGCCTTCTTCAGGTAGCTGCGCGGATCGTAGACCTTCTTGTTGCCGACCTCGCCGTCGATCTTCAGCACACCGTCGTAGTTGGCGAGCATGTGACCGGCGACCGGGCGGGTGAAGGCGTACTGGGTGTCGGTGTCGACGTTCATCTTCACCACGCCGTAGCGCAGCGAGTCCTCGATCTCGGACTTCAGCGAGCCCGAACCACCGTGGAACACGAAGTCGAACGGCTGCGCACCGGACTCGAGGCCCAGCTTCTCGGCCGCGACGCGCTGCCCCTCGGCCAGCACCTCGGGCTTGAGCACCACGTTGCCCGGCTTGTACACACCGTGCACGTTGCCGAAGGTGGCGGCCAGCAGGTACTGCCCGTTCTCGCCCGCGCCGAGCGCGGCGATGGTCTTCTCGAAGTCCTCGGGCGAGGTGTAGAGCTTGTCGTTGATCTCGGCCTCGACGCCGTCTTCCTCGCCGCCGACCACACCGATCTCGACCTCGAGGATGATGTTGGCCGACTTACAGGCCTTCAGCAGCTCCTGGGCGATCTCGAGGTTCTCGTCGATCGGGATGGCCGAGCCGTCCCACATGTGCGACTGGAACAGCGGGTTCAGACCGGCGTTCACGCGGTCCTGCGAGATCGCGATCAGCGGACGCACATAGGTGTCCAGCTTGTCCTTGGGGCAGTGGTCGGTGTGCAGCGCGATCGTCACGTCGTACTTCGCGGCGACGATGTGCGCGAACTCGGCCAGTGCCACCGCGCCGGTGACCATGTCCTTCACGCCCAGACCGGAGCCGAACTCGGCACCACCGGTGGAGAACTGGATGATGCCGTCACTGCCCGCGTCGGCGAAGCCCTTGATGGCGGCGTTGATCGTCTCCGACGACGTGCAGTTGATAGCCGGGAACGCGAACGAGTGCGCCTTGGCCCGGCCGAGCATCTCGGCGTAGACCTCCGGGGTCGCGATAGGCACAGCAGTGACCTCCGTCTTGTGGGGAGCAAAAACCAATTCTGTCAGGCCACACCCTAAATTAGGAAGGCGAACGCGAGATCACCCGGTGGGCTGAGGTTCACCCGCAGGGCACTCATGTCACAGATCGGACCGGTACTGTGGGGGCCGTGACTTTGCTGGCGGTATCCGATGCGGTGACGACCAACCTTGCGTTGACCCAGTTGCTGGACCCGATGTATCTACTCCAGGAGACCTGGCTCGCGAACGCGGTGCTGCCCGCCATCCTGGCGATTGTCTTCATCGAGACCGGTCTGCTGTTCCCGTTGCTGCCAGGTGACTCGCTGCTGTTCACCGGCGGCATGCTCGCCGCGCAACCGGGCTCGACCCTCTCGATCTGGGTCCTCGTGCCGTTGGTGATTCTCACAGCCTTCCTAGGCGACCAGTGTGCGTATTGGATCGGCCGAAAGATCGGTCCGGCCATCTTCAAGAAGGAAGACAGCCGCTTCTTCAAGAAGCACTACGTCACCGAGACACACGAGTTCTTCGAGAAGCACGGCCCCAAGACCATCATCCTGGCCAGGTTCGTGCCGATCGTGCGTACGTTCATGCCGGTGCTGGCCGGTGTGTCGCAGATGAGCTACCGCAAGTACGTGGCGTTCGACATCGTCGGCGCGGTCCTGTGGGGTGGCGGCGTCACGATCCTCGGCTACTTCCTCGGCAATGTGCCGTTCATCCGCGACCACATCGAGGGAATCTTCCTGCTGATCGTGTTCGTCTCGATCCTGCCCGCGATCATCACGGTCGGTAAGAAGGTGCTCGAGCGCCGCAACGCACCGGGCGCGTCGGCGCAGAGCGGCGAGCTGGCTGCTTCGACGAACGAGACGCACTGATCCCTGTGACCGCAGTACCGTCGACCCTCGCTATGGGCAGCTTCGATCCGCTGATCTCAGCAGGCCCCGCTGTGGTCTGCACGGTGGTGCTAGTTTTCGTCTTTCTCGAATGCGCGTTCATCATCGGGCTGTTCCTGCCCGGTGATTCCATGCTGATCACCGCGGGCATCGTGCTCGCCTCGCACGCCAATGGCGAAGCGCAGGTCTGGGCGTTGTCGGTGGGCACCATGCTCGCCGCGATCGCGGGTAATCAGGTGGGTTATGTCGTCGGGGCGCGAACCGGGCACCGCCTGGTCGCGCGCAAGAACGGCCGATATATCAACACCAAGAATCTGGCCAAGGTCACCGATCTGCTCGAACGGCACGGGTTCCTCGCGGTACTGGTGGCCCGCTGGATTCCGTGGGTGCGCACGCTGTGCCCGATGGTGGCGGGTGCGGCCGGGATGGATCATCGGCGCTACACCGTCGCCAGCACGCTCGGCGCGGTTATCTGGGCGCCGGTGCTGTTGCTGATCGGGTACTACGCGGGCGAGTTCCTCGAACAGGTTCCGTGGCTGATGCCCGCGGTGATCGGCACGCTGGTCGTCGGTCTGATCGTCGGCACCGTCCTCGGTATCCGGCACTATCGCCAGGAGATGGCGCGGCCGGTCGAGGATTACGACCTCGAGCCGAGCGTCGCGGTCGAGTCCGAGCGCTGAGCTACAGCCCGGCCGCGGTGACCTGGTAGGCCGCTTCCATCAACATCCAGCCGGCCAGCTGCACGGACAGGTCGCGTTCGGGCACCGCCGAGGCCGTCACCGAACCGCCCGCGGTGAATTTGCCCGCGCCTGCGGTGCCACCTGGCAGCCTGGCCGGCTTGCTCCAGTCGAATCCGAACAGCGGCTCGCCTTCGAACTCGAGCCGATTGGCCCAGGCGGCGGTGGCCGAGGCTTTGACAATGGCCGCGGCGGTGCGCCGATCGGTTTCGGCCTGCTTGCCCTCGCCGGGCAACATCAGGGCGACCACCGCGAGGTAGCGCGCCAATACGCCGTTGAACAGCCCACCGTCACCGCCGCCGCCACCGTTGATCACCAGGCGGGTGGTCATGTGTTCTTCCACCGCGGCCAGCAAGCCGCTGACTCGTTCGATGTGACGTTCGTCGTCGTCGGTGTGCACGGCCAGCTCGGTTTCCAGACCGAGCACGACTCCCTGGCAGTAGCTGAACACCGGGCGTTCGACCTCGCCCGAGGGTAGGTGGATCCCGTCGAGGATCAGGCCGGATTCGGGGTCGCGGAGGGTGGCGTCGAGCCAGTCGGCCACCTCTCGGGCGCGCTCCACCCGGCCGAGGCGTAAGAGCGCGATGCCCGCTGGGCCGTTGGCGGGGGCGTTGAAGAAGTCCGATTTGATCCGCCACGGAATACCGCCGCCGACCTCCGGTTCCCAGGCGCCGTAGAGCTTCTGTTCGAGGGCGAGCAGGCCGCTGCGCGCCGAGGTGAGTTCCTGGGTGCGCTCGGCGCGTTCCAGGGCAATGGCCAGCCAGGCCATGTCGTCGTAGTAGCGATTGGTCCAGCCGGTGATGTTGCGTAGCCGGATGCCGCGGGCGATCGCGCCGATGCGCCTGCGGCGGGCGGGGGTGGGGACACGATTGGCGGCGTCGACCGCGACGTCGAGCAGGTGGGCCTGCCACCAGTAGTGCCAGCCCGCGAACGCTCGTTCGCGACGAGTCGCCGGCCAGCCGACAACACCCAATTCCGTTCCGGGACAACCCCACAGCGTCCGCAGATGCCGCGAGACAATCGCGGACTCGGCCATGTCGGCACGCTCGGACCACAGCGCCGGGGTGGGCACGGATCCGGCGCGATCAGAGGGCTGGGGGCGCCGGCCGCTGCGCGAGGTCATGGCTCCATGGTGCCAGGTGGTACCGACATTCCGTGCCCATTCCGTTACCAGGCCGCAGACAGGTCGGCGTGTTGACGGATCCAGGCGTGCATGGCGATGCCCGCGGCGACACCGGCGTTGATGCTGCGGGTCGAGCCGAACTGGGCGATCGAAACGGTCAGGGCCGCTGCGTTTTTCGCGTCGTCGCTGACGCCGGGACCCTCCTGGCCGAACAGCAGCAGGCACTCGCGTGGCAGTTCGGCGGTCTCGAGTGGGACCGCGCCGGGCACATTGTCGACGGCAACCACCGTCAAGCCCTCGCGCGCGGCGAACTCACGCAGTTCGGCGAGGTCGCTGTGGTGGACGAGGTGCTGGTAGCGGTCGGTGACCATGGCACCACGCCGGTTCCAGCGCCGTCTGCCGACGATGTGCACCGCGGCGGCGGCGAAGGCGTTGGCGGTACGAACCACGGTGCCGATGTTGGCGTCGTGGCCGAAGTTCTCGATGGCCACGTGGAAGGGGAAACGGCGGGCGTCGATGTCGGCGACGATCGCCTCGCGGGTCCAGTAGCGGTAGGTGTCGACGACGTTGCGGCGGTCGCCCTCGGCCAGCAGAACAGGGTCATAGCGCGCGTCGGTGGGGACGGGGGTGTCGTATTCCTGCTCCCACGGACCGAGGCCGTGCGGGTGCTCGCCCCACTCGGTCGGGCCCGCGACCTCTGCTTCATTCACCCGGCAATGCTAGGCGGGGCCTCGCTACGACGAGGAATCGGCCATCGCGCCGACGATCATCAGCACCAGGGCGACGCCGAAGATCAAGACGGTGAAGGCCAGCAAGCACGTACCGACGATGCCGAGGATGTAGCCGGCGTACACCTGCGTGCGACCACCGATCTGCCCACCGGAGCCATCGATTTCAGCGAGCACGCCGCGACCCTTGAGCCAGGCGAACGGAGCGCACAACCCACACAGCGACATGCCGAGCACACCGAGGACGAGGACCGTGGTGGCCTGCGGATGCTCGGGCGGCGGGCCGTAGTAGCCCTGGGGATAGCCCTGCGGGTAGCCCTGGGGCCCGTTGTCCGGGTAACTCATGACCGAAGCGTAATCGCGACCGCCCCGAATCGCCGTTTATCCTGGAGGGACAGAGTCTTTTCGGTGGTGAGCGTGATGGATCATGCGCGAGTTTCGCGGGCGCTGATCGGCGTCGTGGCGGGGTATCTGATCGCGCTCGCGGTGTGGTTGGGGTGGTTGGCTCCGCACGCGCCGCCGGGCACCGCACCGTTTCAGGTGATGATCATGGTCGGGCTGTTCGGTTCGGCGTGCGGGATCGCGATGACGTGGGCTTCGATGCCGACGCGGGCGGATCGGCGATTGCTCAGGCACGGGCTCGAGGGGTGGGCGCGCATCGACGGGGTGCACCCGTTGAGCCGGACCGATCACGCGAGTGAGCTCACCGAGTTCGAGGTGGAGCTCACGGTGCCCGGGTCCGAGAGCTACCACGGGACGATCGTGGTAGACGTGATGCCGGTGCACAAGCCCAGAATGGTTGTCGGACAGACAGTTCCGATTCGGGTGGACCCGCAGGACCGGGATCGGATCATCCTGGCGCTGTGAGCGGGGCGTGTCCGTTCGTCCGCGCGGGGTCGACAGCGGGCTCCGGGTTGTTCGACGGCGCGGGTGACGGGAGACCGACGATCGGGCGACCGCGGCGGAGGGTGCGCTGCCAGCGCAGGGGGTCGAAGACGGCCGGGTCGGTCTCCTCGATGAACGAGCGGATCAGCGCGACGAAGCGGTCGGGGTCGAAATGATGCGGGAAATGACCTGCGCCCGCGAAGATTTCGATGCGACTGCCCGGGAAGGCGCGGTGCGCGCGATCCGCGTGACCCGACGGGATGACGGTGTCGCGGGTGCCGCCGACGACCAGCGTGGGCAAGTGGGCGGCGAGATAGCCGCGGTCGAGCATGGTGATCGTCTGGCCGCGGCGGTCGGCGGCCGCGCGGATGGTGCGCAGGAAGGCGTTGCGAGCGCCGGAGTCGGAGAGGTGACCGTAGAGGCGGAGCACGTATTCGGCGTCGGGACCGAGGCCGAGGCCACCCAGTGCGGTGACGATCGGCACCGCGGCCGTCACCGCGGTGCGCACCGGCCAGCTGGTGATCGCCATCAGCGCCGGGCCTGCGCCCGCCAGTGTCGCGAGCCGGAACGCGGGGTGCACCCCCGCACCCATTCCCGCCGGGCACACCAGTGCGATCCGCTCCACCTTCTCGGGAAACTGGTAGGCGAACTGCATCGCGACACCGCCGCCGAGCGAGTGCCCGACGACGGTGATCCGCTCGATGCCGAGGATGCTGAGCAGATCGCGCATGCCGTTGGCGTAGGCCGCCACGGCGTAGTCACCGCGCGGTTTGTCCGATTCGCCGTGGCCCAGCAGGTCAGGTGCGATCACGGTGTAATGCTCGGCGAGCGCGTCGAAGACCGGCGCCCACGTCCCCGAGCTGTCGGTGATGCCGTGGATGAGCAGCAGCGGCGGACCGGTTCCGGCCATCCGGAACGCCCGGCGATACCCGTGCACCTCGATGAACTGCGCTTCCCCACTCATCTAGGAAGCGTGCGCGCGAGGTGTTGCGGCCCGGCGACACCTGAGTTAGCGCCGTGTGACACCGAGTATCACGAACTCACCGGCGAGCGGGAACGCGAGACGCTACCGGTGCGAGATCCTACGTTCGGCCCCGATCACGGGGAGGCGGGACAGTGAGCAGGTATTGCGCGCAGGCGTAGGTCGCCAGGATGACGCCCTCGGCGATCCGGCGGGTGCGGTCGTCGCGGGCGAAGAGGCGGCGCACGACGATCAGCGCATCCGAGATCGTGAACAGCAGGGCCCCGACGCCGTAGCGACTGCGCGGGTCGGAGTTCGGAATGTTCAGGCCCGCGATGTCTTTCGCATCCGGGGCGAGAGCCGGGTCCGAAGCGAGGGTCGCGGCCGTTCCCAATGTCGCGCCGTAGGCGGTGAGCGGCAGAACGAGGTTCGGGGCTTTGGCGCGCAGCAAGCCCGCCGCGCCGACCCAGGCCACCACGCGCGGGAGGGCGATCTCGGGGCGCGGCCGGGCACCGCGCTTCCACCACAGCAGGGAGTAGCCGGTTTGCATGACCGCGAACGACGATGCGCCCGCGATGAGGCGGCGGTCGTCGTCGGGGTCGAGCAGCAGCACATCGCCGACCGTCGCGGCGGCCAGCGAGCCGAGCAGCAGCCGGCGTTCGGCCGGATCGAGATCGACGCCGCCGGCCACCGTGTCGGCGGCGAGCAGCGGCATCAGCAGTGGCTTGGCGACCCATTGCAGGCGGTCGCGGCCGGTGACGGCACCGAACACGGTGACCGCCGCCGCCCCTAGATAAGCGGCGCGCAGCCCTCGCATGTCAGAAGCTCGGTTCCTTCGGGGCGGGCGGCAGCGTCACTACCTGGCCCGCGTAACTCAGACCCGCGCCGAAGCCGAGCAGCAGCGCGAGCTGACCGCCCTTCGCCTTGCCCGTGACCAGCATTTCCTCGATCGCCAGTGGCACGGAGGCGGCGGAGGTGTTGCCGGTGTTCTCGATGTCGTTGGCGATCGGGACACTCTCGGCCAGGCCGAGGTTCTTCTTCATCAGCTCGTTGATCCGGGCGTTGGCCTGGTGCGGGACGAACACCTCGATGTCCTCCTTGGCCACGCCGGAGGTCTCGAGCGCCGCGGAGAGCGCGCGCGGCAACGTGACCGCGGCCCACCGGAAGACCTTGGGGCCCTCCATGTGCAGCGACATCCGGCCGACGGCCTCGACCGCCGGATCGGTGCCCTGCAGGGCCTGCGCCTTGTTCATGTACTCCAGGAAATCGACGTCCTGGGCGATCGCTTCGGCGTTCTCACCGTCACTGCCCCAGACTGTCGGGGAGATGCCGTTGTCCTCGGCCGGACCGACGACCACAGCGCCCGCGCCGTCACCGAAGATCATCGCGGTGCCGCGGTCGGTGGGGTCGAGGCCGACGGTCATCGTCTCGGCGCCGATCACCAGCACATAGTCGAACGAGCCTGCGCGGATGAGGTCGGCGGCCACACCGAGCCCGTAACAGAAGCCACCGCAGCCGGACGTTAAATCGAAGGCGGCAACCCCGTTGAGCCCGAGGTCGAAGGCCACCGAAGGGGCGCCGTGCGGGGTGAGCTTGAGCCAGCTCGACGTGCACAGGACGACCGCGCCGATCTTGGATCGATCGATCGGGGTGTTGTTCAGCGCGCGCTCACCGGCGGCCGCGGCGATCGACCGGATCGTCTCGTCGCCACTGATCCAGCGCCGGTTGTGGATACCGGTGCGCTCGAAGATCCAGTCGGGCGTCGAGTCGAGGGTCTCGCACACTTCGGCGTTGGTGACGATGCGCTGCGGACGGTAGGCACCGATCCCGAGCATCGCAACGTTGTCGCGACCTTTGTTTACTGCAATGCTCACCACAGGTGACTCACACGTCCTTCAGACTTTCCGGACAGACCACGTCGTCATCCGGGTTCGGCGTTGTTCAGGCTATCCCAGGGCGAGATCGTCGAGACCGAGGATGGATCGATATTCCAGCCCCTCCTCGGCGATCACCTGGTCAGCACCGGTTTCCCGGTCGACAACGGTGGCAACGCCGACCACGATCGCGCCCGCGTCGCGCAACGCGCGCACCGCGGTGAGCGGCGAGTTGCCGGTGGTGGTGGTGTCCTCGACGACGAGCACGCGCTTGCCGACGATATTGGGGCCCTCGATCTGGCGCTGCATGCCGTGCGCCTTGGCGGCCTTACGGACCACGAAGGCGTCGATCGGACGGCCCGGCGCGTGCATCACGGCCATCGCGACCGGATCGGCGCCCATGGTGAGCCCGCCGACAGCGTCGAAGTCCCAGTCGGCGACGAGCTCACGCAGCAGCGTCCCGATCAGCGGCGCCGCCTGGTGATGCAGGGTCGCGCGGCGCAGGTCGACGTAGTAGTCGGCTTCCTTGCCCGAGGACAGCGTCACCTTGCCGTGCACGACCGCGAGCTCGCGCACGAGGGCGGCCAGCTGGTCGCGATCGGCCTTCGTGAGCGCCTGACGTGCTTGGTCGATCATCTAAGTCATGTCCTTCCGCGTGCGTTGAAGAGTCCGCGATTCATGCGGGCCACCAGGGTGCGCGGGATGAAGCCCGCTACCGCGGTAAGCACCTTGTACTGCACGCCGGGCACGCTGATCACCCGGCCGGAGTCCAGATCCTGCAGGCACCCGTCGACGACCTGGTCGACGTCGAGCCACAGGCGCTCGGGCAGCGAATTCATCTCGATGCCCGCGCGCTCGTGGAACTCGGTGTGCACGAATCCGGGGCACAGCGCTTGGATGCGGACACCGGTGCCCACCAATCCACCCGCTAAACCCTCCGTGAAGGATACGACGTAGGCCTTGGAGGCCGAGTAGGTCGACCCCCGTCCGGGGATCAACCCGGCCACGCTCGCCACATTCACGATCGAACCCGCGCCCGCCGCGACCATCGGCGGCAGGGCCGCCCTGGTGAGTTGCAGGACCGAGGTGACGTTGACGTCGAGCTGGGCCTGCAGCTCCGCGGGCTCGAGGGTCCAGAACTCACCCGAATGCGCGAAACCCGCGTTGTTCACGAGGAATTCGATGCCCTGGGCGGCTCTGGCCGCGACGCGAGCGCGATCGTCGTCATCGGCCAGGTCGGCGACGACGACTTCGGCCGACGTGGCGAAACGGCGGGCCACATCGTCGGCGAGTGCGCGCAGGCGTTCCTCGTTCCTGGCGACGAGGACCAGGTCGTAGCCGAGGGCGGCGAGACGGTGGGCGAAACCCTGCCCGATGCCGGACGTCGGTCCGGTGATCATCGCGACGGGGCGGTGCACGCCGGGCAGACGTGAAGGACTATCAGACATCGCTGGTCGATTCCGGTCGACGGGGTGCCGCGACGACTACCGCGGCAGGTGGATCACTTCGGAACAGGGCCCTGGTAGGGGCGGAAACCGGGGTGGAACGGTCCGCCCGGCTGACCCGATTCCGCGTCGTCGAGCGGTGGCTCGGGGCGGGGACGCGGCTCGGGGACGACGGCCAGCGACGGGCGCTTCGGCGGTTCGCCGAGCGGGCGGCGGCCGGGGGCGGGCTGGTCTTCGAACTCGGGGTCGTCGAGATCGGGATCGTAGTCGGCGGGCAGAGCGGGGGCGCGGCCGCCGATCGGTGCGCGATCGTCCACGTCGCGGGTCGCGGAGCCACGCGGCGCGGAGGGCGCGTCGACTTCGGGGAAGCGGGCGCCACGGTAGGGCTCGTCGTCATCGGGCAGGCGGGCCGCGGAACCACGGGGGGCGAAGGGCTCGTCATCGGAGTCGAGTTCGTCGGGGCCGGGGAAACGGGCGCGGCCACGTTCTTCCACATCGGCGTATTCCGCACGACCCACGGCGAATTCGCGATCGTCGTCTTCGTCGTCGTACTCGGGTCGGAAACCGGGTGCGAGATTGGCACTCGACCGCGGCCGGGTGAACTCGTTCGGCTCGGCCACCGGGGGCAGCACGTGCAGCAGGCCGGATAGGCGGAGCACCACGTCGATGGCGGTCTCCCAGTCCTTGGATCCGCTGCCGACGGGGAGCATGCCGAGGGTCCAGTTGCCCTCACTCCACAGCATCTGCACGGTGTCGGACAGCGACTCGATGAAGCCGACCATCCGCTGATCCACCGCGTGGCGCGCGATCTCGGGGTCGGTGGCGAACACGACCCGGTCGCCGATGGCGCCGAGCAGTTCCAGATCGTGGTCCTTCGGCGGCGCGGCGGTCTTGAGCCGCATGTCGACATCGATCTCGGAGCCGATCTGGCGTCGCACGGCCACCAGGGTCGCGGCGTCCTCCAGGTCGAAGAGCACGAACTTCTCGCCCTTGCGAATACCGGAGACCACGTCGACCGCCGAGAGATAGCCGAGCTTGGCCAGCGCGCCACGGCGCCACGTCGAGGCGAGCGCGGGCTCCACCGACACGTAGGTGTAGCCCTGGGACTTCGCCCACACCTGTCTCGCGTGTCCGGTGCGCTGCCGCTGGACCCGATCGAAATACAGCAGGACGACCGCACCCACGAGTGCGATCGCTGCTAACCCGAACCACATAGCCGTCATCGTCGCCTAGCCTATCCAGCCGTCGCCGTGATTGCCCGGTAGCACCGGGGATTCGACGCGCGGGTCGCTCATCGGGGGCCGCCCGGCAACGCCGTACTGATAATGATCTTGGCGTGGATCGACCCGTCTGGGTTCTTGTCGCCCTGCACCATAACCATGTCGCCCACGGGAAGCTCGCTCGCCTTCGTGCTGGTCAGCGAGATCACCTGGGTGGCATCGTCGATCAGCACTCGCACATCGGATCCACCGAGGGTGCTCATGGTGATCTCGGTGCCGGTATTGGCGGTGATACTGCCCATGGTGGCGCCGAGATCTTCGCCGCCGCCGAGACCGGGCAAGCCGGGGAGCCCGCTCGTGCTCGGCGGAGAACCCGGCGTGGTTTGTTTCGGTGTCGGCGGGACGAGCAGCTGGCTCGTCGTCGGTGCCGAAGCGGTGTTGCCGCCCGAGTCGTTACCGCTCAGCACGAGACCGGCGAGCACCCCGCCGACCGCGATCAACGCCAGCACGCCCAAGCCGAGCGCGATCCACAAACCGATGTGACGTTTGGGAGGTTCCTCCTGGTCACCGTCCTGCGGCCGCGGTGGATACCCCGGCGGCGGCGCGGCGGGATAGCCCTGGCCGTAACCGGGTGGCGGCGCCTGGTAACCCTGGTCGTACCCCGGCGGCGCCTGCTGCGGCGGTGGTTGAGCTGCCGGATAACCACTTTCGTAGTCACCCCATTGCGCGTCGTGCGGCGGCAACGCCTGCGTCGGGTTCGACGGTTGCCCCCACTCGTCGAACGAATTGCCTCCGTACGGCGTGGTCGAGTCGGTGCCCGGCGAACCCAGCCGTTCGGTCGGCGAATCCTCCGGGCGTTGCCCCCACGGATCGTTCGGGTTCGTCATGGGCTCCAGGGTAGGACAGCCCGGTGCGTTTGGGAGGTCCCTACGCACCGGGCTGTAGATAAATCACGAGCTGTGGACAACTTCGCCTTCGACGACGAGCTTGTCGGTGGCGTCGTCCACACTCACCTTCACCGTGTCACCGTCGGCGACCGAACCGGAGAGCAGTTCCTTGGCCAGGCTGTCGCCGATGGCCTGCTGGATCAGCCTGCGCAGCGGTCGCGCACCGTAGGCCGGGTCGTAGCCGCGCACGGCCAGCCACTGCTTGGCCTCCTCGGTGACATCGAGGGTCAGCCTGCGCTGCGAGAGCCGTTTCTGCAGCTGACGCAGGTTGATGTCGACGATCGACTCCAGTTGCTTCGCGTCGAGCGCGTGGAACATCACCACGTCGTCGAGCCGGTTGATGAACTCCGGCTTGAACGCGCGCCGCACCGCCTCCATCACCTGATCGCGGTCGCCACCGGCGCCGAGATTGGAGGTGAGAATGAGGATCGTATTGCGGAAGTCGACCGTGCGACCCTGGCTGTCGGTGAGCCTGCCCTCGTCGAGAACTTGCAACAAAATGTCGAAGACGTCCGGGTGCGCCTTCTCGATCTCGTCGAACAGCACCACCGAATACGGTCGCCTGCGCACCGCTTCGGTGAGCTGGCCACCCTGGTCGTAGCCGACATATCCGGGCGGCGCGCCGACGAGGCGAGCCACCGAGTGCTTCTCGCTGTACTCGCTCATGTCGATACGCACCATGGCGCGTTCGTCGGCGAACAGGAAGTCGGCGAGCGATTTCGCCAGCTCCGTCTTGCCGACACCGGTCGGGCCGACGAACAGGAACGAGCCCGTCGGACGGTTCGGATCGGCCACACCGGCGCGCGCCCTGCGGACCGCGTCGGACACGGCCTGCACCGCTTCTTCCTGCCCGACGACGCGGCCCGCGACCTCGGTTTCCATCCGCAGCAGCTTGGCGGTCTCGCCTTCGAGCATCCGGCCGACCGGCACCCCGGTCCACGCCGAGACAACATCGGCGATGTCGTCGGGAGTCACCTCCTCGTTGAGCATCACGTCACCGTCGGACGCCCCGGCACTGGCCTTCTCGGCGTCGGCGAGTTCCTTCTCCAAGTCGGGAATGCGCTTGTAGCGCAGCTCGGCGACCTTGCCGAGATCGCCGTCGCGCTCTGCCCGCTCGGACTCGCCGCGCATGGCCTCCAGTCGCTCCTTGAGCCCGCGCGCCGAATCGAGCGCGTTCTTCTCGTTCTGCCAGCGGGTGGTGAGCTGGCTGAGCTTCTCGCGGTCGTCGGCCAATTCCTGGCGCAGCTTCTCCAGCCGCTGCTTGGACGCGGCGTCGGTCTCCTTCTCGAGCGCCACCTCTTCGATCTCGAGGCGCCGCACCGCCCGCTCGATCTCGTCGATCTCGACGGGCCGCGAGTCGATTTCCATCCGCAGCCGCGAAGCCGACTCGTCGATCAGGTCGATCGCCTTGTCGGGCAGAAATCGCGAGGTGATGTAGCGGTCCGAGAGCGTCGCCGCCGCCACCAGCGCGGAATCGGTGATCCGCACGCCGTGGTGCACCTCGTAGCGCTCCTTGATGCCGCGCAGGATGCCGATGGTGTCGGCCACCGACGGCTCGCCGACCAGCACCTGCTGGAATCGCCGTTCGAGCGCGGCGTCCTTCTCGATGTACTTGCGGTACTCGTCGAGGGTGGTCGCGCCGACCAGCCGCAGCTCACCGCGGGCCAGCAGCGGCTTGATCATGTTGCCCGCGTCCATCGCCGAGTCGCCGGTGCCGCCCGCGCCGACGATGGTGTGCAGCTCGTCGATGAAGGTGATGATCTCGCCCGCGCTGTTCTTGATGTCGTCGAGCACGGCCTTGAGCCGCTCCTCGAATTCACCGCGATATTTCGCGCCCGCCACCATCGCGCCGAGGTCGAGCGAGACAACCTTCTTGTTGCGCAACGACTCCGGCACATCGCCTTCGATGATGCGCCGCGCCAGCCCTTCGACGATGGCGGTCTTGCCGACGCCGGGTTCGCCGATGAGGACGGGATTGTTCTTGGTGCGCCTGCTCAGTACCTGCACCACGCGCCGGATCTCGGTGTCGCGCCCGATCACCGGGTCGAGTTTGCCCGCGCGCGCCAGCTCGGTGAGGTCTGTGGAGTACTTCTCGAGCGCCTGGTAGCTGGCTTCCGGATCGGCACTGGTGACCCGGCCACTGCCGCCGCGGACCGCGGTGAACGCGTCGCGCAGGGCCTCCGGGGTTGCGCCGTGCTTGCGCAGCAACTGAGCGACATCCGAATCACCTTCAGCCAACCCGACCAGCAGGTTTTCGGTGGAGACGAACTCGTCGCCGAGCTCGGTGGCGAGCTGCTGGGCGGCGGTCATCGCGGCGAGGACCTCACGGCCCAGTTGCGGTTTGGTGGTGGCGCCGGTGGCACGCGGCAGGCGGTCGACGAGGGCACCTGCCTCACGTTCGACTGTCGCCGGATCGACCCCGATGGCCTTGAGCAACGGTGCGGCGATGCCGTCGGTTTGATCCAGCAACGCCACCAGCAAGTGTGCCGGACGGATCTCCGGATTGCCCGCCGCCGCGGCGGCCTGAAGGGCGGTGTTGAATGCCGCCTGCGTCTTGGTGGTGGGATTGAACGAGTCCACGAATCTCCCTTGTGTGTGTCCGGTATCGACTTGTTCAACGCTCACAAAGTTGAGTCTGTTCCGCTCAACTACAAAAAATTTCACCGACTGCGAATCCGCGCTTCACGGTACGCCGCGACACCACCGAAGACGACCAATCACCGCATGTCGAACGGCTATCCGCCTAGGATTGCGATGCCCGGCTCACCCCCGATGCGAGGAGTTCACCCCCATGCGCGCGATCGTGGTTCAGAAGTTCGGCGCCACACCCGAGCTCGCCGATGTCCCGGTACCCGACGCGGGTCCCGGCGAGGTGCAAGTGGCGCTCGACGCGGCCGGGGTCAACCCGTTCGACCTGAAAATGGCCGACGGCATCCTGGAGGGCAAGATGCCCACCGACTTCCCGATGATCCTCGGCGTCGACGGCGCGGGCACCGTCTCGGCGATCGGCACGGGCGTCACCAAGTTCAAGGTCGGCGACAAGGTGGTCGGCAAATTCCTGACCGCGCCTGCGGGACACGGCAGTTGGGCGCAGTACGCCACGGTCCCCGAGGACGCGACCCTCGTCCCCATCCCCGACGGCGTCACCACGGTGGCCG
This sequence comes from Nocardia sp. NPDC055050, assembly GCF_053608345.1. Lineage (NCBI taxonomy): Bacteria > Bacillati > Actinomycetota > Actinomycetes > Mycobacteriales > Nocardiaceae > Nocardia > Nocardia sp. NPDC055050. The sequence goes on from NZ_JBSGVG010000039.1 coordinate 36,535, forward strand.
CGGCGGCGCTGCCGGTCGCCGGCGTGACGGCCCAGGATCTGGTGGACGCCGCGCATATCCAGCCCGGCCAGACAGTGCTGATCGTCGGCGCGACCGGCGGTGTGGGTTCCTTCCTCGTCCAGCTGGCCAATATCGCCGGCGGCCATGTGATCGCGACCGCCCGCGGCGACGCCACCGACCAGGTCGCGCGCCTCGGCGCCGCCGAGACTGTCGACTACACCCAGATCCGCCCCGCCGACCCGAATGTCGACGATCCGGACCCGGCCACCCGCCAGGACTCGAGCATCACCGACGCCGTGCGCTTCACCCACCCCGACGGCATCGACGTCCTGTTCGACCTGGTCAGCTCAGCAGGCGATTTCGCCTCGCACGCCACGCTCGTCCGGCGCGGCGGACACGCCTACTCGACGATCTGGTCAGCCGACGAAGCCAAATTGCGCGACCGCGACATCACTGGCGGAAACTTCGAATCCAAAGGCCGCTCACCAGAATTGAGCCGCCTGCTGTCCCGGGTATCCGCCGGTGATGTGGTGGTGCCGGTGCAGATGACGGTCCCACTGGAGGCCGCTCCCGCCGTCCTCGGCCAGGGCAGCGCACGCGGAAAAACCGTCCTCGCCATCTGATCCACGGGCGGCCGACAGCTTCCTGGCGTTTGGTAGTGCGGCCATATCCAACGCGCACTTCGCGAAGCGACGGCGGCGATGCGACCCGGTCGGCGCTGACCGGCTCAGCGGGGGAGGTACGTGCCGGTGCGGGCCTTGGTGGCCGTGGTGGTGAGGATGGTGGCGAGGGTGGACTGGATTCGGGTGGGGGTGGTGGGTTTGGCGATGAAGGTGGTTTCGCCGTAGAAGACGTAGCGGCCGTCGCCGGGGATGTCGTGGAGTTGGAAGTCGTCGCGGCCTTCGGTGTGGCGGTTGTCGACGCTGCCGTGGGCGTAGACGCCGATGTGGGTGAGGGTGGTGGTGGGTTTGGCCAGGAAAGATTCGAGTTGTTCCCGGGGGGTGGGGTTCCAGCGGTCGCGGACGTGCGGGCGAGGGGCCGCGAGTTCCGCTGCGGTGACGCGGATTTCGCGGCCCTTGCCGGGGGCGACTTTGGGGAGAGTGGACAGGACGGCGGCGGCCAGGGCGTCCGGGTCGAAAAGGTGGAGGGTGATGTCGCCGGGGTTGGTCTCGTCGCCGGGGGCTTGGACGGCGAGGGAAGCGTAGGTATCTCGGGCGCCGCCGTGGGCCCGGATCGTTTTGACGCCCTTGGACGCTCCCGCCACTTCGACGCGGGCGTGCGGGGCGAGCAGGGCGGCCATGGCACGGTCGAGATCACTGTCGAACTCGGCCATCAGGTTCTCCGCGGCCTTGCTGCGCAGGCGCAGGACCTCGGCGTGGGTTTCGACGTCGGTATGGCGATGATGCAGTGGGTACGGGAGGACGTCGCGGCCCGCGGCTTCCCACAGGGTGCGGAAATCTAACGCGGTGAAATGCCAGGTACGCACGGGAGATCTACTCTGTTCCATCAGGATCGGCGACTAGTCGGCGCCGATGACCGGCGGGACCATCTTGGGCAGGGTGTCCAGACCGGTGAGTTCGTCACCGTTCTCCTGAGTGATGAGGTAGTCGGGGATTCCCTTGGTCGATTCGTCGTCCTTGCCGCCACCCTTGCCCGCGCCGGGGCTCATCATGCCGGGTGTACCGGAACGGCCCGCTGTGCCCGCGCCGGTGCCACGGCCCCCGGCGCCGCCGGTAGACGTGGGGCTTCCGGCCACCGCACCACCCGGCGTTCCCGCGCCCGGCGTGCCCGAACCCGGCGACCCACCGCCGGGCGAGCCTGCGCCGCTCGGTGATCCGGACGGCGAGCCCGAACCGGGGACGGTCGAGCTCGGGGTGGTCGAGGCGGGGGTGGTCGAGCCCGGCTCCGTCGACTCGGGAGTGGTCGATTCGGGGGTGGTCGAATCGTCGGTCGAGTCGTCGGTGTCGTCCGGGTCGGTGGTGGGAGTGGTCGACGCCGGGGTGGTGGGCTGCGTCGTCGTCGCCTGGGTAGTGGGCTGCGTCGTGGAACCCTGAGTGGTGGATTGTGTTGTGCTGCTCTTTTTTTCAGGCTCGCCGCCGCCGTCTTCGACGGTCTTCGGGATGGGGATCACCGGGACTTTGTTGTCGGACTCGTAAATGACCGGGGCGTAGACGGTTTGGAGGATGCGCACGGCTTCGACTCGCGCGTTCTCCTGCGCGACATCATCATTGCGCCACCCACGCCCGGTGAGCAGGGCTCCGACATTGTCGAGACCGCTGCGGTGCTCGGGCTCGTGGGGGACGAGGCGTTTTGTCGGTTCGAGGCCGGTGCGGAGTTCGTCCAGTTTGGTGCTGGTGAGCGCGGCGGCGGTGGTGACCTTTTTTCCCGTAGCGTCATATGCCGCAACAGTTTGCGCTGCCGCGTTCGCTGCGGAACCTGCCCAGACGTCGGGGGACATGCCCCGTGCTATTTGCTTGCCGAACTCGTCCAGGGAAGTGCTGTTGCGCGTGGAGATTTCGTTCCAGGCGCCGATCAGGTCGTTGACAGCGTTGAGATCGATCTTGTCGACCTTGGCGCGCAGCTCCTCGACGGTGCCGGGGAACAGGTCGTTCCTCGTCACCACAGTCGGGCGGTAGTCACCGTCGAAACCGAGATCGCCGGCCTTCTGGCGGTTGCGATCACGCTGGGTGTTGTACTGGTTCTGGATATCAGCGATTTCGGAGCTGTCGAGTTCTCCGTCGTCGCCCGAGAACGGGGACATGACGAAGTTTCGGAGGTTGCCGAGTAGGTCGACGCCGCTGATGCTCTGCATGCCGGTCATTCAGCTCACCTGCCCAGTGACGTAGTCGAGAGCGTTGGCGTTCTCGATGTCTTTGCCCGCAATGCGTTTGAAGGAGATGGAGAAGACCTCGCGCAACTGCTTCACCGCCTCGATGTCCTGGAGAATGACCTCGTAGATCGAGTTCGGCTCGCCGACTGCTTGAGCGCGGAATTTGGCCTCGAGCTGCCTGGCAATGTCGAAATCACCGAACCCGGTGACGTTCTGCACGCGCTGGGTGACACCGATCAGCTTCTGGAGGTCGGCTAGTCGCGTATCGCAGGCCTTGAACATGTGGAATGCGGCAGCCTCGTCGTTCAGGTAGACCTCACCGGCCCTCGCCTGACCGACCAACTGGCTGTATGGGGTATCGCCCGCCATTCCCAGCCCCTACTTCGGGAACGTCGGCACTAGCAGGGCGCCGGCGCGCTGGAGGTAGACACATGGGTCCTCCAACGGTCCGTCGGCGATTGCCGAATTACCAACCGCGAGCTGAACGACACCCTGTTCGGACGGGAAGACAACATCGCACCATAGGTTTCGAGTGTCACCCTGTACCCGAAATTGGCGCCCCTGCCGATTCGCGATGGTGACGTCGGCGAAGTTGATGTTCCCCGGCTTCTGCTCGAAATAGCTGACCGGCTTGTCTGTCGTATAGACGGTCAGGGCGTAGCTGGAACCTTCCCATCCACAGATCTCCCACCCCGACTGCGGAACCCCCGCGACACCCTTCTCCTCCGTAGCCGGATCAACCCCAGCCTCACTCAACGCAGCATCCGAAATCTCCGTGCACGGATTCCACAACACCGGCTTGGCCGTGGTCGTCGCCCCCTTCGACGTCGACTCCCCCGAGTCGCACCCGACCAGCCCGACAACCGCCAAACCGGCAACCACCATCGCCGTACCTGCGCGTTTCATCCCCACCCCTTCCGGCCGAGTACTGCCTTGACCAGGCACATTAGCACGGTCAACCGACCAGAGCCGGGGCCGCGTAAGTTGTCGGAGCATGAGCGAACTTCGACTTTCGGCGCCGTTCGACGGGCGCAATCCCGAGGGCAAACCGGTGGTGAACCGGTCGGCGGTGGACTCCGATATCCAGGATCAGGTGCTGTCCTACCTCGAGCACGCGCCGGTGATTCTGAGCGCCCGCGGCCACGACGCCGACGAGTTCGACCCCACCCAGCGCGACGTGCCGTTGAACTTCCACACCGACGGCGCGTTCGTCTGGCCGGGCGCTGTTCCCTACTACCTGCGCAAGTACGGGCTGCCGCCGGAGGCCGCGCTGGTCCAGCACATCGTGGGCAAGGGGTTCGAGATCGGGGAGGTCGACGAAGGGGCACGGCAGGCGGCGGTGCAGAAGGTCACCGGCTGACGCGGTGTCAGCGCAGGCGTTCCGTGGGCAACACGACGGCCGAACTACCAGCGTCGACGCACAGCCGCCTTGGAACCGGCCACCAAGCTGTTCGCCGGGACGTCGTCCGCGACGACCGCACCCGCGGCGATCACCGCGTCGCGACCGATGCTGACGCCGGGCAGAATCATCGCGCCCGCGCCGATCCACACGTTGTCCGCCACGTCGATCGGCGCACCGGTGAGGAATCGGCGCCGTTCCTCCGGATCGACGGGATGGCCCATGGTGATGAAGGTGGCCTTCGGGCCGACCATCACGCCCCGGCCCAACCGGATTCCGGCGTAGTCGAGGAACGTGCAGCCCTGATTGATGAACACGCGCTCGGCCAGGTCCAGGTTCAGACCGTGATCGGTATAGAACGGCGGGTAGATCGTGAGACCCGCGGGGAGCGGACGGCCGAGGATCTCCCCCAGCAGCGCCGCCTTTCCGGTCTCGTCGTCGAAGGGCAGACCGTTGAGACGGGACGTCAACGCGCTGACCTGCAGAACTCGCTCGTGCATCGCCGTGAACTCGGCCCCGAGAACCCGTTCACCCCTGGCCAGAAGTTCGGGATCGTGAATCTCCATGAAGTTGTCGCTCGCCATCCCTCGATTCTCACGCACCTTCGCGCGTGACCCGCAAGATCACCGACGCGTATCGATGATGGGGAGATCGTGCTGATCGCAGACGGGGGGTTTACGATCCGTGCGGCTGGGAACGGGCGTGACGAGCATCCCTGCACCGAGACGACGGTTTCGGGGGATACTGGGGACGGCGGCACCGACGGGTGAGCCACATTGCGGCAATTGCAGAGAAATGGAGCTTGACGACGTGGATGCGCGTTCGCTTGCGCTGGTCCGCGCCGATTTCCGCGGGGTGTCGGAGACACCCGGTGGGTCCGAGCGGCTGATCAGCGCTTTCTACGGTCACCTGTTCGCGCAGGATCCGAGGTTGCGTGAGCTGTTTCCGCCTGCCATGGACATGCAGGCCAAGCGGATCACGACGGCGGTGCAGTTCGTCCTCGACCATCTCGAGGACTTCGAACGCGCCCAGCGCTTCCTCGAGCAACTCGCCCGCGACCATCGCAAGTACGGGGTCGAGGCCGACCACTACGACCTGGCCGGACGCGCGCTGCTCGCGGCGCTGCGAACCTTCCACGGCAATCGCTGGACCAGAGAACTCGATGAGGGCTGGCGTGACATCACGCTGCTGATCTCGGCGTCGATGGCGATCGGCGCCAACGAGGACACCTCGCAGCCGTACTGGGACGCGACCGTGGTGGGTCACCGGCGAGTGCTCGACGATCTGGCGATCGTGCGATTACAGGCCGATGGGCCCATTCCGTTCAAGGCCGGACAGTATGTGCCGGTCGCGGTGCCGCAGCGGCCGAATATGTGGCGCTACTTCTCCCCCGCCATCCCCGCGAACCCGTATGGCGAGATCGAATTCCATGTGCGGCGGATCAGTGGCGGCTGGGTGAGCCCGGCGATCGTCAACGACACCAAGGTCGGGGACCGGTGGAAGATCGCCGGGCCGCTCGGTGGGTTGCACGTGGACCGGGAGTCGGGCCGCGATGTGCTGATGATCGGCTCCGGCACGGGCATCGCGCCGTTGCGGGCGCAGCTGATCGAGATGAGCCAGCGCGGGATCAATCCGCGCGTGCACTTCTTCATCGGCGGGCGCTATCCCGGCGACCTCTACGACGTGGACAACATGTGGCAGCTCTCGCAGTCCAATCCGTGGCTGACCGTGGTGCCGGTGTGCGAGGAACACACCAATCCCTGGTGGTATCCCCAGGATTCGGGTGCGACGCCGATGGGCATGCCGCGTCGCCTGGTCGGTAATCTGGGAGCGGTGGTGACCAGCTTCGGCGCGTGGTCGGATCGTCAGATCCAGATCGCGGGATCGCCGTCGATGATCGCCAACACCCGTTACGCGCTCCAGCGGGCCGGTACACCGCTCGAGATCATCGCCGCCGACCCCGTCTGAACCCGCCCGCGACATCGCGAAAGAGGCTGATGAGCAACGCTTTTCCTGACCCCGCCTGGACGGCGACCGTCGTCGGCCACCACCGCTTGCGCCACGACCTCGCCGTGATCCGGCTGATCGGCGATTTCGTGCCGTTCGAGGCGGGCGGTTCGGTGGAGGTCGAGGTGCCGCAGCATCCGGGCGTGCGGCGGCGGTTCTCCCCCGCGCTGCCGCCCTCGCTGGACGGCAAGCTCGAGTTCCATGTGCGCACGGTGCCCGGCGGGTGGTGTTCGAGTTCCATCGTCGCCGACACCAAACCCGGTGATCAGTGGCGAATCAACGCCCCCCACGGGGTTTTCGCGGTCGATCCCGACGCTGTCGAGGTGGTGATGATCGCCGGCGGTACCGGGCTGGCGCCGATGCGCGCCCAGATCCTGGACCTGGCCCGCCGCGACACTCCGCCGCGCACCTATCTGTTCTTCGGTGGCCGCTCACCCCGCGACCTCTACGCCAACGACATGCTGTTCCTGCTGTCGGGCGAATTGCCGTGGCTTTCGGTCATTCCGGTTGTCGAAAGCCCGGAAGATCCTGCGGTGCGCGATGAATGGCACGAGCAGACCCGCTCCGACGTGGGCTTCGGACTCGAGGAAATGCTCCACGGCACCCTCGCTGACGTCGCCGCAGCCCACGGCCCGTTCACCAAACACCAGGTCCTGGTCTGCGGTTCGCCCGCGATGGTCCGCACCACCGTCGACCGTCTGATCGAAGCGGGAACTCCCCCGGCCAACATCATCTCCGAAGGCGCCTGAGGACCACGGGCTCGCGGCAAGCCCGCGGGTCAGAACAAGGGGTCGTGGCGGATCGACTGGGCTTGGGTGCCGGCCGCCATCAGGCGGAACTTGGTGGTCTGGACCATCGAGGGGGAGCCGACGATTTGGACGTCGCGGTCTGCCCAGGGGCCGTAGCTGGCGACGACTTTGCCGATTTGGCCGGTCATGCGGGGTTCCAGGCCGGGTAGATCCGGCTGGGGGTCGCCGGAGTCGTAGTACCACCAGGGGTTTTCGTCACTCTCGGTGACGGGGGTGACGGTGAGCCATTTGTTGGCGATGGCGAGTTGGCTCAGGACCTGGAGGTCGTAGAGATCGCAGGGGTGGTGGCCGCCGACGAACAGGTGCACCTTCGGGTTGACCCGGCGCTGGGCCATCGCCATGATCTGCGCGCGCAGGGGGGCGATGCCGGTGCCACAACCGACCATCAGCATCTTGCGTTTGGTGTTGCGCGGTACGCCGAGACCGCCGAGCGGCGAGCCGAGCGCCCACTGATCACCGACGGCGGTGTGCGCGACCATGGCGGGGCTGACCCAGCCGCCGAGCACGCCGCGAACGTGGAACTCGATCTCGCCGTTGGGATTGGCCGGGTTCGCGGGCGAGAGATAACGCCACATCCGTGGCCGCGAGGGGATCTGCACGCTGAGGTACTGACCGGCGGCGTACTGCATCGGCACGTCGAGCTGGACCCGGACGATCGAGAGATTGCGCAGCACCTCGCGATGTTCGACGACGGTGCCCGTCCAGGTAGCCGGGGTGGTCTCCTTGTCGGCGGCGCTGATCATCGCGCCGCTGATGGTGGCCAGACCTTCGTCCCACGCGCTGGCGACCTCGTCGGTCCACATCTCCGCACCGGCGAACAAGCGCATGGCGGATTTCAGCGAGTTGGCCACGGCCACATAGTGCGCCGGTTGCACGCCGTATTTGCGATGGTCGCGACCGAGCTGGGCCAGGAACGGCAGCAGCTTGTCGGGCTCCTCCAGCCGGTCGAGGGCGTAGGAGATCGCCGTGACGAGCCGGTCGCGCTGGGAATCCATGGCAGCCGGGAAGTAGTCGCGGACACCGGGGTAGTCCGTGAAGAGGATCGAGTAGAACGACCTCGACAGCTTCTCGGGTCCACCTTCTTCCGCAGCAACCGCCTTGAACGTAGTACGGATCAAAGCGACAGTCCGCGAATCCATATGTGTCACAACCTCGTTTCGCCATCGAACGCTAGCCGCGCCGGCGAGTGACGGGCTGGGAGGACACTCGTCAGCAGCCGATGCGAGAAGTCTAGGCGAGGTTTGCCAGCTTAGGAATCGTACTCTTAAACATCACGCATGTAATTCGCGAAATACCAGGCGGTTCCCAGTAGTTTCTCATGAAAACATACCTCAAGCCCGTTAATTGCGGATGAACAGCCGCTCACGATTCTCGAAACCACCAGGAATATCAGGCAATTGGTGACCAATGGCCCTGGTAGAGCGACCCTTCCGCAACGTCGACCGCATGCGGCAAACCGGCGCGCCGAGCCATGACACGCATGGTAGGCGCACCGGAGTGGCTGGTCGCCGGGAGCGAATTGCCTTCCGATTGGTCCGAATTCAGCATCCGGACAGCAAACTTTTGGACGTCCACGGTGATAAATCCCCACCTCAGCGCGCCGCGACGCGACTTCCGATCAGCAAGATCACGAATAAGTGAGTTGCTGGAGAGTCACCAGCCGGTCGCCGGGGGTTGACCGGAGACGAACGAGCCCCCGGCTCGCCTCCACCACAGCGGATGGGCGAACCGGAGGCTCGTCGAATCGAAGACGACTCAGCGCCGATGCCGTGGCTGCCACACCACGAGCGCGGTACTGCGCGCGGGCGGCGACAGATCGGGCCGGTAGCCCGCCCGCAACCGCTCCATCTCCGCGCTCATCTCCTCGACGCGCTGCTGCAACGCCTCCACCTGATTGGTGAGCTCGATGATGCGCTTGATGCCGGCGAGATTGACGCCCTCGTCCTGCGACAGGCGCTGCACCTCGCGCAGCACCTCGACGTCGCGGGCCGAATAACGGCGTCCGCCACCCGAGGTCCGTTGCGGGGTGACCAAACCCAGCCGATCGTAGGTACGCAACGTCTGCGCGTGCATCCCCGCCAGCTGAGCCGCCACCGAGATCATGAAGAACTCGGCACGCGCGGTAGCACCCGAAACGGACTTCGGATCATCGGACATCATCAAGCACCCGCCCATCCTGCACGCGGTTCGAAGCCACTGGCCTTCTCCGCCTCCTGATAGCGCTTGAGCGCATCGGTGGCGTCGGAGTCGAGCGATTGCGGCACCGCGACCTTCACCGTGACCAGCAGGTCACCGGCGCCGCCCGCCGCGCCGCGCTTGGGCACGCCACGACCGCGAACTCGCAGGATACGCCCGTCGGCGGTGCCCGGGGGCACCTTCACGCCGACCCGGCCGTCCAGCGTCGGTACGGAAACTGTTGTCCCCAGTACCAATTCGCTGTAGCTCACCGGGAGCACCAGGGTGAGGTCGTCGCCCTGGCGGCCGAAGACCTTGTCCTGGCTGACGTGCACGGTGACATACAGGTCGCCCGAAGGCGCACCGCGCAGACCCGCCTCGCCCTGACCGGCCAGCCGGATCTTCTGACCGTCACTGACGCCCGGAGGAATCCGGACGGTGATGGTGCGGGTGCGGTTCTGGATACCGGTGCCCGAGCAGTCGGTGCACGGGTCGTCGATGATCGACCCGGTGCCGCGGCAGTCGTCGCAGGGCTCGCTGAAACCGAACGCGCCCTGATTCCGGCTGACCACGCCCGCACCGTTGCAGTGCGGGCACACGCGCGGGCTGGTGCCCGGCTTGGCACCGCTGCCGTGACAGGTGGTGCACGGCGAGGGACTCGTCATCCGCAGCGGAACGGTGACACCCTGGGCCGCCTCACGGAAACCCAGGGTCGTCTCGGTCTCCACGTCGGAGCCGCGGCGCGGACGAGCTGCCGCCCGGCCACCGCCGCCACCCCGGTTGAACAGCCCGCCCAGCAGATCGCCGAGCCCGCCGTCGCCCGCGGCGCCGGTACCACCGGCCTGACCGAAGATGTCACCGATGTTGAAGTCCTGCGAGAAGCCGCCGCCGGCACCGGGATTGAACCCGCCGCCGTAGGCTCGTCCGCCACCGCCACCGCCCGCGAACATGCGGCGCGTCTCGTCGTACTCCTTGCGCTTGGCAGGATCCGACAGCACCGCATTGGCTTCGCTCACGGACTTGAACCGCTCCTCGGCCTTGGTGTCACCCGGGTTGGAGTCCGGGTGCAGGTCGCGGGCGAGCTTGCGGTAGGCCTTCTTGATCTCGTCCTGCGAGGCGCCGGAGGAGACACCCAGCTCCTTGTAGAAGTCCTTTTCGATCCACTCCCGTTGGCTCACCGGGCATCTCCTCCTTTCGCGTTCTTATTGACTGTCGCCGGCATCCGGATCCGATGCCCCCGCGGCCTCGGCATCGGTTACCCCGACCAGCGCGTGCCGAAGCACCCGGTCGCCGAACCGATAGCCCTTGCGCATGACGATGCCGATCACCGGGTCGGCGCCCGAACCCTCGTGCTGCACTGCCTCGTGCAGCGTGGGGTCGAACGGGTCACCGGCGGAACCGAATTCGACCAGACCCTGCTTGGTGAGCGCGGTCTCGAGCTTGTCGGCGACGGACTTCAGCGGGCCGGAATCGAGGTCGCCGTGCGCCCTCGCCCGATCCAGATCGTCCAGCACCGCGAGCAATTCGGTGACCACCGAGGCCTTGGCGGCATCGATGTTGGCCTGCCGGTCACGCTCGACCCGGCGGCGGTAGTTCGCGTATTCCGCGGTCAACCGCTGCAGGTCGGCCGTGCGCTCGGCCAGCTCGTCGTGCTCCGGTTCGACGACTTCGGCGTCGAGGGCGGAGTCCGCCGGGGCGGCCTCCGCGTTCTCGTCCGCAGTGTCGTCCAGGATTTCCTCGACCAACTCCTGCTCCGAGGAGTTCGCCTCGGTCACTTCTTGTCCGTGTCGACCGGCTCGTCCACGACCTCCGCGTCGACGACCTGATCGTCATCGGCCTGGCTGGGGCCCGCGCCGTTGCCGGACTGCGCGTCGGCGGCGGCACTGGCCTCGTAGATCGCCTGGCCCAGGGCCTGCGACTCGGTGGCCAGCTTCTCCACGGCCGACTTCACCGCGGAGATGTCGGTGCCCTCGAGCGCCTGCTTGGCCTCGGCGACCGCGTTCTCCACCTTCGCCAGCTGATCGGCGGAGACCTGTGCGCCACCCTCGCTCAGCTTCTGCTCGTTGATGAACTTCTCGGTCTGGTGCACCAGCGACTCGGCCTGGTTGCGGGTCTCGGCCTCTTCACGGCGCGCCTTGTCGTCGGCGGCGTGCGCCTCGGCATCGGCGACCATGCGGTCGATCTCTTCCTTGGACAGACCGGAGCCGTCCTGGATCTTGATCTTGTTTTCCTTGCCGGTGCCCTTGTCCTTCGCGGTGACGTGCACGATGCCGTTGGCGTCGATGTCGAAGGTGACCTCGATCTGCGGCACGCCGCGCGGGGCCGGGGGCAGACCGGTGAGCTCGAAGGAGCCCAGCAGCTTGTTGTGCGAGGCGATCTCGCGCTCACCCTGGAACACCTGGATCTGCACCGAAGGCTGGTTGTCGTCAGCGGTGGTGAAGGTTTCCGAGCGCTTGGTGGGGATGGTGGTGTTGCGCTCGATGAGCTTGGTCATCACGCCGCCCTTGGTCTCGATGCCCAGCGACAGCGGGGTGACATCGAGCAGCAGAACGTCCTTGACCTCGCCCTTGAGCACGCCGGCCTGCAGTGCGGCGCCGACGGCGACGACCTCGTCCGGGTTCACGCCCTTGTTCGGCTCACGGCCGCCGGTCAGCTCCTTGACCAGCTCGGAGACGGCGGGCATGCGGGTGGAGCCACCGACGAGCACGACGTGGTCGATATCGGCCACGTTCAGGCCCGAGTCCTTGATCACGGACTGGAACGGCGCGCGGGTGCGATCCAGCAGATCGGAGGTGATCTTCTGGAACTCCGAGCGGGTGAGCTGCTCGTCGAGGAACAGCGGGTTCTTGTCCGCGTCGACGGTGATGTAGGGCAGGTTGATCGAGGTGCTCTGGCCCGAGGACAGTTCGATCTTGGCCTTCTCGGCAGCCTCGCGCAGACGCTGCATGGCCATCTTGTCCTTGGTCAGGTCGATGCCCGAGGACGCCTTGAACTTGTCGACCAGCCAGGACACGACGCGCTCGTCCCAGTCGTCGCCACCGAGGTGGTTGTCACCGGAGGTCGCGCGGACCTCGACGACGCCCTCGCCGATTTCCAGCAGCGAGACGTCGAAGGTGCCGCCACCGAGGTCGAAGACCAGGATGGTCTGCTCTTTGTCGCCCTTGTCCAGGCCGTACGCGAGCGCGGCCGCGGTGGGCTCGTTGACGATGCGCAGCACGTTGAGACCGGCGATCTGGCCGGCTTCCTTGGTGGCCTGACGCTGGGCGTCTTCGAAGTAGGCCGGGACGGTGATCACGGCGTCGGTGATCTCCTCGCCCAGGTAGGCCTCGGCGTCGCGCTTCAGCTTCATCAGCGTGCGCGCGGAGATCTCCTGCGGCGTGTACTTCTTGTCGTCGATCTCGACGTTCCAGTCGGTGCCGATGTGGCGCTTGACCGAGCGGATGGTGCGGTCGACGTTGGTGACCGCCTGGTTCTTCGCGGGCTGACCGACGAGAACCTCGCCGTTCTTCGCGAAGGCGACGATCGAGGGGGTGGTGCGCGAGCCTTCCGAGTTCGCGACGACGACCGGCTCGCCGCCTTCGAGCACGGCGACGACGGAGTTCGTGGTCCCGAGGTCGATTCCGACCGCACGAGCCATAGTGGTTTCCTCCTGTTTGACGTTCGGTTATTGCAACGCTGAGCGCAGTGGGCTCAATCCTGCCTTCGAGATCCACCGTGAGTCAACCCGAAGTTGAGTCAGGTCCGCTCATGTTGTTGATCAGCACAACCAGTAGCTGCGGCGATTCATTCCCGCCACCCGAAAAAATTTCCCGGCCCCCGAGCCATTCTTGCCACGAGTGCGCTCAACTGCAGCCCTCGATGCGCGATCGTGACGGTCCGGAGACCATCGGCGGGCTATCGGGTGAGGCCGGGATGGATGCCGGGACGAAGGCCGTTGCCCTCGGCGGTTCGGCGCAGGAGATCGAGGAAGAGCGCGCGGTCCTCGGGAGACAGGGGCGACAGGAGTTCGGCGTCCAGCTCGGCTACCCGCTGCTCGGCTCGGGCCAGGAGGGCATGAGCGGCGGGCAGGAGGTGGAGCGCGTAAGCGCGCCGATCACTGGGGTGACGGCGGCGTTCCACGAGGTTGCGTTTCTCCAGGTCGTCCACCAGGCCGACCATGACATTGCGGTGGATCTCCAGCGCCTCGCCGAGTTCCTGCTGCGTGCGGCCGTCGTGGGCGCTCAGGAGTTTCAGCATGCCGAAGTGGCGGGGCTTGATGCCCAGCGGCGCCAGTAGATCGCTGAAGCGGTAGGCGGTATGGAAGCCCAGTTGGCCGAGGAGGAATCCGGCGTGGGTCGACAGCTGCGTCGGGTCGGTCACACCCCTACGATACGCCGATTAACGCACCATTCATGATTGCCCTATTGATTGATAATCACTCGAGGTGCATAGTTTGAGAGGTCCCCTACTCGAAGAGAGACTCTCGTGACTACCTCCCCCACTCCCCCCGCCCCGGATCCGCGGCGCTGGATCGCGTTCGCGGTGGTGCTGGCCGCCGGCTTCATGGATCTACTCGACGTGACGATCGTCAATGTGGCCGTGCCGAGCATCCGGAACGACCTGCACGCCGAGTACTCGCAGCTCGAATGGATCATCGCGGCTTACGTTCTCGCCTTCGCCGCCGTGCTGATCACCGGCGGCCGACTCGGCGACATCTACGGTCGCAAACGCGTGTTCCTCACCGGCATGGCCGGTTTCACGATCGCCTCGGCGGCGTGCGGGCTGGCCACCGATCCCACCGTGCTCATCGGCTCCCGCTTCGCGCAGGGTGCGATGGGAGCGTTGATGGTGCCCCAGATCCTGGCCATCATCCAGACGACATTCCCGAAGGAGGAGCGAGCCAAAGCGATTGCCCTCTACAGCGGTGTCGGCGGGTCGGCCTCCGCGGTCGGTCTCGCGCTCGGCGGCGTGCTGGTGCAGGCCGACCTGTTCGGGCTGGCTTGGCGGCCGATCTTCTTGGTGAACATTCCCGTCGGCATCGCGGGGTTCATCGCGGCATGGTTCGTGATGAGCGATTCGAAGTCGGCCAGACCACCCCGGCTCGACCCGGTCGGCATGGCGCTGTCGGTATCCGCCGTACTGCTGCTGGTCTACCCGTTGACCGAAGGACGTCGACTCGACTGGCCCGCATGGACTTTCGTGATGATGGGTGCGGCTCTCGCGGTGTTCGCCGGGTTCCTGTTCTACGAGCGCGGCCTTGCGCGGAAGGGGCGTTCGCCGCTGGTCGACCTCGGACTGTTCCGGTCGCGGCCGTTCGCGATCGGGCTGGGGACCTGGCTGCTCTTCTGGATCGCCATGGGTGGGTTCTTCCTGGTGTGGACGTTGTTCATGCAGGGTGGACTCGGGTGGTCGCCGTTGCGAGCCGGGCTCACCTCGGCGCTGTTCGCGGTGGGTGCCGGGGTGGGAGCGGGGCTTTCGGTCGGCGTGCTGGCCGCCAGGTACGGACGGCGGGTGTTGATGGCCGGGGCGCTGGTGAATGCGACGGGGTTCGCGCTCTACGGCGCGATGGGTGTGCGATACGGGAGCGAGTTCACTTCCTGGCAGATGGCGCTGCCGTTGGTGATCACCGGTGCGGGGTTCGGGATGGTGGTGGCGCCGACGCTGGACCTGCTGCTCGGTCAAGTGCCGGTACGGGAGGCGGGATCGGCTTCCGGGCTGCTGAACACGGGACAGCAGTTGGGAACCGCGCTGGGCGTCGCGTTGGTCGGCGTGCTGTTCTTCACCGCGCTGGACCGGGATTCCGATCTCGGGGTGGCCGCAGTGACGCCCGAGATCCGGGCCGAGCTGGCCCTCGAGGGAATGCCGGTACAGCTCCAGGATCAGATCGTGGCCGGGTTCTCGGCATGCGTGCACGACCGGTCGGCGGAAGAGGACCCGGCCGTGACACCCCCTAGTTGTCAGTCGAATCCTGTTGGCGACGCGGCGGTTTCGCGCGTACTCGCGGAAGCGGGCACCGAGGCCAACGCAGCGAACTTCGCTCAGACGTTCCGGTACACGCTGTTCTACGGCGCCGGAATGCTGCTGCTGGTGTGTCTCGGATTCTTCGCACTGCCGAAGGAGGCAAAGCTGGAACAGCGCGTGCTCGATGATGAGCCGGAAATCGTCACAGTATGAAACATGAAGGGTGGAAGCACATGTACACAGTTGATCTGCTGACCGTCGGGCGCGGGCGCGAAGTTGTCGATGCCGCGCTCGGCTATGTGGGCGGGCTCGGATATCGCGTCCTCGGGTCGACCACCGACGACGAGGCGCTCGCGATCCTCGAGCGTGAGCAGGTTCGCCTGCTGGTGATCGGAGGTGGGGTGGAAGCCGAGTCCCGGAAGGAATTGACGGCTGCGGCTCAGGAGCACGGCGCCACCGTGATCCAGGCGCAGCGCGCCGGGCGCGGGATCGAGCAGTACCTCGCGGAGGAGGTAGTGCCGGCACTGGGTGAGTGATCAGCGCTCGTTGCCCCGATTATTCGGGGCAACGATAGGGCTGCGAACAGTCTTGCCGGACACTAGTTTCGGAAGCATGCGTGCATCGATGGGCAAGGTTCAGTGGAAGCGGGCGTTCGGCGGGGTGGCCGTGATCGCCGCCCTGACCGGCGGGGGGATGGTCGCCTCCGCCGGGAGCGCCGTAGCCGACAGCGGCGTCGCCGTGGCCGATGACGGGTGCACGTTCTCGTCGGTCGGGGGATCGTGCAGTGACCCGGGGCCGGTGGGGAACGCGTTGATCGCGATTCGGGAGTTCGCGAAGAGCCTGGGGTACGGGACCGGAAGCTCCTCGGGAACCGCCTACTTCCTCTGACCGGCTAGGTGGTCCGCGACTGAGGGAGCTCGGCCAGAATTCCCTCGGCGCTGCGGGCCGCGGCGCGGCAGGCAGTGGCGGTCGATCGGTCGGCCAGCGGGTGGGCCGCTCGGGCACGCCAGGTGCGGACGGCGGAGAACGCCGTGGCACGCAACGAATTCGGGTCGGCCTCCGCAGGCAGCCCGAGGCGTAGATGCGCCGCCACGCCGGCGCCGCCCAGCATGCGGTACAGGTCGGCGAGTACCGGTGGCGGCAACGGCAATTCGTCGGTGCGCAGGCGCCCGAGCAGCCGGAGTTCGGTGAAACCGTGCACATCGGCGAGCCGAGCACGCACGCGCGGCCGCAGGCGATCGGCTTCGGTACCGGGGTAGGCGGCCAGGATCCGGTCCAGCGTGCTCAGCGCCGAGTGCGCCTTCAATTCCTCAGCGCGCTGGCCGAATTGGACCTCCAAGACCGAGCGCAGTTCCTCGATGCCGCTGCGAGCCGCCAATTCCGCCGCCAGCGCGGAAGAATCGCGGGCGCCGAGCCGAATCAGCATGGTGGCCATGCGAATTCCGAACAGGCCGAAGCGATCGACCAGCTGCGCACGCAGTTCCGGATCGACCGGCAGCGCGACATCGGCGCGAGCGAATCGATCCGCCGAGAGCAACGCGATCCCGAGATCCTCCGCGGGCACCGTGGACAGCGCCTCGAACGCCGCGAACTCCGGCTGTCGCAGGGTCGCCGCGGCGAACGCGAGCAGCCCGGCCACCGGAATCACCGCCTGGCACAGGCCGGTTCGCTCCAGCTCGTCGGCGAACCGGGCGGCGACATCGCGGGCCGAATGCAGCGCGTCGATACGACCGGAGCCGATCTCGTCGGCGCGCGACACCACCCCGATCACACCGAGCGGCCCCGCACCACCGGCGCCCGCACCGATCTGCTCGAGAAAACGCACGTCGGCGGCATCGAGACGGCGCAACAGATAGACAACGGCGTCGGCGCCGGACACCGACAGCGGCGCGGCCCGCGAATCATCCTCGACATCGGCGGGAGTGAGCAGTCGTGCGGTGCGCAGCGACACCTCACGCGACAGCGACGACGTGCCAGGGGTGTCGATGATCGTGGTCTGCGACAACGCGGCCGACGGCCACCCGACCTCGAGATGGTCCACGGCCCGGGGACCGCGCGCATCCCAGCTCAGACCGTTCAGGTCGAAGGTCAGTCCGTGCGCGCCGCTGCCGCGCCGCACGATCACATTCGCGCGCGAGCCGTCGACCGCGTGCGCGGTGACCGTGGGGGTAGCGGCGTCGCGGTACCAGGTGACGACGCGGGTGCACTCGGTGGCGTCGGTCGGGGCGACGGCCTGGCCCACCAGCGCGTTCAGCAACGTCGACTTGCCCGCCTTGATCGAACCGGCCAGCGCGACCCGCAGCGGCTCACGCAAGCGGTATTCGCAGTCGGCCAGCAGCGCGCGCACGTACTCGTCGCGGCCGAACGCCCGCGCCGCCGCGCCGATCAGCTCGTGCGCTTCGGCCAGGATCCTCGGTGTGGTCCGGTCGCCGGGCGCGGCGGTGTCGAAACGGTGGGTCACCCAGATACCGTACCGTCGGCCCGTCTCAGTTCGATCTGCATCGATTCCGCGTAGCGGCGCAACTCGGCCACCGCGTGCAGTTGGCGTTCCAGCACGACGGTGCGCTCGGCGCGGTGTGTGGCGGCCATCGCCGCCGCCTCCTGTGCGGCCCGCAGGGAAGCGTCGATCGACCGCAGGCTGCGCTCGGCCACCCCGGCGAAGTGGTCGCGCAGCGCACGGTGGATGCGGTGCAGCCGGTCCTTGGTGTCCTTGGCTGCCTGGAACGCCACGTCGTCGAGGAACCGGCGCACCTCACCGTTGGCCTCGACGCGGCGGCGCGCCAGCCGGGCCGACTTGTCGTCGCGATAGGCCTTGCCGCCCACGATCAGGCCCGCGCCGAGCGAGATCGGGTTCAGCATGGCCAGGCCGGCGAAGGTCGTGGCGAGCCCGATCATCAGCACGCCGCCGTAGGAGCCGCGCATACCGACCAGCACCTTGCTCGTGAAGCCGATATCCGGCTCGAGATCGGCCAGGGAACCCGAACTGGCCAGGCCGCTCTCGTCGTCCATCCCGGAGTGCACCTCCGGCAGATCGACCGCGCCGACCTCGGCGAAATGGCCCGCGATCCGTTCGGCGAGCAGCTCGGCTCGGCGGTGGGTCAGCAGAAGGTTGTCGCCGAGGGCGGTATCGACGGAACCGGTCAGCCATTCCGTGATCGCGCCCCAATGCCTGCCCGGGTCGTTCTCGTCGATCCACTCCTGGCCCGTGCGGGCGATACCGCGCAGACGATCGCGCAGGTCGTGATCGACGTCGCCCACGAGGTCGGTGATGCCATCGGTGAGGGTCTGCTGCCAGCTCGCGGTGCGCCGCTGCAACTCCTCGGCGGCCGCACGCGCCGACTGCAACTCGTTGACCGCCGCCGCGCCACCGGCCGGATCGCGCAGCGCCACCAGCTCGCTGCCCAGCGCCAGCGCCAGATGCTCTGCGGCCGAATGTAATTCCCGAGCCACGGCCTGCCGCGTGACCGCCTGATCACGGGCGACGACCCGATCGCGCAGGAAACCGAACAGCACGCCGAAACCGGACTCCAGGCCCAGCTGCGCGTCCTGCAAGCGCAGGGCGTGCGCACGCAGCAGCGCCGATACCGGGATCAGGGCGACATCGGTTTCCGCGCGCGTCAGATGGGCTCGGTCGGCCTCCAGCACCTGCCGCCAGTGCGGGTAGAGGTCGGTCTTGGTGAGCAGAACGGCGACCACGGGACACATTTCGCGGATCTGCCGGACGAAGGTGAGTTCGGGTTCGGTGAGCTCGGTGGAGGCATCCGAGAGCACAAGCACGGCGTCGGCGGCCGCGGCCAGGCTGAGCACGCCCGCGGTGCCGGCACTTCCGTGGCCGCCGACGCCAGGGGTATCGATCAGGACGATGCCGTCGGCCAGCAGCTGACTGGGCAGCTCGGCTTCGATCCGCACGACCTGTCTGCCCTGCGCCAGTGGCGTGCGGGTATCGACGGTTCCGATCTCGTCGAACGGGATCTCGACCCGCGATTCGTCGGTACCCGGCGCGGTGAGCACCAGGTACGCCCGCTGCTGCGCACCGTAGGACAGCTGCAGGGGCAACACGGTGGTCGCGTCGTCGCCGACCCGGCACACATCCAACCCGAGCAGTGCGTTCACGAACCTGCTCTTGCCCTGACCGAGCTGACCGGTGACGACGATCCGGTGCCGCGGGTCGCGCACCCGCACGGCCACCTTCTCCAGACGCCCGACCAGGTCGTCACGGCCCGCGGCGTGGGCCGCCGCGACGGTGTCGGACAACACCGTCGTCAGCGGCACCACGTTCGGTGCGAGAACAGTCATGCCTTCGCCCGTTTCGCTCAGTGGAACAGTCCGTCGGTGTGCACGTCGGCACCGGTGTCGGTGACGGTGCTCGATTCACCGAACAGCGACGTCTCGGCACCACCGAGGCTGGAACCGTGCAGGCCCGAACCGAACGCGCTCGATACGTCGACGCCGGACCAGGTGTCGGCCGCGGTGGTGACCGCGCCATGAGTGGTGCCGGAAGCGTCGATCTGGGTGGTCGAGGTCGACGTGGTCTGGCCGGAGAGGCCGCCGACCGCGGCGGTGCCGCCCTGTGCTCCACCGTCGACGGCGGAGGTGAAGCCGCCGGTCACCTGGGTGCCGCCGGTGATCGCGCCCGACAGTCCCGCATCGCCGAGGCCGCCGAGGCCGGTCTCGAGGCCCGTTCCCGTTTCGGCGCCGCCGATCGCGGAACCTGTCAGGCCGGTCTCCACGGCACCGGTCAACCCGGTCTGGGCACCGCCGACGGCGGAACCCGCGAGGCCGGCGCCTGCGTCGGCCACACCGTTGAGGCCCGCGTGGGCGCCACCGGCCAGATCGACTGCGCCGTTCACTCCTGCCTGCGCACCCGAGGCGAGCGAACCGGTCACGTCGGTGCCGACAGTCGTCGCGGTCTCGAGGCCGCCGTGCAGACCGGTGGTCAGCCCGATGCCCGACGTGGTGGACAGCGCTGATTCCACTCCGGTCGTGATCTGTCCGGAGCCGCCGCCGGTGAGCAGTTCGTCGACCCCGAACCCTGCCCCACCCGTGAAGCCACCGGTCAGATCCGTACCCGCCGACACTGCGCCGCCCAACCCGGTTTCGAGACCGGTGCCCAGGTCCGCGCCCGCGCCGACCACGCCGTCGAGACCAGTGATCGCCGACGTGGTGGCGGCCGCGCCCAGCCCGCCGGCGGCCTGCGCCCCCACGTTGGCTGCGGCACCGAGCCCACCGGCAGCCTGCGTGCCCGCGTTGGCTGCGGCACCGAGACCACCGCCGACGCCGGCACCGAGTCCTCCCGCGGCGGTGGTCGCACCGCTCAGACCGGCATCGAGACCACCGCCGAGACCAGCGGCGACATCGACCGCACCATCCAAGTCGGTGGCGATATCGCCACCCACGGCCAACGCCCCGCCGAGACCAGCGCCCGCACCGACCGCACTCGACAACGCGCCACCGAGACCGGCACCGGCCGCCCCGGTCAGCTCGCCACCGAGACCGACTCCGGTACCCACCGCGCCGTCTAGACCAGCGGCGAGATCCGCGCCTGCGCCTGCCGCACCCGTGAGCGCACCGCCCAGACCCACACCCGCACCGGCGGCACCGCCCAGCGCAGCATCCAGCCCGGTCTCGAGTTCGGCCCCCGCGCCGACCGCACCCGTGAGCGCCTCACCGAGACCAGCGCCCGCGCCGACCGAGCCGGCCAGGCTGCCGCCAAGACCCGCGGCAAGGTCGGTCCCCGCGCCGACCGAGCCGGCCAGGCTGCCCCCGAGACCCGCGGCAAGGTCCGTCCCCGCGCCCACCGCACCCGACAGGGCACCGTCGAGACCGGCACCGATTCCACCGGACAACGTGGTGTCGAGACCCGCACCGAGATCCGCACCGGCACCAGCCGCACCGTTCACAGCACCACCCAGACCAGCAGCCAAGTCACCACCAACACCAGCCGCGCCCGTGAGCGCCCCACCGAGACCAGCACCCGCACCGACCGAGCCGGCCAGGCTGCCCCCGAGACCCGCGGCAAGGTCGGTCCCCGCGCCGACCCCACCCGACAGGGCACCGTCGAGACCAGCGGACAGCGTGGTGTCGAGATCCGCGCCGGCACCAGCCGCACCGTTCACAGCACCACCCAGACCAGCAGCCAAGTCACCACCAACACCAGCCGCGCCCGTGAGCGCCCCACCGAGACCAGCA
>NZ_JBSGVG010000039.1:57980-67986 GCF_053608345.1 Nocardia sp. NPDC055050
GCACCCGCGCCGACCGAGCCGGCCAGGCTGCCGCCAAGACCCGCGGCAAGGTCGGTCCCCGCGCCGACCGCTCCCGACAGGGCACCATCGAGACCGGCACCGATTCCACCGGACAACGTGGTGTCGAGACCCGCACCGAGATCCGCGCCAACACCGGCCGCGCCGTTCAGCGCTCCACCGAGACCAGCGGCAAGATCACCACCAATACCCACCGCACCGTTCAGCGCACCGCCAAGACCAGCGGCAAGATCACCACCGACACCCACCGCACCGTTCACAGCACCACCCAGACCAGCAGCCAAGTCACCACCAACACCCACCGCACCGTTCAGCGCTCCGCCGAGATTCGCGCCGAGGTCGAGGGCGCTGTCGATCGCGCCGTTCAAGCCGAGGCCCGCGCCGAGGGCGCCGGTCACACCGGCGGCCAGGTCGGCGCCGAGGCCGGCGTTCACATCGACGTTCGCGCCGGTGACCGCGTCGAGTGCCACATCGAGGCCGGCGCCTACCTGGGCGGCGGCGCCGGCGACGACCGAGGCCACAGCACCGAGGCCGGCGTCGAGACCGAGGTCGAGTTCGGCATCGGCCGCCGCGGCCGCGGTGACGGCGGCGGCAGCGGTGGCTGTTCCTGCCAGGGCCGCGCTCGTGCTCGCCGCGGCGCCGGCGGCTACGATCGCCTGCAACTGGGAGCCGCCGCTGACCAGCGCGGATTCCGCCACCATGGGGGCGACGGCGGAAATGTCCTCCGGGGTCACCACGAGGCCAGCCTCAGCCAGCGCGAGGCACGGGTTGGCGCAGTAGCCTGCCGCGGCCTCGGGGTCGCGCAGCAGATTGAGGATGAACTCCAGAATCGCGTTCGGTGTCATCGAGATCAGCTCCTCCAGATCATGGGCGGTGACGCCCGATCTGTTTGTCGTTGGAATGTCTTTCACGCTAGGCGGGCCCGTCGTTACAGGTAACGGGGCGAATACCTAGTCCCGCCGGGCGGACCCCATTAGGGGCCGACCACCGATTAGGGGAATTTCCCCGTACTTGCCCCATCGCAGGTAACAGCTGCCCCCTAGCAACCGACAGATCGAGTGGGACGCTGCCATCGGCGATCTCGCTGTACACAAGCGTTTACCGGCCCACCGGAAGTTCTGCGAACGGGGTTGTCCAAATGACAGAGCGTCTGGCGCTCGGC
This sequence comes from Nocardia sp. NPDC055050, assembly GCF_053608345.1. Taxonomy (NCBI): domain Bacteria; kingdom Bacillati; phylum Actinomycetota; class Actinomycetes; order Mycobacteriales; family Nocardiaceae; genus Nocardia; species Nocardia sp. NPDC055050. The sequence goes on from NZ_JBSGVG010000039.1 coordinate 59,161, forward strand.
ATCACTGTCGGAGCGGCGAATTCGGCCGCCGCGGCCACGACAGCCGACGGGACCGGTGCCACCGTTCGCACCCATCGCAGCGCACTGATGCTCGGCGCCGACGGATCGGTGAGCTTCGCCGACACCACGCGCCACCATCGCGGGGTTGTCGTCGACGACTACGTGTCCAGGGTCGGCGATCCGGTGGATCTGCTGGCCGAGGACGGTTCCACCCACGACGCAGCCGATTTGGTCGCCGCCGCGACCCGTGCGCTGATCGCCGAACTCTCCGGTGTCGCCACCGAGGTGCCCACCACCGTCGCGTGCTACCCGGCATGGTGGCCGGAGCACACCGTCGAGGCCGCCAGGTCCGCGCTGGCCCGCGCCGGCCTGCCCGAAGTGACGCTGGTGCCCGAGCCGCTGGCCGCGGTGCGCCGATACGAGATCGAGCACGGACAGCTCGAAGACGGCGCGCTGGTCGTGTACGACCTCGGCGCGAGCGGTTCGACCGTGTCGGTCCTGCGCACCGGCGAGCAGGCCGGACTGCTCGGCACCCCGGTGCACAGCACCGCGATCGCCGGTTCCGAATTCGATCTACTGACCATGCGCTATGTGCTGGCAAATGTTCTGAACGGAAACGACATAGATCCATTCGATCCCGTTGTCGAAGAAGAATTGTCGGCATTGCGAGAGCGTTGCAGAATTGCGAAAGAAGAACTCTCCAGAATTACCGCGACGGCGATTCCGGTCGGCATGCTCAACCCCGCGATCCACACCGAACAGGTCCGGCTGACCCGGGGCGAACTCGAAGATCTGCTGCGCCCGATCCTGCTCGACTCGATGAGCCTGCTCCAGGACGCGGTGCGCCGCGCCGAACTCACCCTCGGCGATGTCGGCCGGGTGCTGCTCACCGGTGGCGGTGGCGCGATTCCCCTGGTCGCCGAGTTGATCTCGACCGAATTCGGCCTGCCGGTGATCGCCTGCGCCGACCCCGCGACCTGCACGGCACGCGGCGCGGCCGAGATCGCCCTCGACGTCGCCGCGATCAGCGTGCCCACCGAGGCCATCCCCGTCGTGCCGGTAGCACCGGCATCGGCTGCTGCGGCACCGGTTGCCGAGGGACTCGCGCTGCCACCGTCCGAGCCGGTACGGACCAAGATGTTCACGGCCAAACGCTCGGCGATCGTCGCGGCGGCGGCCTTGACCATGGCCGCGCTCGCCACCGGCACCCTCGCCCTCGGTGGCGCCACCCAGCTCTCACCCACCGGACCCGCCGAGACCACCGTGGCCCCATCGGTCCCCGGCGCCCCCGCGGCGACCGGCGCGGGCGGTGCGGCCGGCACGGCGAATGCCACGAACTCCGTGGTCACCGACCCGGCCAAGCCGGGTGCGGTCGGCACACCAGCGACATCGGGCGCGATCCCGGTCGGTACGACCGACGCCGGGGTTCCTGGCGGCACGCCCGCGGCGGGAACTCCGGCACCCGCCGCAGCACCCACCGGTGGAGCACCCGCCGACGGAACACCGGCGACCGCGGGCCAGCCGAGCCCCGCCGAGCAGCAACCGGCCCAGGCGCCGCCCGCAGGGCAGTCCCCAGCGCCCGCCCCGGCTCCGGCACCTGCACCCGCACCGGCTCCGGCGCCCGCTCCCGCTCCCGCACCGACCCGGCCGCAGGTCCCCACTATCAAGGTCGACCCCGGCGGCCTGCTCGACGACGTGGGCGGCGCGGTCGGCGAAACCCTCGAATCGGGTACGCAACTGCCCGGCAAGGTCCTCGGAGGAAATGGTGGCTGAGATCGCCCACGACACCTTCCCGAATGCCCGAACCATTTTCCGCGATCTCGACAACGCCGACCAGCAGACGGTGCTGCTCTTGATCCGCGGCCGAGCCGGGACCGGAAAGACTTTCCTGCTCGACGCCGTTCGCGCACGCCTGCGTCGCCGCGGCATACCGGTGGTCGAATCCGCCGCCGACGATGTCGAGAACGGGGTTCCCGACCGGGCAGTGCTCGTCGCCGACAATATCCACAGTTACAGCGACGCCGAGCTTCGCGCACTCTGCGAGGCCATCGAAACCGGGCAACGCTCGGTGGTGCTGACCACCCAGCCTCGGCCACACGATCCCCAGCTGCGCGCGCTGGCCGACGCGGTGGCGCGCAACGGCCGCACGGTGGATCTGCGAGCACTGGGAAGTGCCCACATCACCTCGTTCGCCAGGGAACTCGGCGTGGCCGTGTCCCAGCCGCTCGCGGCGCGTATCCATCAGCTCACGGCGGGCATTCCCGGCGGTGTCGTCGCGGCGTTGAAGGGCGCCCACGCCGCGTCGCTGGAAACCTGCGAGGCAGCGGTCGACGAAGCCGTCACCGTCTGGACGCGAACGCTGCTGGAAGCGGTCGAACCCGAGTTGCTCGAAACGCTGGTCATCGCGGCGACCGGAACCGGACTGGACGCGACAGAACTCACCGAGGTGCTCGGTGTCGACCCCGCCACCGCCCACGACCTGATCGACCGGGCCAGGTCGGGTGCCCTGGTCACCGATGCCGACCTGCTCCTCGCGCCTGCCGTCGGTCCGCTGCGGACGTTGCTCGGCGATCGGCGCTATGTCGATGTGCAGCGCAGACTGCTCACCGCGCGCCTCGACGCGGGTCTGCTCCGCGACCGCACCGCACTGATCCTGGCCGAGTCCGGCGTCGTCGATGCCCGGCTCGCCGAGTTCCTCTGTCGCACAGCCGAGAAATCCGACGAGGCGACCCGCTGCTACGCGGCGGCGGCCGCGGCAGGCGCGGCAATGGAGTCGATCGCGCTGCGCTGGGCCGAGGCCGCCGCGCACGCGGGTGACACCGACACCGCGCTACGCCTGGCCGAACCGCTGCTGACCGCCGAGAACGTCGCACGCGCCGACCTCGTCGCCGCGGTGCGCATCTGCGCGAGCGTGCTCATCCGCCGAGGACTGGTGAGCCGTGCGGCCGGCCTGTACAACTGGCTCGGACCCGACCGCATCGGCGCCGACTGGGCGCCCGCGGCGATGGTCCTCACCCTGGCCGGTGAACAGGCCGGCGCCGCGCGCATGTCCGAAGCAGCACAGCACTGGCCGCCGACCGAGGCCGACGCGGGCGCTCGGCTGATCGCGGGCGCGCTCGACGAATCGCTCGACCCGCACGGAACCGGAACGGCCGCGGCGATTTCCGCCCTGATCCAGGCGGGCAACACCGACACCGGCGACGATCGCTATCTGCCCTGCTCGGCGGTCTCGATCGCCACGCTGCTCTGCCTCGGCAGCGGCGAGCCCCGTCGCGCCGGTGACGCGCTGCGCCGGGCGGCGGGCATGGGTGGTGGCCGCCAACTTCCGGTGCTGACGGCGTGGACCGCACTGCTCGGCGGCGACGAACGCCGTGCCGCGAGCACTCTCGCCGAGATCGACATCCCCGCCCTCGCGCCCCGCGATCAACTCCTCGCCCACGCCCTGACCGTGGGACTGGCCCGGCGCGGCGGCGATCACGCCGCCCTGGCTCGCGCGTGGCACGCGGCCTGCCCACTGTTCGACGAGCTGGAAGCCGACCTGTTGAGCCTGTTGCCGATCGGCGAACTGTGGCTGGCCGGTATCCGCCTTGGCGACGCGCGCCGGATCGAACCGCTCGTCGATGCCGCCAGGGTGCTGGTCCGCAAAGTGGGCCGCGCACCCGCCTGGACCAATTCCTTTCACTGGTACGGCGTGCAGGCCGCGCTCGCCGACGAGTCGCCCCGAGCGCTGCTGCCCCACGCCCACGCGCTGAAGACGGCGGCGGAAGCGGGTGACCGGCAGGCCACCGTGCTGGCCGACGCCGGGCGCACCTGGGTGCTCGTGCTGCGGGGGCAGGTGGCCGCGGCCGATGTGGAGGCCGCGGTCTCGGCACTGGCCGAGCTCGGGCTCACCTGGGACGCCGCCCGCCTGGCCAGCGAGGCAGCCCTCGCGGCGAGCGACTCGACCACCGCCACCGCCTTGCTCAAGCTCGCGCGTTCGGTGCGCACGCAAGCCCAGCCGGTCGAGCCACTGCGACCGACCGCACAACCGCAGCCGCCCGCAGCCGGTCCCACGCCCCTGACCGGCGAGTCCGGCGCACTGAGCGACCGGGAACGCGAGGTGGCCGAGCTGGTCCTGCTCGGTCTGACCTATCGCGAGATCGGCGCGAGGCTGTACATTTCCGCGAAGACCGTAGAGCATCACGTCGCGCGGATCCGACGTCGACTAGGCGCGCGCTCACGATCGGAATTACTGTCAATGCTGCGCGCGATGGGACACGGCCGATTGCTGGTGTGACTCGCGCGGACGATGTCGACGCCGAAGTGAGGGGTGTTCCGCCGATGGCCACTGGGGTCGGCCTGCGTATCGCCGATGACGAATGCATCGCCGCGGTGGTCACCGAGGACGGCACGGTTCAGGTGATCGAGCGTGCTTCGGTTCTGCACATGTCCGACGACGGTGACGCCGCCCTCGGCGGACCAGCTCCCACCGGGCATGCCCACTCGATCGCCGGTTTCGTGCGCGCGATCGGGGATCCGGCCGGTGTCGATGTCGACGGCGGCGAGGCCTACCGTGCCGAAGACCTCCTCGCGACGGCGATGTTCTGCCTGATCGATCTCACCACCGAGCACCTCAGCGGCCCGGCCGAGTTCTACGCCACCCACCCCGCGGCCTGGTCGACCGAGGTCGTGCGCGGCGTACGCGAGGCTTTGGACTATCTGGGCTTGAAGTCGGTGGCCCTGCTCGGCGAGGACGAGCTGCCCCAGCCCGCGAACGGCGCCGATCCCGGTAAGACCTTCGCCAACGCCGCCGCCCAGGCGGCGCTGGTCGCGGTGCTGGCCACCCCGGCCGGCGCGACCCCGCCCGACCCGATCGTCACCGAGAACGCCACGATCGCCACCGATGTGATGCCCGCGCTGCCGCCGCCCGCGGTGACCGCGCAGGCATACTCGGCGGCGCTGCCGGTCTCACCGCTGCCGACGAAGGCGATGGCGCCGATCGCGCCCGCGCCGATCGCGGAGTCCGCGGTGGTGCCCGCCCGCGAACCCGCGCGCAACAAGACCCCGCTGCTGATCGCCGCCGCCGCGCTCATCGGCCTGCTGCTCGGCGGGGTCGCGGTCTCGGTCCTGATCCGCGATTCCGAAACCGTCGCACCGCCGACGATTTCCGATGCCAGCCCGGAAACGCTGTCGCCCACCTCGGCGCCCGCGCCGCCTCCGCCGCCGGTCGTCGAGTCGACCACGCCCCCGCCGGTCACCACGACCGACGAACCGGAGCCGACGACCACCGAGGCGCCGCCGACGACCACCCCGGAGCCGACCACCACCCCGCCGACGACCCCACCGAGCCCCACCACCACCAAGCCCCGGTCGCCCTTCGGGACCTACCCGCCGGGCTATCTCCCCGCGCCCCTGACCATCCCGGGGCAGCGCTGAATCCAGCAGCCGGACGGTAACCGCGCCAGCTGGGCGAGCGTGCCCTAGAGTGATGCGCTGACCGACATGATCGCCGCCGGCGGTGTTCTCGGTCACTGGTTGTCGACGAAGGGATTTCATGCGCAAGTTGGTGGCGCGTCGCGCCGCGGTCAAGGCAGCCTCCGCCGGGTTCGCCGCGACTGTTCTTCTCGCACCCCTGCTCGGATCCGGCATCGCGTCATCGGAACCTGCTGCGCCACTACAACTTTCGGCCGATGCGTTACCCGGTGAATTGGTGACCGCACTGTCGCGTGACCTCGGGATGTCCCCCACCGAGTACCTCGATCGTGCCGCGCGCGCCCAGCAGTTGCGCGACTACGCGACCGACTTCCGTGCCGCGAACCCCGACACCTTCGCCGGCGCCTGGCTCACGCCCGAGGGCAAGGCCGTCGTCGCCACCACCGATGCCGAGGCGGGCAAGCTCGTCACCGCCGCCGGCTACCAGACCCACCTCGCGCCGATCTCGGCCGGCGGGCTGGAAGGCGCGCTGGTGCAACTGAGTCAGTGGGTCGCGAACCTGCCGCCCGCGATCTCCGCGCCGATCAGCTCGATCGCGATCGACGTGCTCAACAGCCAGCTCGTGCTCAACGTGGCCAACACCGGCACCGGCCACATGCTCAACCTGCCCACCCTGATCGCCACCATCAAGGTGGTGCTCTCACCCGGCGGCGGCGGCCCGGTGGAGTACAAGCCGATGGGCGGCGACACCTACATCACCGCGAAGAAGGACCTCCACGACGCCGACCTGCGCGGCGTGGACGTCTGCTCGTTCGGGTTCAACAGCACCGACGCCGCGGGCAACGCGCTCAATATCTCCGCGGGCCACTGCAACCCGAACGTCGACAACGGCGGCACGGCCTCGGTCTACGTCCCGAACGTGCGCGACATCCCCAACAGTCCCGAAGTCGGCACCTTCGCCCGCGCGGTACTCGGCGGCCCCGCCTCGCTGGACTACTCGGTGATCAAGCTCAACGAGCGCGCGGTGAACGCGGGCATGGACCAGCCTCGCGTGCGCGGCGCCGAGGGCACCACCCTGACGATCACCGGCACCGCCGAACCCGTCACCGGCGCACCGGTCTGCAAGACCGGCCAGTCCTCCACCTTCACCTGTGGGTTCGTCTCGGCCGATCACGTGGAGACCCAGCTGTTCACCGAGGCGGGCGTCAGCAAGACGATCCGCGGCTTCGCCAGCACCGCCTGCACCCTCGGCGGCGACAGCGGCGGCGCCATCGTGTCCGGCACGCTCGCCCTCGGCATCACCAGCGGCTCGAACGCCTCCGGTGCGCCCAACTGCACCGAGGCCAACACCCAGCTCGCCCCCTACGGCGGCACCGCGTCGCTCGGCGTCCCGATCCGGCCCATCCTGGCCGACATCGAGGCCACATCGGGCGGCGGCCTCGGCACCGGAATCATGGTGCGCACCAAGCCCAACGCGGGCTGAGCGGGGACAAATCACCGACCGGACCGGGTGAGCGAAATCTCTTGCCCGGTCCGAGTAGGCATAAGTCGCTCGAGCCCATATAGTTCCGATCATGCTCCTGCCACGTATGGGTCGTACCCCGTCCGCGCGAAGCTCGAGAAGAGCTCGGAAATCGATAATCGCCGCTTCGGCGGCGTTTCTGCTGTTCGGCCCCACGATGGCGGTTGCCGACGCGCAGCCCGCGCGCGCAGATCTGCCCGCCCAGCTCATCGAGGCGGTCACCCGGGATCTGAAGATCTCCCCCGACGAATACCTGCGCCGCGCCGATGTCGCGCAGCAGGTCGCCGCGTTCTCTACCACCGCGCAGCGTCAGTTCCCGCAGGTCTTCGCCGGTTCCTGGCTGAGCGACCAGGGCAACGCCGTCATCGCGCTGTCGCACGGCCCCGGCGCCGACCAGGCCCGGGAAGCCGCGCAGTCGGCCGGTTTCGAGGTTCGCAACGTCGCCAAGAGCGAGTCCACCCTGCGCGGCGAGAAGACCGCCTTCGAGAACTGGCTCGCCGCCGCACCGCCGGAGATCTCCGCGCTGGTGCGTGGCGTCGTCGTCGACACCGTGAACAACTCGATCGCGGTCCGCGTGCAGCAGGCCGGGCTCCCGCTGCCCAGCTTCATCGACCCCTCCCGCGTCATCGTCACCGCACCGCCGGTGGCGGGCGAGCGCGTCGACCTGACCGCCACCCCCGTCGCCGGTGACGGCAACGGTGCGCTGGCAGGCGGCGACGGCTACGCCTCGGTGATCGGCCGCAGCTCGCTGCGCTGCTCGCTCGGCTTCAACGGCACCGACCGCTCCGGCAACGTCATCAACATCTCGGCGGGCCACTGCAACCCCGACATCGAGTCGGCGGGCACCGGCAACGCCGCCGCCGTGTACGAGGTCAACGGCGACCGCGCGGGCGCTCAGCTCGGCACCTTCCAGAAGTCGGTGCTCGGCGAGCAGGACTACTCGATCATTCGCGTCAACGACAACGCGCGCGCCCGCTTCGAGAACAACCTGGTCCGCATCCCCGGCCAGGCCCCCATCGCCGTCGACGGCGTGGCCACCCCCGTGGTCGGCGCCCCCGTCTGCAAGTCCGGTGCCCGCACCGGCTTCAGCTGCGGCGTGATCAACGGTGTCGACCAGACCGTCCAGGTCGGCGACCGCCAGCTCACCCAGAGCTTCTCGGCCAACATCTGCGCCCTCCCCGGCGACTCCGGCGGCGCCATCGTCACCGGCCGCCTGGCCCTCGGCATCTCCAGCGCCTCCTCGGTCGCGGATTTCCCGATCTGCGAGATCCCGAACATCATCGGTGCCATCACCGGCGACACCCCCCAGCTGTTCGCCCAGCCCCTGACCGTCGTCCTCTCGGACAACCCCGGTCTGTCGGTCCGCACCAACTGATCACCATCATGTAGGCACAGAGCAGCCCCGAAAAGGCCGGTAGCACTCCCGCTACCGGCCTTTTCGGCTGCCTGGGCCGCCTCCCCCGAGTCTTCAGCGTGTCGTCCGGTAGCTCGACCGTCAGCCCTCGGCCTTACGTCATGTGCGTATCGGCTGGGAGGTGACTGCGGAGTTACCCATGTCCGCACGTGATCAGCGGGTCACCCCCGCCACCCAACCCCCGCCACCTCCGCACAGCCCCCCAACCAGGCGCCTACCGCACTACAAACACCCACACCCGCCTCGGACCTCTGAACCGCTACCGCCCCCAGCCACGCCCTCCACCCAGAGACCGCCGCACCACCGCCCCACCAGCCCCAACCTCCACCCAAAGTCCGCCGCACCACCAGCCACACCGTCCACCCCGGGTCCGCCATGACCGCACTCCCAACCCCACCCCCGCGACCCCTAGGGAGCGGCGGCCACGAAGTGGCCGGTCCGCGGCCGGGCCGCCGGTTAGGCGCCGCGGAGATGCGAC
>NZ_JBSGVG010000040.1:0-64085 GCF_053608345.1 Nocardia sp. NPDC055050
CTGGCGGCCGTGGCCGCCCCCCCCGTCATGGCCCCCCCCGCGGGGGGGTTCCCCGCTTATCCCCCGCCCGCCCGGGTGGCCCCCGACGCGTTTTTGTGGGTGGGGGGGGGCCGGGGGCGCCCCCCCCCGACCGCATGCTCAGTCGAAGACCGGGTCCTCGGTGCGGGTGCGCTTGAGCTCGAAGAAGTGCGGGTACGAGGCCAGCGCGACCACGCCGTCCCACACCTTGCCCGCGTCCTCGCCGCGCGGGATGCGCGAGAGCACCGGCCCGAAGAAGGCAGTCCCGTTGATGTGGATGGTCGGCGTGCCGACATCGGGGCCGACCTTGTCCATGCCCGCGTGATGGCTGGCCCGCAACGCCTCGTCGTAGTCGGTACTGGTCGCGGCCTCGGCGAGTTCGGCGGGCAGGTTCAGTTCGGCGAGCGCGTCGGCGACGACCGCGTCGAAGGTCTCCTGCAGCGTCTCGCGCTCGTACTCGGCTTTGCGGTCGTGGATCCGGGTGCCCAGCGCCGTGTAGAGCGGGGACAGGATCTCGTCGCCGTACTTCTGACCAGCGGCGGTGACGACCCGCACCGGGCCCCACGCGGCAGCCATCATGTCGACATACCGCTCCGGCAGGCCCTCTTTGCCCTCGTTGAGCACCGCCAGGCTCATCACGTGGAAGCGCGCTTCGATATCGCGCACCTTCTCGACCTCCAGGATCCACCGCGAGGTGATCCAGCACCACGGGCACAGCGGGTCGAACCAGAAATCGGCGACATCCTTGGTGGCCTGCTCGCTCACGATGGGTTCCTCTCGGGTCAGCTGCGGTGGGCCGGGTCGCCCCACCGATTGGTGCAACCGCATCACCGCCGGAATCGTTCCCGTGGGTGAAAACGCGCACTAAGCTCGGGTTGCGAGGAGTCCGGGTCGTCCGCGAGAAGGGGTCCGTTCATGAGCTCGAATCAGCATTTCGTCGTCATCGGTGGAGGTCTGGGCGGAGCGAAGATCGCCGAAGCCCTGCGCGCCAACGATTTCGACGGCCGCGTCACTCTGCTGGCCGCCGAAGAGGAGCTGCCGTACGAGCGCCCGCCACTGTCGAAACAGCACCTGGCGGGCACCCAGCAACTGCCCGATTTCACCGTCGATCCGGCTGCTTGGTACCGCGATCACCACGTCGACCTGCGACTGGGCACCACCGCGACCGCGTTCGATCCGATCGCCAAGACGGTGACACTGCCCGACGGTTCCACGCTCGACTACGACAAATTGGCTCTCGCCACCGGTTCGCGAGCCCGCACGCTCGACATTCCCGGCGCCGATGCCCCCAACGTCTACACGCTGCGCACGATCGGCGATTCGAACGCGCTGCTCGAGATACTGCGCACCGACCGGCGCCTGGTGATCATCGGGGCCGGGTGGATCGGTCTCGAGGTCGCCGCGCAGGCCCGCGCCAAGGGTGTCGAGGTGACCGTGATCGAGACGGCCGATCTGCCGCTGGTCACGGTGCTCGGCCCGGAGATGGGCGCGTTCTACGCCGATCTGCATCGCGCGCACGGCGTCGACCTGCGCACGAACACCTCCGTCGACGCCATCCTCACCGACGAGGACGAGGCGACCGGCGTGCTGCTCGGCGACGGCACCGTGGTGCCCGCGCAGGCGGTGCTGGTCGCGGTGGGCGCGCAGCCCAATATCGAGGCGGCCACGGCGGCCGGGTTGGCGGTCGACGGCGGCGTGCTGGTGGACGCCGCCCTGCGCACCAGCAACCCCGATGTGGTGGCGGTGGGCGATATCGCCGAGCAGGACCATCCGCTGCTGCACCGGCCGATCCGCATCGAACACTGGGCGACCGCGCTGAATCAGCCCGCGGTCGCCGCGAAGACGATGCTGGGCAAAGCGGCTGTCTACGACCGGCTTCCGTATTTCTTCAGCGATCAGTACGACGTCGGGATGGAGTACTCCGGCTATGTCGGACGCGGCGACGACGTGCGGGTGGTGGTGCGTGGCGATCTCGATGAGCGCGAATTCGTCGCGTTCTGGCTGGACACGCAGAACAGGGTGCGCGCGGGGATGAACGTCAATGTGTGGGATGTGACCGACCGGATCAAGCAGCTGATCGGATCGGCGGAGCCCGTCGACCCCGACCGGCTGGCAGACCCGGGCATCCCGCTGTGATTCACTTCACAGCGATCGTTGTGTCGAAGACTGCTCATCGGCTCCGACCAACGGTCGAACGCGCCGCGAGGGCGCAGCGAGCAGGAGCCGAATCATGAAATTCATGCTGGTCAAGACCTATTCCGAGACCGCCTACTGCGACATCCCGCTGCCGGAGTGGGCACCCGAGGACATCGCCGCCCATATCGACTTCCAGCGGGCGCTGGGCGAACAACTCGCCGCCGCGGGCGAACTCGTCGACGCGCAGGGCCTGGCCGCACCCGATCAGGCGATGATCGTGTGCTCCGACGGTCGCTCGGCGCCGGTCGTCACGGACGGGCCTTTCCCGGAGACCAAGGAGTTCCTGGCCGGTTTCTGGGTGGTCGATGTCGATTCTGTCGAGCGTGCGGTCGAGATCGCCGCGCAGGCCTCCGCGGCGCCGGGCCCCGGTGGCAAGCCGATCGGGGAATACATCGAGGTGCGCCAGATCATGAGCGCGCCCGACGTGGCCTGAGGCGAGACGCTGACTGCGCGCATCGAGGACCTGCTGCGTGAACTCTCGCCGCAGGTCCTCGGCGTATTGGTCCGCCGCTTCGGTGATTTCGACCTCGCCGAGGATTCGGTGCAGGACGCGCTGCTCGCGGCGGCGACCCAGTGGGATCGCGACGGACTTCCGGACAATCCGCGTGGCTGGTTGATCCAGGTCGCGCAGCGGCGGATGGCCGACGCGGTGCGCGCCGAGGTGGCGCGGCGACGCAGGGAGACCACGGTTTTCGTGCGGGATGTGCCCGTCGAGGCGGTCGGTCGCGATGACACCCTCGACATGTACTTCCTGTGCTGCCATCCCGACTTGCCGCCCGCCGGAGCGGTGGCCCTGACGCTGCGGGCGGTCGGCGGCCTGAGTACCGCCGAGATCGCGGCGGCCTTCCTCGTCCCGGAATCGACCATGGGTCAACGTATCTCGCGGGCGAAGAAGCGTCTGGCCGAATCGGATCGGCCGTTCGCCGACGGCGCGCACGACAGCACCCGGGTGAGCGCGGTGCTGCAGGTGCTGTACGTGATCTTCACGGAGGGGCACACCAGCACCGCCGGAACGGGGTTGCGTCGCGGGGACCTGTCGGCGGAAGCGATCCGGCTCACGCGTGCGCTGCGCACGCTGCTCCCGGAAAACGCCGAGGTCACCGGTCTTCTCGCGCTGATGCTGCTTACCGATGCCCGACGCGCCGCCCGCTCCGGTGCGCACGGCGAGCTGATCCCGCTCACCGAGCAGGACCGCTCCCGCTGGGACCGCACCCAGATCACCGAGGGTCTTCGCCTGCTCACCGCGACCATGCCTGCCGGGCTGACGGGTCTCTATCAGATGCAGGCCGCCATCGCGGCTCTGCATGCGCAGGCCCGACGCCCCGAGGACACCGACTGGACGCGAATCCTGCAGCTCTACACCATGATCGAACGTCTGACCCCCAATCCGATGATCACCCTCAACCGCGCGGTCGCCACCGCGATGGTGCACGGTCCGGTAGCGGGGCTGGCGGTAGCCGACAGCGTCGCCGAGCCGCTGGCACGATCGCACCGCCTCGCCGCCGTGCGCGGGCATCTTCACGAAATGGCAGGCGAGCAGGCTGCGGCCGTGCGCGAATACCAGCGGGCGGCCAGACAGACCGCCAGCGTGCCGGAACGCGACTACCTGTTGCTGCGCGCCGCACGTCTGCGAGCGGGCGACGCGTGATATCAGGAGCTGTCGCCCGACCCCGAATTCGGTGGTGTACAGCTCGCTTTCGCGGTCACCCAGGCTGGCGACGTCGCGCGAGCAGGCGCCTGGCAGACTCGCTCCGATGACGGACGTTTTCAGTGCGGGCGTGCTGGTGTATCGCCGCGTCGAGGCCGGAATCGAGGTCCTGCTCGGGCACATGGGCGGGCCGCTGTGGGCGAAGAAGGACGCCTCGGCGTGGTCGATTCCCAAGGGCGAGTACCTGTCCGAGGAAGAGTCCGCGCGCGACGCCGCCGGGCGGGAGTTCACCGAGGAACTCGGGCTGCCGGTACCCGAGGGCGAGTGGATCGACCTCGGTGAGGTGAGTTATCGCAGCGGGGCCAGACGCAAGTACCTCACCGTGTGGGCGGTCGAGGGCGATCTCGACCCGGCCGATGTCGTGCCTGGCACATTCGAGATGCAGTGGCCGCCACGGTCGGGCAAGGTCGCGGAATTCCCCGAGATCGACCGGGCGGACTGGTTCGACCCCGCCACGGCGCGGGAAAAGCTCGGCAAAGGCCAGCGCCCCTTCCTCGACCGCCTCACCGATCAGCTGCACTGAGATCGGGGTAGATTTCAGCTATGCCCAGCGACCTGCAGCTGAAGATCATGAACAGAGTCCACCGCACCCTGCTCACGGTGACCGGCGGACGCCTCGGCAACTCGTTCTTCGGGATGCCGTCCCTGCAACTCACCACGATCGGCCGCAAATCCGGCGAGCCGCGCAAGGTCATGCTGACCGCGCCGATCATCGACGGCGACACGATCGTCATCGTCGCCTCCCGCGGCGGCGACCCCACCCATCCCTCCTGGTTCGTGAACCTGCGCGACAACCCGAACGTCGAGGTGTCACTGCGCAACGGCCCCGTGCGCCCGATGACAGCCCATGTCGCCACCCCCGACGAACGCGCGGCACTGTGGCCTCGGGTCACCGAGGCCTACAAGGGCTACGCCGACTATCAGACGAAAACCACGCGCGAGATCCCCTTGGTCCTGCTCACACCGAGGAACTGACCCACCTGCCAGCGGGTGGGCATCGAACACGATGCCCGCCCTACACCAGCGCGGCCCGGAACTCGGTGGGACTCGTTCCGCGGAGTCGTTTGAAGGCCGCGCTGAAGCCGAAGGCGTCGGAATAGCCGACCGTGGTGGCCACCTGGGCGACGCTGCGCGCGGGGTCGGCGAGCAGCTCTTCGGCTTCGGCCATGCGCCATTCGGTGAGGTAGGCCAGTGGCGGTTCGCCCATCACCTCGGTGAAGCGCCGAGCGAACAGGGCGCGCGAGACCGCCGCCTCGGTGGCCAGGCTCGCCACGGTCCAGCGGTGGAACGGCCGGTCGTGGATGGCGGTGAGCGCCGGGCCGACGATCGGGTCGGCCATCCCCCGGTACCAGGCGGGCGCGCAATGCTGCTGTTCGGCCAGCCAGGAGCGCAGCGTGCAGACCAGCGCCCAGTCCAGCAGCCGGTCCATCAGCGCCTGCGAGCCCGCGCTGAACCGGACCGCGTCGGCGGCGGATTGTTCCAGCCACAAACACATTTCCGGGTCTTCGTGGACCACCATCACCTGCGGTAGCGCTCGCAACAGCCGTTCGTGGCGTCGCCCCGATGCCCGATAGGCGCCGACGAGCAGCGAAGTCTCGCCGGGCGCACCGGTTGTCGCCGGCGTGACGATCAATTCCGATGTCGCACAACTGATGTCGGTGGGACCGAAGCCGTCCGGCACGAAACAGGACAGCTCGTAGCGCTCGTGTGGACGGCCGAGCGCGGCGGGCGTGTCTGCCAGATGGAAGGGCTCACCCGCTTGCACGAGCGCGGTGTCACCGGCGATCAGAGTCGTGCGTGATCCGTCAGCGAGCACCAGGGTGCCGCCGCCATGCAGCACCGTCACCATGATCAAGGGCGCACGGTCGGCGAAACGAATCGTCCACGGTGGTCGCAGTACCGCATGGGCCACGACCGATCCTTCGGCACGAATGCCGCTCAGCAACGAACTCAACGGGTCCACTCCACCAGCGTAGACGAATTCCTATCGACTGGAGATGATCGCCCATAGATCGTCCACGCGATCCACGGTTGACTGAAGCGACCGGGCCGACCAGCCCGCACCCGATCGAACAGGAGCTCACCGTGACCCAGTCCGCCGCCACCACGACTGCCACCGCCGACCTGACCACCACCGGATCGAGCACCACCGATCCCTCGGCACCGGGTCCCACCGCGCTCGTGGTCCTGGGCCATCACCGCTCCGACTCGCTGTCCGCCCATGTCGCCGACCGCGCCGTCGGCCGCCTCACCGCCGCCGGGTACACGGTCGATTTCCTCGATCTGCAGACCGAGAACTTCGACCCGCGGATGACCGTCGCCGACCAGCCCGAGTGGGGCAACCGCGACAAGATCTACTCCCCCACCGCCGAGGCGCACATGCGGCGCATGCTGGCCGCCGACATCGTGGTCGTGGTGTTCCCGGTCTACTGGCAGAGTGTGCCCGCCCTGCTCAAAGGCTGGATCGACGCCGTATGGAACTACGGTTTCGCCTACGGCCGCAGCAAGCCGCGGCTGGCAGGCAAGCGCATCCTGTGGCTCGGATTGGCCGGAGCGACAGCCGATGACGCGATCATCCCCGGCATGCAGCAGCTACTGGAAGCCCAGCTCAACGAGGGCCTGGCCTACTACAGCGGTTTCGCCGACTCGCGGGTCGGCCTGCTTCCCGATGCCGAGGAGCAGCCCCAAAGTCTCGACGCCGAAGGCAATCTCGTGATCGGTGAGGCGATCAGCGGGGACGCGCGGACCACCCACTACGCCGCCTTCGACGCGAAAGCCGAGGGCTTCGTCGACGCATTGCTCGGCGCGAGTCGCGTCGCCGCCTGACAACGACCGTTCGGCCGACCGCCCCACCGCGCCGGTCGGCCGAACACCAGGCCGCGCGCGCTGATCCCGTCGCCACCACCGGCTCTCGGTGGCGGCGCGAATCGGCTCAGAGCCCGGTGAGCGTACGGCGCAGCACACCGAAAAGGTCTGTGGACGTGCCTGATTCGACCGCCGCCTTGTCGATCAGTTCGATGGCGGCGGCGGTGAACTCGTCGCTCTGGATCTGCACGTAGTCGGCGGGGGTGTCGATGCCGACGGCCTGCGCGGTCAGCGAGGTCGATATCGCCTGCAGGAACGGGACCATCAGCGCGGCCAGGTGCGCCGCGGTGCCGCCGGTGGTGCGGACCATCGTGCCGCCCTGGCGGAACGCGGCGAACATGGCATACATCCCGCCGAGGATCGACAGGTCGTACATGGCGGCGGCACCGAGATCCGCGCCGACGAATTCGGCCCTGCCGAACAGTTCCAGCACCGACCGGTGACGATCGAATGCCGCGGTCGCCCCGCTGTAGATCACGAGCGAAGCCGCGCCGCCGATCATTTCGGGCGATGCCATGATGCCGCCGTCGATCAGTTCGACCTCGTTGGCCACGGCCCACCTGCCCAGCGCACGCGCCTGCTCGGGCGTCGTGGTGGTCAGGTTGACCACCGTGCGGCCCCGCACCAGCGCTGCGGCGGGCTCGATGTGCTCGCGCACGGCAGCGTCGTCGAGAACACACAGGATGACCAGATCGGCCGCCGCCATCGCCTCGGCCGCGGTCGCGGCCACCCGCGCGCCCTGGGCCACCAGCGCTTCGGCCCGCGCCGCGGTGCGGTTCCACACCACCACCTGATGACCGCCCGCCAACAGCGCCTCGGCCAGCGCGGTGCCCATGGCACCGAGGCCGATCACCGAAACACGCTGTGCTGCCGTTGAATTCGTCATAGCTGCCTTTGCGTCGAAGTTCTTGCTGCCGGTTCGGCAACGCACTTCTAGATTTGCCTGCTGCGCTACAATCGACAAGTACCGACTATGAAGTGCAATACCCACCAAAAGGTAAGTAAGGACATCATGCAGCAGCGAGTGCGTCCGTATTCCTGCGAACTCGACGCCGCGCTCGACGTCGTCGGCGGTAAGTGGAAAGCGCTGATCCTGTGGGCCCTGTCGACCGGTACCCAGCGCTTCGGCGACCTGAAACGCCTGATTCCCGGCGTGACCGAGAAAATGCTGATCCAGCAACTGCGCGAGCTCGAACACGACGGGATCATCCATCGCGAGGTCTACGCGCAGGTTCCCCCGAAGGTCGAGTACTCACTCACCGAGCGCGGGGTGTCGCTCAACGCGGCCCTTGCCGCACTCGGCGCCTGGGGCAGGGAGAACATGAACCACATCTGCGCGGTCAAAGGCGTCGACGCACCCGTGCACTGACGCGCCACAGGACCACGCCGGGCCCGCACCGTGTTCGATAGGCGAACGATGGTGGCGCCGGTGCGTCGACCGGCGCCGCTCGCATCACGCCTGGATTCCGGCCCACTTCTGGCCGGTGATGCGCTCGTAGGCCTCTTCGTACTTGCGGCGAGTGCCTTCGACGACATCGGCGGGGATCTCGGGGCCCGGGTATTCCTTGTTCCAGCCGGTGGAGGTCGACCAGTCGCGCACGAACTGCTTGTCGAAGGAGCGCTGGGCTCGACCCGGCTCCCACTCGTCGGCGGGCCAGAAGCGCGAGGAGTCCGAGGTCAGTACCTCGTCACCGAGGGTGAGAACGTCACCGTCCCACCCGAATTCGACCTTCGTATCGGCCACGATCACGCCGGCCTTCGCCGCGTGCTCGGCCCCGCGCGAGTAGATCTCGAGGGTCAGATCGCGCAGCTTCTCGGCCACCTCACGGCCCTCCTGGTTCACCACATCGGCGAAACTGATCGCCTCGTCGTGGCCCTCGGACGCCTTCGTCGACGGCGTGAAGATCGGCTCCGGCAGCTTGTCGCCGTCACGCAACCCCGCGGGCAGCGCGATCCCCGACACGGTCCCCGACCGCTGGTACTCCTTGAGGCCGGACCCGGTCAGATATCCCCGCGCGATGCACTCGACAGCCAGCATCTTCAACGGCTTCACCCGGATCCCACGTCCGGCGAACTCCGCGGGCACGTCGGTCGCCGAGACCACGTGATTCGGGATTCCGGTGAAGTACTCGAACCACCAGTTCGACAGCTGCGTCAGCAGCGCGCCCTTGTCGGGAATCGGCGTCGGCAGCACCACGTCGTAGACCGAGACCCGGTCCGACGCGACGAGCAGCAGGGTATCGCCGTCCTCGTAGAGGTCACGAACTTTCCCGGCGTGCACATGCTTCAACGTCGAGCCTCCGAATCATGGGTCGTCTACATACTGAGTATGTACGAACTGTACAGACGGCCCCGAGGGCCGAATCACGCCTGGTCACCGCGACGCGGAGTCGGTCGCTCTCCTCGTGATCCGCGCCACGGCCGGAGGGTGGCCGCACGACCGTCACGCCGGCGTGGGCGCGAAACTCGTGAGCGGGGGCCGACGGCAAGTGGCATTGTGGACGCCGAACTACCGTGCCGTGTTCGTCGACGACGAAGGAGATCAATGTCCGCCCCGAATCTCACCCGCGACCAGGCGGTCGAACGCGCGGCCGTAGTGGCCGTGCAGAACTACCGGATCGAACTCGACCTCACCGATCAGCCGCGCGGAGCGGGGTCCGAGGTGTCCGACACCTTCGGGTCGAAGACCACTGTCAGCTTCACCGCCACCCCCGGTGCCGACACCTACATCGATCTGGTCGCGCCGCGCGTGCGGTCGGCGGTGCTCAACGGCGTCGCGCTCGATGTGAGCTCCTACGACGAGTCGACCGGGATCGCGTTGCCGGGGCTGGCCGAGAACAACGAGCTGGTGGTCGAGGCCGACTGCGAGTACTCGCACACCGGTGAGGGTCTGCACCGCTTCGTGGATCCGACCGACGACAACGTGTACCTGTACTCGCAGTTCGAGACCGCCGATGCCAAGCGGATGTTCGCCTGCTTCGATCAGCCCGATCTCAAGGCCACCTTCGACATCGTCGCCACCGCGCCCGAGGACTGGGCCGTGATCTCCAACGGCGCCGATATCGAGCAGCACGAGCTCGGCGCGGTCGTGCGCCACATCTTCGCCACCACCCCGCGGATGAGCACCTACTTGGTCGCCATGATCGCGGGTCCGTACGCGAAGTGGTCCGACACCTTCACCGACGCGAGTGGCCAGATCCCGCTGGGCCTGTACTGCCGTGCGTCGCTGGCCGACCACATGGACGCCGAACGGCTGTTCACCGAGACCAAACAGGGTTTCGAGTTCTACCACAACAACTTCGGCGTGCCGTACGCCTTCGGCAAGTACGACCAGCTGTTCGTGCCGGAGTTCAACGCGGGCGCGATGGAGAACGCCGGCGCTGTCACCTTCCTCGAGGACTATGTGTTCCGGTCCAAGGTGACCCGCGCGTCCTATGAGCGTCGCGCCGAGACCGTGCTGCACGAGATGGCGCACATGTGGTTCGGCGACCTGGTCACCATGAAGTGGTGGGACGACCTGTGGCTGAACGAGTCGTTCGCGACCTTCGCCTCGGTACTGTGCCAGGCCGAGGCCACCGAATACACCAGCGCCTGGACCACTTTCGCGAATGTGGAGAAGTCCTGGGCCTACCGCCAGGACCAGCTGCCCTCGACCCACCCGATCGCCGCCGACATCCCCGACCTGCACGCGGTGGAGGTCAACTTCGACGGAATCACCTACGCCAAGGGCGCTTCGGTGCTCAAGCAGCTCGTCGCCTACGTAGGACTCCAGCCGTTCCTGGCGGGCCTGCGCGACTACTTCGCCGAACACGCCTACGGCAACGCCACTTTCGACGATCTGCTCGCGGCGCTGGAGAAGGCCTCGGGTCGTGACCTGTCGGACTGGGGTGCGCAGTGGCTCAAGACCACCGGCCTCAACATCCTTCGCCCCGATTTCGTCGTCGCGGCGGACGGCACGTTCTCGAGCTTCGCGGTTGTGCAGGAAGGTGCCGCGCCCGGTGCGGGCGAGTACCGCGTGCACCGCATCGCGATCGGTGTCTACGACGATGTCGACGGCAAGCTGGTGCGTACCGACCGGGTCGAACTCGACCTCGACGCCACCGGGCGCACCGAGGTGCCCGAGCTGGTCGGCGTGCCGCGCGGTGCGCTGGTTCTGGTCAACGACGACGACCTCACCTACTGCTCGCTGCGTCTGGACGCCGATTCGCTCGACGTGGTCGTGCAGCGCGTCGGTGACATCGCCGACTCGCTGCCGCGCACGCTGGCCTGGTCGGCCGCCTGGGAGATGACCCGCCAGGCCGAGATGAAGGCCCGCGATTTCGTGGCGCTCGTGCAGCGCGGGATCGGCTCCGAGTCCGAGATCGGGGTGGTGCAGCGACTGCTCATGCAGGCCAACACCGCCATCTCGAGCTACGCCGATCCGGCGTGGGCAGAGCAGGAAGGCTGGGCGGCATACGCCGACCGGCTGCTCGAGCTGGCCCGCGCCGCCGAGTCGGGTTCGGACCATCAGCTCGCCTTCGTCAACGCACTGACCGGGGCGAAGCTGGAATCGCGCCACGTCGAGGTGCTGGCGCGGCTCCTCGACGCCGACCCGGCGGCGGCCGGTCTGCCCGGTCTCACCGTCGACACCGACCTGCGCTGGCGCATCATCACCGCGCTGGCCGCCGCGGGCCGGATCGACGCCGACGGTCCGGCCTCGCCGACCATCGACGCCGAACTGCAAGGCGACCCGACCGCGGCAGGTAAACGCCAGGCCGCCACCGCGGCCACCGCACGCCCGATCCCCGAGGTCAAGGCGCAGGCGTGGGACACGGTGATGGGCGACGACTCGGTACCCAACATCACCGCCCGCGCCATCGTCGGCGGGTTCGCCCCGGCCGGTCAGGGTGCGGTGCTCGCACCGTATGTGGACAAGTACTTCGCCGAGATCCCCGCCGTCTGGGACCGCCGCTCGAGCGAGGTCGCCCAGACCGTCGTGATCGGGCTGTACCCGCACTGGGCGATCAGCGAGGAAGCCGTCACCAAGGCCGACGAGTTCCTGGCAGGCGACCACCCACCCGCCCTGTACCGCCTGGTCTCCGAGGGCCGAGCGGGCATCGAACGCTCCTTGCGCGCACGGGAATTCGACGCCAAGTAGTTCGACCGAAGGGCCCGGTGCCGCGATTTCGCCACACCGGGCCCTTTTCCCTGTCCGGAGCCCGCCCGAGGCCCGCGCCTGCGCTGGAGCTTCGGGCGTCCGACCTCGCTGCTGTGAGCGGATCTGCTGGGGGCAGCAATGGCGGCGCGCGGGGGTGTGCGCGAGGCACCGTGGACCCATGACACACGACGACAAGACCCCGATGTTCAGCTGGCGAGCCCGCGAACAACTGTTCGGCCGCCGAATCCTCGTCCTCGACGGCCCCCTCGACGACGACAACGGCACCCTGCTCATCACCCAACTACTCACCCTCGGCGCCCAGAGCCCCGAGGCCGGGATCTCGCTGTGGATCCACTCCCCCGGCGGCTCGGTGCCGTCGATGCTGGCGATTCGCGACGTGATGCGCCTCGTTCCGTGCGAGGTGTCCACCCTGGCGCTCGGATTGGCCTGCAGCGCAGGTCAATTCCTGCTCTCATCCGGTGCACCGGGAAAGCGGTACGCCCTGCCGCACGCCCGCGTCCTCATGCACCAGGGCTCGGCGGGCATCGGCGGTAGCGCGGTGGAGGTGGAGGTGCAGGCCGATGACCTGCGCTACACCGTCGACACGGTGCTGGGCCTCATCGCCGGCGACACCGGCCAGCCGTTCGACCGCGTCTACGAGGACTCGCTGCACGACCGCTGGTTCACCGCACCCCAGGCCCTCGAGTACGGGTTCATCGACCACATCGTCGAATCCTTCGATCAGGTCGTCCCGAACCGCCACCGCATCGGAATCACCGCATGAAACTATTTCCCGCGCCGACAGCCGCCATTGACTGCGCACGCACACGGGTAACAGCACAACCGCCTGCCGCCGACACGATCCACGAGGCAGACGAATCAGGCAGAAATACGCGGAGAGGCGGGCAGTGATCTCATGACCTACACGATTCCCAATGTGGTGTCGCAGCATCGCGGCGGCGGTGAGCGGATCACCGACATCTACTCGCACCTGCTCAGCGAGCGCATCGTCTACCTCGGCACCCCCATCGACTCCGGCGTCGCCAACGCGCTCATCGCCCAGCTGCTGCACCTCGAATCCGACAGTCCCGGCCAGGCGATCAGCCTCTACATCAACTGCGAAGGCGGCGACCTGTCCGCCATGCTCGCCGTGTACGACACCATGCGATTCATCAAGGCGCCGGTGCACACCACCTGTGTCGGCCAGGCGATCGCCGTCGGAGCCGTCCTGCTCGCCGGTGGCGCGGCCGGTCATCGCGCGATGCTCCCGCACACCCGAATCGTGTTGCACCAACCGGCGACTCGCGGCCAGGGCACCATCCCCGACCTGATCCTGCAAGCCGACGAGATCGTCCGGATGCGCGCGGCGATCGAGGCGATCCTGTCCAAGCACACGGGCCAGACCCCGGAAACCCTGCGCCGCGATACCGACCGCGACCGGGTGTTCACGGCCGAGACCGCGCTCGAGTACGGACTGGTCGATCAGGTCCTGCACGAGCGGGAGTGATCCCGGTCTACCCGCCGCTCACTGCTTTTCGATGCGGTCCAGGTAGACCCGCCGCACACTGTCGTCGACGCCGTTGATCGCGGCGTCGTCGTGCGCCACCTTGCGCAAGGCCCGCAATACCGGCTCCGGCACCAAACCGGACGCGTTCGCCATCAGTCCGACATAGCCGGGCACCGCGGTCTCGGCTGCCCGAGTCCTGACGGAACGGACAACAGCGGCGGCGATGTCCTCGGGATCGACGGCGGGCAGGATGCCGTAGTCGATGCCGGAACTGAGTTCGGTACGCACCGCCGACGGCAGGACCGCGCTCACGCTGACACCGGTGCCATCCATTTCCAGCCTGGTAGCGGCGGTCAGGCCGACCACCGCGTACTTGCTGGCGTTGTACACGGCCAGGCCCTTGAGCGGGAACTTGCCCGCCAGCGAGGCCACGTTCACGACGTGACCGTAGCCGCGCTCGACCATCGCGGGCAGGGCCAGCCGCATGCCGTGGATGACGCCGAAGACGTTGACGTCCATCGTGAGCTGGTCAATCCGGTCGGACTGCTCCAGGAACGGGCCGTTCGGCATCACGCCGGCATTGTTCACCAGCACGTCGAGCGGGCCACGCCACCGGGTGGTCGCCTCGAGAAACGCCGCGTAGGAAGCCTTGTCGGTGACGTCGAGCACGTGGCCCATCGCGTGGTCGCCGAGTTCGGTGGCGGCCTGCACGGCCATGGCTTCGTCGAGGTCACCGAGCGCGACGTAGGCGCCCGCCTCGACGAACGCCCGGGCGGTGGCCAGCCCGATGCCGCGCGCGGCGCCGGTGATCGCGATCGTCGCGCCCGCGAGATCGATCCGTGGGTAGCTCATTGTGTGGCCTCTCGTCTGGTGGTCGATGTGTGTGTCGCGCAGCCGGTGGCGCTCGACGGGCGTGCGATGGAAGCGCTCACGCGGACACGGTCACGTCGGTGATGGTGAAGTCCGCGGGGTCGAACGCACTGACCCGGGTGGTGAGCTCCCCGGTGGACCAGGGCCAGCTGAAACTGTTGCGGCCGTTGGCATCCATGTAATAGCTGTGGCAACCACCCGCGTTGTAGACGGTGCTCGCCAGCGCGGTTTGTACTTGGTCGACGTAGCGCGCCTGTACCTCGGGACGCACGTCCAGCGCCGCCCAGCCTTCGCGGCGGGCCCGCTCGATCGCCGAGACGAGGAAGGCGACCTGGGCTTCGAGGATGGCGAACGCCGACGAGTGGCCGGTGCCGAGGCTGGGGCCGAGCACGGTGAAAGCGTTGGGGAAACCGGTGGTGACGGTGCCGAGGTAGGCCTCGGGTGAGCCCTTCCAATGCTCGGCCAGCGTACGGCCGTCGGCGCCGCGCACGATGTCGGCCAGCGGGGTGTCGAGGATGTGGAAGCCGGTGCCGAGGATGACGGCGTCGACCTCGGCGGTGGTGCCGTCGGCGCCGACCACGGTGTTGCCACGGAATTCGGCGACCCCGGTGGCGTGCACGTCGACATTGCTCTTGGTCAGCGACTGGAGATAGCTGTTGGAGAACAGGATTCGCTTGCAGCCGAGCAGGTAGTCCGGCCGCAGCTTCGCCCGCAGCGCCGGATCACGCACCACGGCACGCAGATACGCCGAACCCACGGCCTGCACGGTCTGCATCAGCGGCCGTGGATGCCGGAACGCCACCCCGAGTCCTTCCATCAGCGCGTACTCGGTCGAGCGCAAGGCCTTGTGCGCGAACGGGAATCGGCGCATCACCTTCTTCTCGAAGCCGGGCACGCGGTGATCGAGTTTCGGCAGCACCCATTGCGCGGTGCGCTGGAACAGGTGCAGTTCGGCGACCTCGGGCTGGATCGCGGGCACGAACTGCACCGCGGACGCACCGGACCCGACCACCGCGACCCGCTTGCCACGCAGGTCGTAGTCGTGGTTCCAGCGCGCGGAATGGAAGACCTCGCCGGGGAATTCGGCCAGACCCGGAATCTCGGGCAGGCGTGGTTCGTTCCACGGACCCGCGGCCGACACGACGAAGCGCGCGCTCAGCGGGCCCTCGCTGGTTTCCAGCCGCCACAGCTGCGCCGTCTCGTCGAACCGCGAACCGACCACTTCCACCCCGAAGCGGGTGTGTTCGGCCAGCCCGTGCTCGCGCGCCACCCGGTCGACGTAGTCGAGGATCTCGGGCTGGGTCGCGAACAGCCGCGACCACTCGCTGTTCGGCGCGAAGGAGAACGAGTACAGGCCGGACGGCACATCACAGGCACAGCCGGGATAGGTGTTGGCCCGCCACGTGCCGCCGAAGGTTGCGGCCTTCTCGACGATCACCACATCCTCGATCCCGGCCTCGATCAACTTGATCGCCGCGCAGATGCCGGAAACTCCCGCTCCGATCACAACAACTTCGTGCTGGCGGTTCATACGACTTCTCCTTCGAACGAAACGAGTGGTGCGCCGATCCCGACGCGCGAGCTGACGAAATCCGAGACCGGCGACCCGACAGCGAAGCAGCGCGCATCCGCCGGTGACCGAGTTGATCCACGAGATCGGGTGCGGCGGCGCCGCTGAGCCGGGCGGATCATGCGGGCCGGTTCGCGAGCGTGGAAGCGCGCAGGGCGTCGGCGACCCGGGTGGCGGCGCTGCGACGGGCGGCGGCGATGGTGGCCGGGCGCCGCGCCGAATCCATGAAGTTCGGGCCCATGGCGGCGAGTTCCTCGGGACCCGGTTCGACGCGGATCACGCGGGTGCCCGCGGCGCGCAGCAGCGCGACTTCGCGATCGAGTCCGCGGGTCATCTGCGTACGGAGCAGGCGTTCGACCCGGTTCAGGCCGGTGGCCGGTGCGCCGCCCTCGGATGTCATCGGCGCGATGATCACCAGCTCATCGAGGTCGAGTGGCACAAGGAGATCGGCCGACACCGACGACACCGAACCGCCGTCGACGTAGTTCTTGCCCCCGATTCGCACGGGCGGGAACCAACCGGGAATGGCCCAGGACGCGGCGATCGCATCACCCAGATCGACCGCCTGCGCACCGGCGTCGACCGATCTGCCTGCCGTCGCGATGCGAGTGTCACCCGCTCCGAAGGCAACTCGCGCACCCGTTGCCGCGTCGGCGCCGACTATCCAGGTCGCGGGGTGGCGCACCCAGCCGCTCGGGTCGGCCAGCGCCTGACCGAAGGAACGCAACCAGTCGGCGTCGCCGCCGCCGCGCGGCAGGAGTCCGGCCAGCGCGGTGTAGGGCGAATTGGCACGCAGACCGGCGCCGACCAGGCCGAGGCCGGGGAATCCGAGCCTTGGGCGCGGCGGGAATTTGCCGGGGTCGACGGCGACATGACCGGCCAGGATCGGGTCGGCACCGGGAGCGGCGTCGAGTGCGGCGAGCAGGTCGGCGGGGGTACGCCCGGAGCCGAGGGTCGCCACGAGTTCCGCGCCCGCTGAGGTGCCGATCAGGACATCGGCGGTACGGGTGTCCCAGTTCAGCGCGCGTTCGACGGCGTCGAGGGCTACGGCGGTCCAGGCGAAGCCGAGCAGGCCACCACAGCCGATCGCTACGCCACGTCGTGTAGTCATATTTCGAATACTAACGGTATTTGAATTCCAGCGGTAGTCCATTTTGCTAAACTCCTGCACATGGCCAGGATGACGCGCAAGGAGTCGCACGCCCACACGCGTGAACGACTGGTCGAGACCGCCAAACGGCTGTTCATGGCCGACGGCTACAACGTGACCCCCTTGGAGAAGGTGGCCACCGAGGCCGGGTTCTCCAAGGGCGCGGTGTACTCCAACTTCGCGACCAAGCACGAATTGGGCCTGGCCGTGCTCGACGTCGTCCACGTGGAGCGCGCCCAGTCGCTCGTGGACGCGATGCTGGCGCACGACACCTTGTCGGAGCGGATCGAAGGATTCGCGCGATGGGCCGACGAGAACATCGGCGATGTCGGCTGGACCGCGCTGGAAGTCGAGTTCGCGACGAGCACCCGGCACATGCCCGAGATCCGCACCGAACTCGCCGAGCGCCGACGCACCCTGACGGCAATGCTCGCCTCGGTGATCCAGACGCAGACCGATCAACTCGGCCTAGAACTCCCACTTTCCGCCGAAGATGCGGCGCTGCAACTACTCTCGCTCGGAATCGGCCTCGGCGTACAGCGCGCGATCGACCCCGAACTCCCCGTCAGCGCGATCGTCGACCTACTCCGCAGCCAGATCGCCGCCGGCCGCACGAGCGCGGCAGTGGACGGCTGACCACCACGGCCTGGTGACGGCCTGATCAGGCGGCGAGCAGGACAGCGTTCGGGGCCGGCGCGAGAGGAGCGGAGCTCGAGGGAGCGATCTGGCGTTGCCCGCCCAGCACGACCGCGCGTGTCGGCACGAGGGCGTGCCTGCGCATGGATTCGGCTACCTGCGCGACGAGATCGCCCAGCGAAGTACCGAGGGCGCCGGCCAGGGCGGCGATCATCTCGCTCGATGGCTCCTTGCGCCCGCGCTCGACCTCGGAGAGATATTGCGGCGAGATACCCGCCCGGCCCGCGGTATCGACGAGGGTGGAGCGCTGTTCCAGGCGCAGCGCGCGCAGCCGTTCACCCAGCGCCTCACGCCAGAGTGGTTCCGGCCGCGACTGCTGTTCGCCGCGTCCGCCTGGAATCACCCGCAACCCGCTGTGCTCGCCCATACTCCGAGCGTAGGGATCCCCGGACCGAAACACCCGGCTCTTCTGCTCTGGGCGTAACCACGATCAAGGGGCCCGCCCTGATCTGGACTGAGCGGAGGGTGCGACGAAGGAGTACCCGGAGGGAGGGAAGATCAGGGGCCCGAAGGGCCCCGCTCGAGCGCGCCAGCGCTCCAAGAGTTCAGCGGGTGATGCCGAAGCGGGTGTCTGCCCAGCCGAGCGCGTCGGCGAAGGACGCGGAGACGATCTCGCTGTGGTCGACGTCGTCGTACTTGCGGTAGTCGACCGACTCGCCTCGCCCCTGCTGTTCGGCGACCATCGCGTCCGTCGCCTGCAGCGGGACGGTGAGGTCGGAACGGCCTTGGAGGACGAGAACGGGGACGGTGAATCGCAGGCCGCTCGGGTCGTTGTCGTCGAGGACTCGCAGCAGCCCGGAGACATCGCCGTCGGCGGTGAACACGTCCTTCGCCGACAGGCCGCCCCACTTGCTCTTGTCGCGCAGCCCGCCGGTGCATTCGGAGTCGGCGACCGGCAGCAGCGACTGCGCCCGGCCGGTGAGGAATCGGGCGGGGTCCACATCGGTCACCGTCTGGGCGCCGCGAACCAGCAGCGGCAGGTACACCGACACCTCGCCCGTACCCAGCTTGCCCAGCGGATTCGACGCCGCCCACTTCGCCATCCGCACCTGTTCGCCCAGGTGCGAGGCGGGCGCCAGCGCGATGGCGCCGAGCAGCGGCGTGTTCGGCGTCCATCCCGCGGCGTCGACGGCGGCGAACAGGGCCGCGTGGCCACCTTGCGAATGCCCCATCGCCACCCAGCGCGAACCGACCGTCTTGTCGATTTCCCTTGCCGCCGTGGCGATATCGGCCATCGCGCGTTGTTCGGTCTCGCCGATCATGTACCCGTGACCGCCCGGTGTCCCCAAACCCTGGTAGTCGGTCCTGGCCACCGCGTACCCCTTGGCCACCCAGCGAGCCTGTTCGTCCCTGCTCGGGGAGGAGCCTTCGGATCGCGAGGCCGCGCAGACGTCGGCGACCCCGGTGCTACCCGGCCCCCAGGAGATGAGCGGCCAACCACCCGCGGGCGCCACGCCTTCGGGCACCGCGAGTGTTCCCGATACCGCGACGGGTTTTTCCTGTGCGTCCAGTGACCGGTACAGCGTCAGGAAGTTGCGAGCACCCGGCACCGCCTGCGCACCGGTGAGCGGCTGCGCGCGGATCACCGAACCACGCTGTCCCGGAATCGATTCCGCGCTGGGGTTGTAGAACGCGGAAAGCGGTGCGGCCGCGGCGAATTCGGCGGGCCTGCTGTCCTGGGCGCAGGCCGGCGCGGACAGCGCCAGGCAACCCGCTGCGATCACCCGAGCAATACGTGCGTGCAAGTTTCCCCCGATACGCCGACGGCCCATGACGTGGCCGATAAACCGCCGACCAGGTTACTCGATGCCGTCCGGACGGCCGGGCGCCCCACGACCCCCAGCCGTCCACCCGTACTCAGCCCAGCACCCGGCCGAGGAAGTCGCGGATCAGCGCGGCGATCTCGGGTCCGTGCGTCTCCAGCGCGAAATGGCCCGCGTCGAGCAGGTGCAGTTCGGCGTCGGGCAGGTCACGCAGATAGGCGCGGGCACCGTCGGCACCGAAGATCTCGTCGTGGGCACCCCAGGCGATGAGCGTCGGCGGCCGATGCTCGGCGAAATACTGCTGGAAGGCCGGGTAACCGTCGAGGTTGTTCTTGTAATCGAAGAACAGCTGCAGCTGGATCTCCTTGTTGCCGGGACGGTCGAGGTAGGCCTGATCGAGGGTCCACGCATCCGGGCTGACCAGTGCGAGCCGGTCGGCCGGAACGCCGTGCGTGTACTGCCATTTCGTCGCGTCGAGCTCGAGCAGCTTGCGCACTTCGGGCTCATGGGTCGCGCGGTCGTTCGCATGCGCGAACAACACGTCCCAGAACGGAGTGAAGCCGTCGAGGTAGGCGTTGCCGCTTTGGGTGATGATCGCGGTGACCCGCTCCGGATTGCGCGAGGCGATGCGCAGGCCGATGGGGGCGCCGTAGTCCTGGATGTAGAGCGCGAAACGGTCGATGCCGAGGGTGTCGAGCAGTTCCAGGGTGATCTCGGTGAGCGTGTCGAAGCTGTAGTCGAATTCGTCGACCGCCGGCATCGCCGACTGGCCGAAGCCGAGGTGATCGGGTGCGATCACGTGGTAGTCGTCGGCCAGTGCGGGAATCAGGTTGCGAAACATGGCCGAGCTGGACGGGAAGCCGTGCAGCAGAAGCAGAGTCGGCTTGCCCGAGTCGCCGGTTTCACGGTAGAAGACCGACCGGCCCTGGATCTCGACGGTGTGGTGGCTTATCTGGTTCATCGTGGATCTCTTTCTGTGTTGGTGATACTCGCGCCGAGCCCGGGAAGCTCGGCCGGGCGGGATTCAGACGGTGACCGGTACGCGACGGCGAACCGGGGAGATCAGGCCGACCGCAACGACGGTGAATACCAGGCCGAGGGCGAAGTAGCCGCGATAGCTGTCGGTGAGGGCGTGCACGACGGTGGCCACGCCGAGCCCGGTGGCGGCGGCGAGTTGGTGGATCACCCACGCGGGCGCCAGCGTGCGGCCCATCCGCGCGGGGTCGAGACCACGCGACAGGATGGCCATGGTCAGCGGGATGACGGGGAACGAGGCGATACCGAACAGCACCGCGACCACGACCAGCACCGCGGGCCCCGGCACGAGCACCGCGGGCAGCAAGGCGGCTAGGCGCACCGAATACAGCACCCGCAGTAGTGATTCCGGTGGGTAGTGCCGCAGCAGCCGCACCATCGCGGCCGAGGTCAGCCCGGCCGCCAGCGCGGCCAGCGCCACGAGTCTGCCCGCACCGGCCACCGACCAGCCCTGCTCCACCGCGTGTTTCGGCAGCATCAACACGACCACGTACAGGGTCGCCGCGTGGAAACCGAAGGACACCAGCACTTTCCATCGGTCCGCCAGCGATTCGCGGGCGCCTGCGCTGGTCGTCGCCCGCTGATCGGCGGGCAGCAGCAGCCACAGCACGGCGGTCGAAGCCAGACCGATCGCGCCGAGCAACGCGAAGGTGCCGCGCACACCGATCGGATCGAACAGCGCGGTCGCCGCCCACGGCGTGATCAGCTGGCCGAGGTTGATGCCGATCGCGGCGCGTGCCATGGCCGGTCCTACCTGCGGACCGTGTGCCCGCCCGAGCAGGGTGGTCACGGTGAGGGTCGACGACGACGCGAACCCCAATCCGCCGAGCACCATGTAGGCCGCGACGAACTGCCAGGTCTCGGTCACCGTGGCCAGCACCAGATAGCTGCTAGAGATCAGCGTGAGCCCGCCGATCAGCACGAGCTTGGGCCCGAGGAGATCGAGCAGCCTGCCGATACCCTGCTGCGCCAGGCCGGTGACCGTGGTCCCCAGCGCGGCGGCCACGGCCAGCGCCGTCGCCGACACCCCGTACGACGCGGCCGTCGGCGCGAAGAACACACCCATCGTGAAGTTGAGCCCGAACGAGACGGTCATCGCCGTCAGCCCCACCCAGGCAAGATGCTCACGTCGCATGCCCATCAGTTCCTAACTGCCTATTGCCATTTGAATGGTTACAACAGGCGGATGTCCGGCCCCATTCCCTTCTCGGGAAGTCGGTCCAGACGAATACTCTCGACTGTGCTGCGGCGGATGCGCGAGGCCACTCGAACGGCGCTCACGCCCGTCCATGTCGCGCTAAGCCAGCGCGGCCGCCGCCCGAGGCGCCTGCTTCGCCCTCAGCCCCCGCACCTTCCAGCGGCGCCGCGCCGAAGCGGGCACCACCTGGCGCGACGAGGTCGACGCCGCCCGCCGCGACCGCGCCGAACGGCCCCTGCGCGACTCCGACCTCCCCGTGCAGTCGATCGCCGCCCGGCTCGGCTACACCGATGCCCGCACCCTGCGGCGCGCGTTCCGCCGCCGGAACGGCCAGTCCCCCGATATCTTTCGCCGCACGCCCGGCGCGTGACACACGAACGGCGCGTTCACCATGAGGTGAACGCGCCGTCCGGAGGAGAACGAACTAGCGGCCGATCGCGGCGGCCATCACGCGGGTGGCCGAGATCAGGCCATCGATCAAGTTGCCCTGACGGAACGAGGCCAGCGCGGCGGTGACGCCGAGCTGGCAGATGCGGTCGTTGGCGCGCTCGGCCACATTCGCACCGGAACGGACCTCGATCGCGCCCTGGTTCGGGGACACGGCGATGAGCACCGAATCGGCCGACTCCGGGGTGTTCGGCAGAATCGCGTCGGCACCGGCCGCCGGATCGGAGCCGAGGTCACCGAGGTAGATGTTGAAGCGGACCTTGGTGGCGCGGGTCGCCTCGGTGAGCGCGTTGTCGAGGGAGATGCGTTCACGATCGGTGAACGGCACCTCGTCGAACACGGTGCCGGGCTCGTGCACGCCGGACACCCGGCCGCTGCTGGTGAGGGCGAACCCGTGCGGCAGGTCGGCCTCGACCACCGCGGGCCAATTAGAACTTGCCACTTGCCCGGCCTCCGATCAGCTCCGCATGCGCGGTTTCGAGAGCCGCATGACTGCCATGCGGCTCGGCGGTGTGGTGCCCCGCCGCGGCGGTCACCTCATCGGTAGCACTCCACAGCACCGGCCGGTGGGTCCACTTCTGCCCGAGTGCGAAGTGGGCCGGCTTCTCACCGGGGAATGGCTTACCGAGATAGGACAAACCCGCGATCGCGAAGTAGATCGCGGCCGGGATGCCGACGAAGATCAGCACTGTCTCGAGAATGCTCACGCACCAACGGTAGACGATGCTGTGTAGTAGTTCATCCTCCGGCTGGCAGTTCCCGCACCGCGTGTCCGGCGGTGCTACACCAACCAGGCCGCCGCGTTCGGTGGCAACCGGTCGTCGACGACCGGAGCGCTCGACAACAGCACCTCCCCCGGCGGCAACTGGATCGGGCCGTCCGAGGCGTTGAGCACGCAGATCAACCCGCCCGGCCGACGGAAAGCGAGGCAGCCGTCGGGACTGCCGTACCACTCGATCCGCTGGCCCGCGAACTCCGGCCGGGTGGCGCGCAGGTCGATCGCCAGCCGGTACAGCGACAGCGTCGAGTGCAGAGTTTCCAGCTGCGCCTCGACGGTGCGGTCGGCCCAGCCGGCCGGGATCGGCAACCACGGCGTACCCACGGTGAAACCGAACGGCGTGGTCGGGCCCTCCCACGGCATCGGGACCCGGCAACCGTCACGACCACGTTCCCTGTGGCCCGTGCGCTCCCACACCGGATCCTGCAAGAGCTCCTCGGGCAGGTCGTCGACGTTGGGCAGAGCCAATTCGGCGCCGTTGTAGATGAACACCGCACCGGGCAGGGCGAGTTCGACCATCATCATCGCCCGCGCCCGCGCGACGCCGGCCTTGCCACCGCCGTAGCGGGTCACCTCCCGTTCGATGTCGTGATTGGACAGCGTCCAGGTGGGCGGGGCGCCCGCGTCGGCGACCGCGTCGAGGGAGTGTGTGATCGCGTCATGGACGCCCTGCGCGGTGAAGGGAGTCTCGGCGAGGCGGAAGTTGAACGCCAGGTGCAGCTCGTCGGGACGGACGTATTCACCGAAGCGGACGTTGTCGTCGACCCACACCTCGCCGATCGACACCGCGTGCGGGTAGTCGTCGAGCACCGTGCGGATGCGGCGGTGAATGGCGTGCA
Source organism: Nocardia sp. NPDC055050 (assembly GCF_053608345.1). Lineage (NCBI taxonomy): Bacteria > Bacillati > Actinomycetota > Actinomycetes > Mycobacteriales > Nocardiaceae > Nocardia > Nocardia sp. NPDC055050. The sequence continues at coordinate 23,778 of NZ_JBSGVG010000040.1, forward strand.
CGCCCGGGTTGTTGAAGCGGGGATCGTCGTCGTCGTGGACGAGCATCTTGGTCTCGACCCGGTCCATGTCGGGCAGGCCCTCGGGTTTGGCCATCCCGTGGGCGACATCGAGGCGGAAACCGTCGACGCCACGGTCGAGCCAGAAGCGCAGGGTCTTCTCGAAATCGTCGGCGACCTCGGGGTTGTCCCAGTTCAGGTCGGGTTGTTCGGGCGCGAAGATGTGCAGGTACCACTGTCCTGGAGAGCCGTCGGGTTCGGTGATCCTGGTCCAGGCGGGGCCGCCGAAAATGCTCGGCCAGTTGTTGGGTGGCTCATCCCCGTCCTTGCCGCGACCGTCCCGGAAGAGGTAGCGAGCCCGTTCCGGGCTGCCCGGCGCAGCCTCCAGCGCCTCGGCGAACCACGCGTGTTCGATGCTGGTGTGGTTGGGCACCAGATCCATCGTCACTTTGATCTCGCGGTCGTGCGCCTCGGCGATCAACTCGTCCAGCGCCCCCAACCCGCCGAAGAGCGGGTCGATGTCGCGCGGATCGGACACGTCGTAACCACCGTCGGCCTGTGGTGACCGCATCACCGGACAGATCCACAGCGCGTCGACGCCCAATAGCTCCAGGTATCCCATCTTCTCGCGCACCCCGCCCAGGTCGCCGACACCGTCACCATCGGAGTCGGCGAACGAACGCGGATAGACCTGATAGAACACGGCGGTTTTCCACCACGGAGCGGTGCTTGCTTCCCCCGGCACCGGCGAGGCAGGTGTCTGTGTCACACCCGCAATATTGCCAAAGATCGCCCGCAATATTCAGGCGGGGCGAGACTTTCTGCGAATCCGGCAAATCACCAGCGTTCGCCACGCCGCGGCGAAACATCGTGGTAAAGGGCGGCATCGACGCGAAACCGGGCGGCCATCCGCTGGTTATCAGCGAACGGCGGGCACCCGTAAGGCTCGAGTGCGCCCCAATAGGGCTCTCGTCCCGCTACGGAGCGTTTTGCAGGGAGGCCGCTGCCATCTGGAAGTAGTCCAGCAGGGCTTTGCGGTGTTCGTCGTCCAGGATCGACGGTTCGATCTCACCGACCGCGATCCGCATGCATCGCATCCAGGCGTCGCGCTCGAGCGGCCCGATGACGAACGGATTGTGGCGCATGCGCAAGCGCGGGTGCCCGCGCTCGTCGGAGTAGGTGCGCGGCCCGCCCCAGTACTGTTCGAGGAACATCCGGAACCGGCGCTCGGCCGGACCCAGGTCCTCCTCCGGGTACAGCGGGCGCAGGATCTCGTCGGCCGCGACCTCGCGATAGAACACCGACACCAGACGGCGAAACGTCTCCGCGCCGCCCACGGCTTCGTAGAAGGAGGTCGTTGTCTGCTCACCGGAAGTCACGCGCTCCATTGTGCCCCGATCACCACGGTCACGAACGCGCTGCCCTTCAACCACAGTTCATCCGGAAGTTTGAAAAATAGCCGTGCAATACCGCCGGAACCATGGTCAACTGGGGTCAGTATCGGCCCCAGATACCACATGATCCTGCCAATCATGAAATTGAGGTCACGAGGATGAAGCAGCGACCGAGCGCCCGTTCACACGAGGCGCGCACGCACCGACAACTCCAGCCCGCCGACGTCCACAATCGTGGCTCGGGGGCTGTTCCGCTGCATATCCTGTCCGATCACCATCCGGGCGCACACGGTCTTCACGACCTGCCGCATCTCCCCGCGCCTCTGCACCTCGCCGGAGACCACGACGCCGCCGCGTGGCGCAAACGCCGGGTCCTCCTCCTCAACGCCACCTACGAGCCGCTCACCGCGCTGTCCGCGCGTCGCGCTGTCGTGCTGCTGATCTGCGCCAAAGCAGACGCCGTTCACGACAATCCCGAAGGACCGGTCCTGCATTCCGCGGGCTCCGAAGTGGCGATTCCGTCCGTCATCCGCCTGCGCACCTACGTGCGGGTGCCCTACCGCGCCCGCGTGCCGATGACCCGCGCCGCGCTCATGCATCGCGACCACTACCGATGCGGGTACTGCGGCGGCAAGGCCGAGACCATCGACCACGTGATCCCCCGCAGTCGCGGCGGCGAGCACTCGTGGGAGAACTGCGTCGCCAGCTGCGCCCCCTGCAATCACCGCAAGGCCGACAAGATGCTGGCTGACCTGGGCTGGCACCTGCGCCACCCGCTGGTCTCGCCCAAGGGCCCGCATTGGCGGTTGCTGTCCACCACCGCCGATCTGGATCCGATCTGGTTGCAGTACCTCGGCGAAGGGGCCGCCTGATAGGCACAGCCGCGCATGGCCGGAACGCAGGCGAGCTACGCCTGACCAGCGCTCGATCGGCTCAGGCGCTCTCGATGACCATCGTCGCCCACGTTCCCGGCTCGAGCGCTTCGAAGATGTGCGGGAGATCGCCCAGGTAGCGGATGTAGTCGCCGGGGCGCATCTCCACGGGCTCGTCCGCCGGGCCCGCCATGGCGCGGCCCGCCGCCAGGACGACATGCTCGACGACGCCCGGGCTGTGCGGATCCGAGCGACGAGTGTGGCCGGGTTCGGCCGCGATGCGGTACACATCACAGCGCGTGTGTGACTGGCCCGCTGCGAGCAATGTCACCCGATAGTCGGCGTCGGCCGAGGGGACGGGTGCGCCCTCGTCGGCGCGAATCACCTGAACATTGGCCCGCGGCGGATCGAGCAGCCGGGAGAACGGCATTTCGAGGGCGACGCACAGCGCCCACAGGGTTTCCAGGCTGGGGTTGCCGGTGCCCGATTCCAGTTGCGACAGTGTGGATTTCGCGACACCCGCCCGATGAGCGACCTCGGTGAGCGAGAGGCCGGCGCGGGCGCGCTCACGACGCAGCGCCGCGGCGATCACCGCCTGGGGCGGTCCGACGACGGGGTCCTGCCGGTCCATCTACGCCTCCTGAGGGCTGGCGATACCGCGTTGACTTTACCCACCCCGTGCGTTCAATATAAACAACATGCGTTCGATTTGGCGAACACTCGACCGGAGAACCGTGGCTGCCGTAGCCGCGGCGTGCCTTGCCGTCGGCCTGTTCGGGGTGTCCTATGGCGCGTCGACGATCGCGGCCGGGTTCCCGATGTGGATGCCGATCGTGATGGCGGTCACGGTGCTGGCAGGCGGCTCGGAATTGCTGTTCTTCGGGATCGTCGCGGCCGGCGGTAGTCCGCTGGCGGCGGTGGTGGCCGGACTGCTGCTCAACGCGCGCCACCTGCCGTACGGATTGTCGGCGCCCGAGGTGTTCGGGCGCGGCTGGAAGCGAGCGCTCGGCATCCACGTCCTCAACGACGAGTCGGTCGCCTTCGCCACGGCCCCCGGTGATCAGGAACGCAAACGCGCCGCGTACTGGGCCTGCGGTATCGGCGTCGCACTGTGCTGGCCGCTGGGCGCCACCCTCGGCGCGGCACTGGGTTCGCTCGTACCCGATACCTCGGCGCTCGGCCTGGACGCGGTGTTCCCGGTGATCCTGCTCGCGCTGATCCTGCCCGCCCTGCGCGACCGGGCAACATTGCGGCCGGTACTGGTCGGTGCCGGGTTGGCGGTAGCGGTCGCACCGTTCGTGCCTGCCGGGCTCCCGGTGCTGATCGCCCTGGGCGGACTGGTCTTCGCTCTACGCCCACCGACCCCCACCGGCGAACCGGTGGCGGCATGAACGCGCCGTATCTGCTGCCCGCCATGTTGGCGCTCGCTGTGGGAACCTACGCACTGCGATGGACCGGCCCCGCGATGCGCCATCGGCTGCGGCTGTCCCCCCGGGCAATCCACCTGCTGGACACCGGCGCCCTCATTCTGCTCGCCGCGCTGGTAGCAACAGCCACGCTGCCGACCGGCTCCGGCCACCTCGGCGTCGCCCTACCCGCCGGTGTCGGCGTGGGCGGAGTCCTCGCGTGGCGGCGCGCCCCTCTACTCGTCACCGTGTTGGCAGCAGCCACGACAACGGCTCTGCTACGCCTCGTCGGCGTGCACTGACCGCCGAGCGGCCTCACTGCCAACCACGCTGCGCCACGACGGCACCCTCAGCCCCGCGACCCCTCGAGTGCGGAGTTACCGCGACCCGAGACTCTGATCCGCCCAACTCAACTGGGCGACAACGGAATCCCGCCACCCAATCGCCGCGCGACAGACCCGTACCGAGCATCCAACCGCAACCACGTCCGAGTAGCCCGCACCCGCACCAGCTCCGACGGCTGAATCCGACGCGACTCCGCCTTCTCCCCCGCATGCGGAATGAAATCCATCGCAGTGAGCGCGAAGACGACGCGCATCGGCACCTGCACCTCGAGATCACCGGTCCCGGTAACCGTAAGAACCGACTGGTCGAGAAGCGACGCGGGCGGCCCTTTGGGACCGCCGTGTTCGCGCGCCACATCCGCGCCACGTTCGGCCAGCTCCACCAGGGTGCGCGCCGGAACGTCATCCACATGTGAGAAGCCGTCGGTCGGCGGAAGGGCACCGCGCCAGGCGGAGTCCATCGAGTAACCGAGGTCGATCGGATGGCCGGTACCCAGTCCCGCGAGCACCGTGTCCGCACCGACGGTGACATCGTCGACACCGAGTTCCGCGGTGATCGTGCGCACCGCCAGCGTCTCGAACCCCGTTGCCACCCAAGCGGATACGAGACTGGAACCACGCCGCCGCAATCGGACGACAGCGGCCGGGTCCAGCCGGAGGGCTCGGCCGAGGAAGGTGGCCAGGTTTTCGCGTTCGGCCGGGTCGGGCGTGTGGAGCACCCGTTGTTCGGAGGAGCTCACGTAATCAGGCCCGCCACAGTGCCAGGTAGTCGCGCTCGGACTCGCTGAGCCTGCGCAGCCGCTGGGTGTCGATGTCGAACGCGGCGAGCTGGGTGGTCGCGATCACCGCGGGCGGCGAATCGGGAGCCGCGCCGTTGGCCCGCACCTCGTAACCGATGGTGAAATCGACCGCGCGCAATTGCTTGACCCACATGGCGATGTCGAGCGGGGTGTCCTCGTGCCGCAACTGCCCGCGGTACTTCACATGCAGGTCGACCAGCACACACCCCTGCCGCCCCATCGACGCCGTCGGCTTGTCGTCGTCGAACAGCCACGGAATCCGCGCCTCTTCCAGCAAGGTCACCATCCGAGCGTGGTTGACGTGCTGGAACACGTCCATATCCGACCAGCGGATCTCGACCTTCGCGTGAAAACGCTGCGGCAACACCAGCTCCGATGCGGGCGTGCCGGTGTTGCCGTTCGGCGAACTCGTCACCGTGGTACCTCCGATTGGGCGCCCACCCCGCTCACCATGCTCCGCACCTGTCGCGCGGCAACCGACAGTGTGGCGAGGTCGTGGGTCCCGGACTCGAACAGCTCCGACAGGGCCGCGCGCGCACGGCCCAGCCTGGACTGGTTCTTCGACTCCCAGTATGCAATTTTTTCGTCGGGAGTTTCCTCCGGGTCACCCGCGGACAGCACATCGAGGGTGAGCGAGCGCAACGAACCGTACATGTCGTCGCGCAGAGCGAGCCGGGCCAGCGCGTGCCAGCGATCGCCACGTTCGAGGTGACTCACCGCCTCGAGCAGCCAGTCGATCTTGAGATGGTCGTTGAGCGCGTAGTACAGGGCGCCCACCTCGGCGCCGTCGCGATCGGTGATGTCGGCGATGTCGACGATGTCGAGCAGCGGGAACAACCCGAGCAGCCCGAACACCTCGGTGGCCAGGTCGGTCGGCGCACCGCGGGCGATCAGCTCGGCGGCGCCCTGGGTGAGGGAGGTGACATGGTGCCCGCGCAACCAGCCCGGCACCTGCGGCGCCAATTCCTGGACCCGGCGGTGATAGCGGTTGATCTCGGCGCCGACCGCGATCGGCTGTGGCCGGTTGCTCAGCAGCCAGCGCGATGCGCGGTCCAGCGTCCGCTTGGATTCCAATTCGAGCAGGTCACAGACTCCGGCGGCCGCGTCGGCGCCGCGGATGCGCGACCACACGTCATGGAGCTGGAAGATCTCGGTGGCCGCGGCGAACGCACGCACCGTATCGGTGGTGGTGGCGCCGACCTCTTCGTTGAGGCGGTGGGCGTAGGTGATGCCGCCGTAGTCGACGACCTCGTTGACGATCATCGTGGTGACGATCTCGCGGCGCAGCCGGTGCTTCTTGATGGCGGCGCCGAACTGCTCCCGCAGCGGCGTCGGGAAGTACAGGGGCAGTTTCCTCGCGAAGTAGGCGCTGTCGGGCAGGTCGGTGTCGAGCAGGTCGGCCTTGAGGCCGAGCTTCACGTGCGCGAGCAGGTTGGCCAGCTCGGGTGAGGCGAGCCCGGCGCCCTCCTCGCCACGGCGAGCCAGCTCGGCGGTCGACGGCAGCGCTTCGAGCTCCCGGTCGAGGCCACGTCGCTGTTCGAGGTCGGCGATCACACGACCGTGCACATTGAGCATCTGGGGCGCGTCGGTGCGGGCGATACCGATCAAAGTGTTCTGATCGACGTTGTCGTGCAACACCATTCGAGCGACCTCGTCGGTCATCGAGGCCAGCAGCGGATTGCGGTCGGCGGGCGCGAGACCGCCCGCGCTGACCACGCCGTCGAGCAGGACCTTGATATTGACCTCATGGTCGGAGCAGTCGACGCCCGCGGAGTTGTCGAGTGCGTCGGTGTTCATCTTGCCGCCCGCACGGCAGAACTCGATCCGGCCGAGCGCGGTGGCCCCCAGGTTGCCACCTTCGCCGATCACCTTGACCCGCAATTGGTTTCCGTCGACGCGCACCGCGTCGTTGGACTTGTCACCCACCTCGGCGTTGGATTCGGTGCTCGCCTTCACGTAGGTGCCGATGCCGCCGTTCCACAGCAACTGCACCGGTGCGAGCAGGATCGCGCGCACCAACTCCGGCGGCGAGAGCGTCTGCACCGAGTCGGGCAGGCCGAGCGCCGTCCGTGCCTGCGGCGAGATCGGCACCGACTTCACGGTCCGTTCGAACACGCCGCCGCCCTCGCTGATCAGGCTCCGGTCGTAGTCGGCCCACGAGGATCGCGGCAGCGCGAACAAGCGCTCACGTTCGGCGAAGGAGCTCGACGCGTCGGGGTTCGGGTCGAGGAAGATGTGCCGGTGGTCGAACGCGGCGACCAGCCGGATGTGCGGCGAGAGCAGCATGCCGTTGCCGAATACGTCACCGCTCATGTCGCCGACGCCGACCACGGTGAATTCCTGGCTCTGGGTGTCGATGTCCATCTCACGGAAGTGGCGTTTGACCGCTTCCCACGCCCCCTTGGCGGTGATGCCCATCGCCTTGTGGTCGTAGCCCGCCGAGCCACCGGAGGCGAAGGCGTCGCCGAGCCAGAAGCCGTAGCGGGTGGCCACATCGTTGGCGATATCGGAGAAGCTGGCGGTGCCTTTGTCGGCGGCGACCACCAGGTAGGTGTCGTCGCCGTCGCGGCGGACCACCCGATCGGGCGGCAGCACCGCGCCGGTGGCCAGGTCGACGTTGTCGGTGACGTCGAGCAACCCGGAGATGAAGGTGCGGTAGCAGGCGACGCCCTCGGCGATACTCGCCTGGCGGTCGACGGCCGGGTCACCGATCGGGGCGGGCGGACGCTTCACCACGAAACCGCCCTTGGCGCCGACCGGCACGATCACCGCGTTCTTCACCGCCTGCGCCTTCACCAGCCCGAGGATCTCGGTGCGGAAGTCCTCGAGCCGGTCGGACCAGCGCAGGCCGCCACGCGCTACCGAGCCGAACCGCAGGTGCACGCCCTCGACCCGCGGCGAGTACACGAAGATCTCGAATTGCGGTCGCGGCTTGGGCAATTCGGCGATCTCGCGCGGCTCGACCTTCAGTGCCAGGTAGTCGCGTGGGCGACCTTCGTCGTCGAGAACATAGTTGTTGGTTCGCAGCGTGGCTTTGATCAGGCCGAGGATGGCACGCAGGATGCGGTCGGCGTCCATGCTGACCACCTCGTCGATCCCGGCCCGCACCCGGGTCTCGAGCTCGACAGCGGCCTCGGCGGAGACGATGGCCGGATCGAAGCGGGCGGCGAACAGGTCGACGAAATCGCGCGCGACCTCCGGGTGGGCCAGCAGCACGCGGGCGATATTGACCTGGGAGTACGGGAATCCGGCCTGCTGCAGGTATTTCGCGTACGCGCGCAGGATCGCGACCGACCGCCACGGCAGGCCGGCACGCAGCACGAGTTCGTTGAGACCGTCGGCTTCGGCCCGGTCGTACCAGACCGCCTCGAAGGCGTCGGTGAACCGGGTACGCAGGGCGTCGAGCTGGCCGGGGGCCTCGAGCAGTGCGGCGTCGAGATCGCCGCCCAGCGCGTTGCGCAGCAGCTCCGGGCGAGCCTGCAAACCGAAATCGTAGATCCAGCGCTCGGTGCCGCCTTCGTGTTCGAGCTGGTAGGGCCGTTCGTCGACCACCTCGACACCCAGGCTCTGCAAGACCGGGAGGACCTGGCTCAGCGAGACACCGGAACCGGCGATGTAGAGGCTGAAGCGCCACGAACCGGGCTCCGCTTCGGGCCTGCGGTAGAGGTGCTGTCTGATGCCGCCTTCGGTGAGTCGCTCGAGACGCACGATGTCGGCCAGCGCGCGGGCGGGCGCGAAGTCCTCTTTGTAGCTTTCGGGCAGCGCCTCCGAATACCGTTTGACCACAGCGGGATCGAGCACAGTGGAGGAGGCGACCGCGTCACCGATCCGGTCGTCCCAGGTGTGGCTGGCAGCGTTGAGCAGGCCCTGCAAACGCAGCCGGTTGTCCTCGGAGGTGTCGGGGCCTGCCTCGCCGGTGGCCTCGGCGGGCATCATCACCGTGAAATACACACTGGCGAGCTCACTTTCGCTCACCCGCGCCGAGTAGTCGATGTCCACGCCACCGAGTTCGGCGACCAGGATCTCCTGCATCTCCAGGCGTACGGCGGTGGTGTAACGATCGCGCGGCAAATACACCATGCAGGCCACGAAGCGGCCGTAGCCGTCGCTGCGCAGGAAGAGCCGGACCTGCCTGCGCAGGCCGACGCCGAGGACCGCGACGGCGGTGCGGCGCATGGTCTCGGTGTCGGCCGAGAACAGTTCGGTGCGCGGGAACGACTCGATCACCTCGAGCATCGCCTGCCCGGAGAAGGAGTCCTTGTCGAACCCGGCGCCCTCGATCGCGGTCCGCACCCGGCGATTGATCACCGGGATGTCGAGCACGTTCTCGTGCACCGCGCTGACGGTGAACACGCCGATGAACAGGTGCACCCCCACCTCGACGCCCGTCTCGTCGACATCGGCGACACCGACGAAGTACGGATACACCGAGCGGTGCACTGTCGCGCGCACCAGGCCCTGGGTGAGCAGCAGCAACGGGCGGTCTTCGCCGTTGATGGGCACTTTGAAATCGGTGCCGACATCGGGCCGGAGCACACCCAGGCTCGCACCGGGCACCACGGTCGAGACCGTGTGGCCGTCCTCGACGCCGCGCCGGTAGCGGGCATACCCCAGCAGGGTGAAGTTGCCCGCGGCCAGCCACCGCAGCAGCTGGGCGCAATCGGCCACATCGACAGCGGGGAACGGCGTGAAGCCCTGGGCGGCGGACCGGTCGAGCGCGTCGGCCAGCGAGCTCTGCACCGCGGCCATGGCCTCGGTGTCGTCGATCACCTGGCGGACATCGTCGATCACCTCGGGCATGGTGCGTTCGATGTGATCGAGCTGGGCCCGGCCGGTCGACGGGTGCAGCTGCAGGTGCATCCACGATTCGGTCAGCCCGGTCGCGCCGTGGCCATCCACCTCGTGCGCCGCGGCGCCGGTGAGGTGGCCCTCCTCGTCGCGGATGACCTCGAAGATCGGGTGGATCACCTCGGAGACGCTCACCTGCATCCGGCCCAGCGCCGCGGTGATCGACTCCACCAGCAGCGGCATGTCGTCGGTGACGACCTGCACCGCGGCACCCATCCCGGTCCCGTCGTCGGGATGGTGCACCCGCACGCTGGCCTTACCCGGCATCCGCACGGCGGCCAATTCCATGTGGTGCCGGAAGATCTGGGTGATTCCGGGGATCGGGAAGTCCACGTCACCGGCATCGACGTGTCGGAAATACGCCTCCTCGAGGGTCGCGAGATCGCCGCGCAAGCTCTGCGGCATTCCCGCGGCCCACGCCGCGCTGGAGATTTCCGACGAGACCGTCATCGTTTAGCCCACTCCCATGGATTGTGGTTCGCTTCGATTTCGCAACGCAGGTGACGCATTTTCGAGACTAGCTCCGGGTACTCGAACACGCTGAGGGAATTCGGGCTTGCCGCGCCGGTAACTTGAAGAATGCTGGGTGAACGCCAGGGAGCACCGATCGGCACAACGCCGACGGCCCGGCGGAGCGACCGTTCACAGATCGTTCCACCGGGCCGTCGTGCGGGCCGCGCGTATCAGTCGCGCGTCAGCTTGCGGTGCGTAACACGGTGCGGGCGAGCGGCTTCGGCGCCCAGGCGCTCGATCTTGTTCGCCTCGTACGCCTCGAAGTTGCCCTCGAACCAGTACCACTTGGCGTCATTGTCGCTGTCACCCTCCCACGCCAGGATGTGGGTGCAGGTGCGATCGAGGAACCACCGGTCGTGGGAGATCACGACGGCACAGCCGGGGAACTGATCGAGCGCGTTCTCGAGCGAACTGAGGGTTTCGACGTCGAGGTCGTTGGTCGGTTCGTCGAGCAGGATCAGGTTGCCACCCTCCTTGAGGGTCAGCGCCAGGTTCAGGCGGTTGCGCTCACCACCGGAGAGCACACCCGCGGGCTTCTGCTGGTCCGGCCCCTTGAAGCCGAACGCGCTGACGTAGGCGCGCGAGGGCATCTCCTGGTTGCCGACCTGGATGAAGTCCAGACCTTCGGAGACGACCTGCCAGACGTTCTTCTTCGGGTCGATGCCGCCGCGGTTCTGGTCGACATAGCTCAGCTTGACCGTCTCGCCGACCTTCACCTCACCGCTGTCGGGTGATTCGAGACCGACGATGGTCTTGAACAACGTCGTCTTACCGACACCGTTGGGTCCGATGACGCCGACGATACCGTTGCGCGGCAGCGTGAAGGACAGGTCCTTGATGAGCTGACGATCGCCGAAGCCCTTGTCCAGGTTCGACACGTTGACCACGATGTCGCCCAGTCGCGGACCGGCGGGGATCTGGATCTCCTCGAAGTCCAACTTACGGTGCTTCTCGGCCTCGGCCGCCATCTCCTCGTAACGGCCGAGGCGAGCCTTGTTCTTGGCCTGGCGGGCCTTGGCGCCGGACCGCACCCAGGCCAGTTCGTCCTTGAGGCGCTTCTGCAGCTTCTGGTCCTTCTTGCCCTGGACCTCGAGACGCTGCGCCTTCTTCTCCAGGTAGGTGGAGTAGTTGCCCTCATAGGGGTAGGCACGCCCGCGGTCGAGCTCGAGGATCCACTCGGCGACATTGTCGAGGAAGTACCGGTCGTGGGTGACGGCCAGCACGGCGCCCGGGTAGTCGGCGAGGTGCTTCTCGAGCCAGAGCACACTCTCGGCGTCGAGGTGGTTGGTCGGTTCGTCGAGCAGCAGCAGATCGGGCTTGCTCAGCAGCAACTTGCACAGCGCGACGCGGCGGCGCTCACCACCGGAGAGGTTGGTGACCGGCTCGTCCGGCGGCGGGCAGCGCAGCGCGTCCATGGCCTGCTCGAGCTGGGAGTCGACATCCCAGGCGTCGGCGTGGTCGAGGAACTCCTGGAGCTTGCCCATTTCGTCCATGAGCTCGTCGGAGTAGTCGGTGGCCATCAGTTCAGCGATCTCGTTGAACCGATCCAGCTTGACCTTGACCTCGCCGAGGCCCTCCTCCACGTTGCCGCGGACGGTCTTCTCCTCGTTGAGCGGCGGTTCCTGCTGCAGGATGCCGACCGTGGCGCCCGAGCCGAGGAACGCCTCACCGTTGTTCGGCCGGTCCAGTCCCGCCATGATCTTCAGCACGCTGGATTTACCCGCGCCGTTGGGACCCACCACACCGATCTTGGCGCCGGGAAGGAAGTTCAAGTACACGTCGTCGAGGATGACTTTGTCGCCGTGTGCTTTGCGAACCTTGATCATCTGATAAATGAACTCAGCCATACGCGGAAGCCTATCGGTGGGAGAAACGGGGACGGGATACGGAAGGGTCGAGTGCCGCGGAAACGACCCTCATGCGTCAACCTGCTCGGCACCGTTGGTGCTCGACACCACGTCCGGCGATCGCGCGGGGACAGGATCCGCCACGGTCGTACAGGCTACGGCAACGGCCTCGGTCGACGCATACCCGGTGGCAGCGTCGTCGGCCTTCGGTAGGGCAGCGCCGCGGGCATCGGAAATATTCCGCACCGCGGCATGCGGCAGTGATCGCAGGCCCTCGGACCGGCGAACAACGCTCGCGTGGCAGCGCGCCAGATCGGGCCCGACCGCCACCGCGCGCATCTCGAGGTCCCGCCGCTCGGTTCCGTCCTTGCCGCGGTACTCGTGCGAGCGGAGTTGCCCGTAGGCGATCACCGGGTCGCCGCGATGCAACGATCGATCCACCCCTGCCACCAGCCTGCGCCAGCACGAGACCGTGAGATACAACGTGCCGTTGTCGGTCCACTCCCCCGTTTTGACGTCGAATCGCCGCGAATTACTCGCCATCCGGAACGTGAGCATCTGCTCACCGTTGCTGAGATCGCGCCGCACCGGATGGGTGATGACGGTCCCGATCACCGTCGCGTGTGCCTCGTACATCGTGCTCGCCCCCGCTCGAATCCACCGTTTTCGCTCTGACCACCCAAGAATGACCTGGCGAACGGGAGTGTGGGGCGCGCGCAGTCGATCTGTGGATGAATCGGGCAGTTGTGGACAACGTCGGTGTCAGAGCACGGGAAGCTCGGTGTTCGCTCCGCACAGCACCACGATCGGCCGTACGCCGGGCTCAGGTGTGTACACACCGCTCTGCACGGCGGCCAGCGCGGCGGCACCTTCGAGCTCGACCACCACGCGGAACTCCCGCCAGAGGTATTCGCGGGCGGCGGCGACCGCGTCGTCGGCCACCGCGATCGCGGGCATCTGGTGCCGCTGGGCGATGTCGAAGGCGATGTCGCCGACCCTGGTCGCGCACAGCAGCTCGGTGGCGCACGAGGCCACGTCGATATCGACCGGCGCGCCCGCCGCGAGTGCCGCCGAGAGCACGGGTATGTGCTCGGATTCGATGCCGACGATCTCCCTGCGCTTGCCCAGTGCCGCCCCGAGGCCCGCGATCAGCCCGCCGCCGCCGACCGCGGCCAGCACCGGCGGCCTGCCGCGCACCTGTTCTTCCAGCTCGAGCCCGATGACGCCGGCGCCCGCCACCACGGCGGGCATGTCGTAGGCATGCAGATGGTCGGCCCCGCGCTCGGCGGCCAGGGTGAGCGCCCGGCGTTGCGCCTCGGCGTACGTCGTTCCGTGCCACAGCACTTCGGCGCCGTGCGCCCACATCGCGGCCACCTTGGTGTGCGGCGCGGATTCCGGCACGACAACCGTGCATTCCTTGCCGAGCTGTGCCGCGGCCAGCGCCACCGCGATGCCCGCGTTGCCCGCCGAGGCGACAACCACGTGATCGGCGCCGCTGCCTGCCGACAACAGGGCGTTGAGCGCGCCACGCACCGTGAATGTGCCGCCGTGCTGCAGGAATTCCATTTTCAGTGACACCGGCACCGGCCCGTTCGGCCCGTCCACACTCGTGTGGAACACCGGTGTCTTGCGTACCCGACCGGCCAGCCGCCGCCGCGCCGCCCGCACATCGGTGCGCAGCACCCGCTCCGGTTCGGCCCGCTCGGTCGATTCGCTCGACGGCACACCGAATCCGCTCACCGGCGGACCTCGCCGTCACGCCGCGCCAGCTCGGCGTACATCGCGTTGTAGGCGGTCAGGTCGGCGTCGTTGTCGCGATCGGCGGCCCGGTCGGTGCGCTTGGCCAGCTTGGTGTCGCTGCGTGACCACTGGATCAGCAGGGCGAGCATCACCACCACCAGCGGCACCTCACCGCTGGCCCAGGCGAAACTGCCGCCGTTGCGCTGGTCGGCGAGCAGGTCGATGTTCCAGCCTAGGTCGAGGGTGCGATAGAACCAGTCGCCCAGCACGGTGGTCATGCTCATCAGCGCGATGCCGAAGAACGCGTGGAACGGCAACGTGCCGAACACCATCGCGAGTTTGGTCAGCGGCGCGACCTCGCGCGGCTTGGGATCGATGCCGATCACCACCCAGTAGAACAGGTAGCCGCTGAGCAGGAAGTGCGTGTTCATCATCAGGTGGGCGGCGTGCGAGTCGACGTAGGTGTCGAAGATTCCGCCCAGATACAGCGCGTAGAACCCGGCGACGAAGATCAGCGACGCCACCACCGGCTGGGTGAGGAACCGCGAGACCGGGTTGTGCACGGCCGCCAGAATCCACTCGCGCGGCCCCGGCACACCACCGCGGCCCGCGGGCGGGAGCGCGCGCAATGCCAGGGTCACCGCGCCGCCGAGGGCGAGCAGGATCGGCGCCAGCATCGACAACGCCATGTGCGCGCCCATGTGCACGCTGAACATCGCCGGCGCGTAACGACCGACCCCCGACGACGTGGCCAGCAACAACACCAGGCAGCCACTGCACCAGGCGATGGTCCGCCCGATCGGCCAGGCATCGCCGCGCTTGCGCAGCCGGTGGACGCCGAGCAGATAGAGCGCGGCGAGCACGATCGCCAGGGTTCCGAAGATCAGGTCGAAGCGCCAGTCGAACAGCAGGCGACTCACCGTCGGCGGGCCCGCGAGGGTGTAGCCCAGCTCCACTTCGACGGGCGTCGGCACCGTGGTCGGCGGCGGTGGCGGGGTGCGGCCGAGGCCGACTGCCAGGCCGATGGTCGCCGCGAAGATCAGCATCTCCACGCCGGCGAAACGGATGAGCGCGCCGCGGTCGCGCGAGTCGGCGGCCAGTGCGGGCAGCGCGGCCCGGCGCTGCAGGTAGCCGATGGCGCCCAGCACCAGCAGCGCGGCCGCTTTCGCGAGCACCAGCCTGCCGTACGTCGTGGTGAACAGGTCCGAAACGGGCACCCGCACCCAGGCATTCACAACGCCGCTGAGGCCGATCACCACGATCGAGATGGTCGCGGCCACCGAGAACCGGCGGGCGGCGATATCGGTGTTCGCGCCGCCACGCATCGCGTGCGCCAGCACCGCGATCAGCCCGCCCACCCAGACCGAGGCCGACACCATGTGCAGGATCAGGGAGTTGGTCGCCACGTCGTGGGAGCCACCGGAGGACGAGTGCCCGGTCAGCGCCAGCGGCATCATGGTCACCAACGCGCCTGCCAGCAGCACCGGCGTCCAGCCCCAGCGCAACGCACACCGGCAGCCGATCGCCACGATCAGCGCGAACAACACTGTTGTCCGCCAGGCGCCCGCGACCTCGACCTGCGTGATCACCGGCCACAGCACTTCGGGTCGCCAGATGGCACTCACCGGCTGACCGGTCGTATCCGACACGGTCAACGGCACCAGCAGCGCCGCGCTCGCGGCCCACACCAGCGCGGCGTCGGAGGCGCGGCGCACCGCCCGATAACCGCCGACCTCGAGCAGCCCGCCGTCGCGCGGGGGCAGCAGGAACGCCGCGAACAACAGAGAGCCGACGGTCATCGCGGCGGCCAGATCGGCCACCGCGCGCAACGCGGGCAATCCATATGTTGTCAACGCCCCCGGATCGGGTATACCGAGCAAACTGAGCGCATGCGCCGCCGACAACCCGACCACCATGGCCGCGACAACCGCGGCGATACACCCGGCCACAACGCTGAGTACACCGAACGGCGCCGCCGGACCCGTATCCGCCGACGGTCCGCCGTCGACGGCGGGTCCAGCGGTGGGGTCCTGCGATAACGACATGACAACGAGGGTAGTTCGACGTACCCGGCGACGCCCCGAGGGGGCGCTCACCCGAGCCTGCGCTCGACGATCCGGTCGGTCGCTATACTTTTCGAGCTGGACAGCGTGGCCGACTTCGGCCAAGGTTGATGCGACTGCCTCCGTAGCTCAGTTGGATAGAGCAAGGGCCTTCTAATCCCTAGGTCGCAGGTTCGATTCCTGCCGGGGGCGCAACCCTCCACCTGCGTTTCCGCAGGTGGAGGGCTTGTTTTAGCATCGCGGGTTCGATCCACTCGGGAACCGTTACGTCGTTCGACCCACACTTTCACCGCAAATGCGTAGGTTAACCACTTCCTGGCACGAGCCGTCAGCAGACAAGAACCCGCATCGACACGGGCGTCAGCGCGGCTCGATATCGCCACGATCCTGGAGCCGGCTCAACAGCGCGGCCACCGTCCTGGCCTGCGCTGCAGCGATACGTTCACCTTCCGCACCACCGACGTACCGACCATCGAAGGACGCCGTGATCCCCGCCATACACCGCGACGTCGAGAGCTTCTTCGACCTCGGAAGCGCGGGCGCTACGCCAGTTGCTTGCGGTAAAAGATTGGGAGAGTGCGATATTGGAGTGGCATCAGACCTGATTCATTCCACCGTCTATGTAGAAGTTCGCGCCGTAGACGAAGCTGCTCAGGGGCGATGCCAAGAACGTGACGGCGGCAGCGACATCCTCCGGTTCGCCGACCCGCTGAGCGGGCAATCCCGACGCGATGGCCGCTTTCATCTCCTCGGCGCGCTCACCGAAGACATCGTCCCACAGCGGGGTATTCACCGGCCCGGGCGAGACGACGTTCACCCGGATGCCTCGACCACTCAGTTCGTTGGCCCAGGTGCGAGCGTACGCTCGCACAGCGGCTTTCGACGCCCCGTACGCACCGAAGGATGGCGCCCCGCTCTCAGCCGAAGTGGAGGCCGCGAGGATGACTGCGGCCCCCTCGTTGAGAAACGGCAGGGACTTCTTCACGGTCAGGAAGGTCCCCTTCACGTTGATGTCGAAGATTCTGTCGTGGTCTTCCTCAGTGAGGTCCTCGAGAGAGGCGAGGTGGTTGATTCCCGCGTTCGCGAACAGGATGTCCAGGCCCTGCCCGCGCTGACTCACCTGCTCATAAAGGCGATCCACGTCGGCTGAGACGCTGACGTCGCCGACCACTGCCGTCGCGTGGCCGATCTCGGCGGCGGCTTTCTCGAGCTCGTCTTTGCGTCGCCCGGTGATGAAGACGTGCGCGCCCTCGGAGGCGAGCTGCTTCGCCGTCGCAAGTCCGATGCCCATGCTGGCGCCCGTGACGACAGCCGTCTTATTTTTGAAATACCCCATGTGGTCTGTAACCATCTTCCGATTTATGTACCGGTTGGTACTAGGAACTCTTCAGCGATCTCGAACTGGCGACAGGAAAGTCGACGTGCACGCTGTGACGTCGATGCTCGCGCGATCACCTCGTGCTGCGCAGGGTTGTAGAGCTCGCGCCGGGCCTCAGTGAGCGCGCCGCCGACGGCCCCTGAGCCGTCGACAGCTCGCCAGTTCGCGTCCGACTCTGTAATCCAGTCCGCAATTCGTTGCCGCGCGCCCTGGTCCGCATCGTCGGGTAAAGCATCGAAGGCCTTACGCAGCGGGGCTGACTCTTTGGAGATCATCGGCAACAGGTCGGGAAGCGCATCTCGCGCGGCGAGACTCGCATAGATCTGGAGGAATGATCGGTCGGGGCCGGAGAGCCCGCTCGCGACTGCTTCGAAGCCGCGCGGAGTGTCGAGTGGAGCATGTTCTCGAGCGATCGCAGCCACCTCGTCACGTACCCGCACGAGACGGTCGATACCTGCTCGCAGCTCCTCATCGAGCTCGCGCAATGCGTCGGAGCAAGTGACGTCTATTTCCGCAATCTGCGCGAGCGGTATACCGATCTCGACCAGCCGGCGTGTACGCACCAACGAAATCAGGTGCCTTACGCGATATTGCTTATACCCGTTGTCGCGGCGTTCTGGTTCTTCCAGAAGTCCCACGTGGTGATAGTGCCGAATGGTGTTCACAGTCGTCCCCGTGAGGTCGGCCAGCTCGCGAGTACTCCATGTCACTGTGTCCTCCTCATGCGGATTGCGGCGCATACATGCGGTGACAAGTGCGGTTTCGATGCCATCCAGTCTTCGCCTGTGCTCACCGCCACCGTCTCAGAGTCACGACTCGATTCGCGTCGGTGACTATTACGTAAGTACTCCGCGCCTGACCGTGTGCCGGCGTGGAGCGTCACAGGCTGCAGCGTGCGTCGACGGGCGGGGTTTCGAGGTCGAGGAGATACGCGTCCACCACGTCGTCGACGCACTCGCTACCGCCGAGGAGGTAGGCGCCGTGCTGCTTGCCGTCGACGGTGAGCAGGCTTGCCCCGAGGGCTTGCGCCATCGCGATGCCGCCCTCGTGTGGCGTCGCGGGATCACCGGTGGTCGACACGACGAGTGACTTGGGGAGGCCTTCGGCATCGGCGAGCCAGGGCTCCGCACGCGTGGGCGGTGCGGGCCACGCCTCGCACTCGCTGTGGTAGTTCCCCGCTGTGAAGACGTCGAGGTCGAACATCGGCGCGACCTGCCCGATCTCGCGTGCGAGCGCTGTGTGCTCCGCGGGAGTCGGGCGAGGCCAGTCCATGCAACGCACGGCGATGCTGGTGTCGAGGTCCGGGAAGCCGGCGCGCAGGGCGATCGCTTCGTCGGCGCGCCCGGCCTCGAGCGCTGTCAGGGCGGAGATGACTTCGGGCCATTTCGCCTCCGCGTACAGGCCGCCGCTGATGCCGAGGTAGACGTCCCAGACGTTGGCAGCTCGGCCGCCGGCCGTCGGCGCCTGCGTCTCGATGAGAGGCCGCACGATCTCGTGCAGGCGATCGTTGGCGGCTGCGGGATCGGTGCCGAGTACACAGTCGGGCGATTCGGCGCAGAGCGCGGCGAGGTCGTCGAACCGGGCCTGCAGGCCTTTGAATTGGGACAGGCGGAATCGGCTCGCCGTCAGGTCGGGCGCGACGGCTCCGTCGAGGACGATCGCGCGGACCTTCTCGGGGTAAGTCGTGGCGTACATGGCGCCGAGCTCGGAGCCGTAGCTGTAGCCGAGGTAGGTCAGCTGGTCGTCACCGAGCACCGCTCGCATGATGTCCATATCGCGCACAACGTTCGTCGACCCGGCGTTCACCAGGTTCGCGACGCCGCCGGAGCCGTCGGTGCAGCGCTGTGCGAGTTCGACTGCCTGCTCGGCGCTCGTGATGTCGTACACGGTGCCGAATCGCGGCCCGTCGCCGGCGTCGTATTCCTCGTCGGTGTAGCAGTCCAGGGCCGGGGTCGACGATCCGGTCCCGCGAGGATCGAAGCCGACGATGTCGAAGCGCTCGCCGACGCGGCTCGCCTGCCACAGCGGCACGGTCGACGCGACGAGGCCGGTGCCGGAGCCGCCCGGGCCGCCCGGGTTGATCAGCAGCGAGCCCTCGGCCTCGCCCGTGGCGGGCAGGCGCAGGAGCGCGACCCGCGCCCTCGCACCCGCTGGCGTGTCGTAGTCGAGCGGCACCTCCACCGAGGCGCATTCGAGCGCGGGGTTCGCGAACAGCTCGGCGTCCGCCGCGCTCGTCGCGGTGCCCGCGCACCCGCCCCAGTCGAGCTCTTGCCCGAGGTAGGCGCCGAGGTCCGCATCGGCGCCGGAGCCCGGCGCAGCAGGCGTACAGCCGGCGAGTAGGAGCGTGGCGGCCGCGGCGAGCCCGGTCGTGAGGCGCCGGGATCGATTCGGGAGTCGAAGACGTGATCGCATGCGTTTCCTTTGTCGTGTCCAGGGCTGGATCCGGAGCATCAGCTCCCGATCCCGTCGGTCTCGGCATCCAGGAGCCGGTGATGGCGGAAGGTGAGCGCTCGTTCGATTCCCGCGAGGCCCGCGCTGATGGCGAGAGCCGTGTTCGCCCATACCGGCAAGTCGACGGGCGAGACGAACGGGCTGCAGCGATCAGCCCAGAACCGCAGGTGGGTGACCAGCTCGAGCAGCTGTGGCGCGACGAGAATCAGATCGACCGTCAGCACGATGACGGCGCAGGCGGCCAGCGTGCGCCCAACCCCCGGGTGTCGCCGGGAGAGCTGGGCGCGCCAGTGCTCGGGTGTCCCCGGCGCTGGATCGAGGCGTCGCTCGCTGCCGTCCGCACCGATCAGGTGGATCCGCCGCATGCCGTATCTGCTCGCGGCTACGACGATGGCTTCCGAGCCGAGCGGGAACCGGACCGGCATGTCGGAGGTCCGCACGTGCCGGTCGTCCCGATAGAGCGACGCTCGCCCCGACAGGTGATCGACATCGACTGTCGCCGTCGACGCATCGGGAAGGCCGACCGCGAATCGCGTGCGCTGCAGCGAGAGGGAGCGGCGGAACGGCGGCAACGACGCTCCCGGCTCCGGAGCCGGCGTCGACCACGCTCCCGCGTCGCCGTCGAACC
Source organism: Nocardia sp. NPDC055050 (assembly GCF_053608345.1). Lineage (NCBI taxonomy): Bacteria > Bacillati > Actinomycetota > Actinomycetes > Mycobacteriales > Nocardiaceae > Nocardia > Nocardia sp. NPDC055050. The sequence goes on from NZ_JBSGVG010000040.1 coordinate 44,059, forward strand.
CGTCGCAGCCGTCGCTCCGGCCGTCGTATCGAGAGCCCTGCCGCGCACCGTCCCAGGGGTCGCGCCAGTCGCTCACGTCGGGTGCCGTCCGAGGTCGGGACCATCGCAGCAGGATTTTTCTAGCATGACCATGCCAGAAAAATTAGCATGTACATGCTAAAAGCGCTACAGTCAGGTTCGTGCCCAAGAGAGTTGACCCGGATGTCCGCCGGGAGCAGATCGCCGACGCCGTGATCGACGAGATCGCCGAGCACGGGCTCCGCTCGGTGACCCTCGCCCGGATCGCCGCACGCACCGGCTTGGCCATCGGGAGCATCCGGTACTACTTCGGCGACACCGTCCGCGAGGTCATGCGCTTCACCTTGGGTGTCCTCATGCAGCGCGCCGTGGATCGCGCCGCGACGATGTCCGACGACCCGGCAACACGGATCGTGGACGTCATCGCCTTCGCCGCACCCACCAGCGAGCAGGAGCGCAAGGAGAACATCGCCATGGTCGAATACCGCGTCATGGCGCGCACGGACCCGGAGCTCGCGGCCGACGTCGCTGCGACCTCTCTCGCGGGCGCGGAGGTGATCCGCTCGCTGATGCGTGATGCGCTGGCCGACCGTGCGATCGATGAGGAAGCGCTGCACCGCGAGGCGCTGCTGCTGTTCGCCCTGATCGAGGGCTTCTCGTTCAGTTCGGCGCTGTTCTCCGCCCCGTTGCGCGAAACGGACATCCGTGCCGTGGTGACGGCGACCATGCTCCGTCTGCGCGGCGCCTATCCGCCTTCCGAACAAGCCGTCCGGGAGCGGGCCGATCCGCAGGCTCCCTCAGGGGTTTAGCAGGTCGCGGAGCTGTTTGCGGGAGCTGATGCCGAGTTTGCGGTAGATGTTGCGCAGGTGCGCATCGATAGTGCGGGGACTCAGGAACAGCTGGGTAGCCACCTCCCTGGAAGTTGACCCCGTCGCGACGAGGCGAGCCACCAGCTGCTCGTGAGCGGTGAGTTCGGTGCCGGGTTCGGTTGAGCGATTGCGCGGATGCTGTCCCGTGGCGCGTAATTCCCGTGCAGCGCGCGCGGCGAACGCGTCGGCGCGCATGTCTGTGAGCATCTCGTGTGCGGTGCGAAGCTGTTCACGAGCCGACTGTCGACGTCCTTCTCGTCGCAACCACTCGCCGTAGACGAGGTGGGTCCGCGCGAGATGACCCTTCATTCTGCTGTTCTGAAGGTGGCGGATCGCCTCCTGGTAATAGGTCTCAGCGGTGGGATCAGTGGTGACGAGGGCACGCGAACGGGCGGCGAGCCCGAGCGCCCAGGCTGTGCCGCTGGCGGCAGCTCGCGTGGAGAGCTCGTCCGCCGCAGCGCTTGCCCCATCCGGGTCGTTCGCCCGAACCGACGCCTCGACCAGCTCGGGAAGGGTGAGACTGCTGTTCACGAGCTCGCCCATCTCGTTCGACCACGCAGCAGCGTCGCGCGCAGCCCCATACTGGCCAAGACCGTTGAAAAGCACCGCGAGCGCGTAGTGTGCGGTCGCCGCTTCGGAGAGCCTTTCACCTGCGTTCGCGACACTGGCCTTGAACAACCTTCGCGTGTCGAGTTCATGCCCGCCCCACGCGGCGACGTAGAGCTGTCCGTACAGCAGCGGTACGGCATCTGTCGCCGTGGTGATCGCGGCTTCCTCAGCCGCGACTTCCGCGGCGCGGGAGAGGTCGCCTGTCAGAACCAATGCCGAGGACAACGCGACGAGGGACAGTGGAAGCGTCGTCAGCGCGCCCGCCTCGCGTGCGAGCCGTACGTTCCTGTCGGCGAGCGTGATGCCGATGTCATCGTCGAAGAAAGCCGCCGCGGTTCGGGTCGCCAGCCATAACCACCGTCGGCTGCCCATCTCGCCCGTCGCCTCCCCATCGAAGCCATGGTCGCGGAACGCTTCCATCGCGCGTCGAACAGGAGGGGCGCCCGCTGCGTACCCGATCGCGAATGTCGCCACCAACGCGTCGAGAAGCAGATCCGGCGGGCTCGGTTCACCCGGAGGTGGCGGCGCCGATCGCGCCACGCCGGCAACCTCGGCCACGCTGGAGGCGTCGACGACCAGGGCTGCGTCGATGGCGTGCAGGTAGGTTTCGCGCGCCAGTGCCGGGTCGAGAACCGCCAGGTTCCTGGCGGCTTCGAGCAACATCGCAGGAACGTCGTTGCTCTGGGTCAGATGAAAGGTGATTCGCGCTCGAAGTAGATCGACCCGGGCGCGCTGGAGCTCATCGAGCGGGCCCAGTTCGGCGACCGTGAGCAGTTCCTCGGCGGCCGCCGATGCTCCCGCGTCGTGTTTGGCGTGCGCAGCCGCCAGCGCTCGCCGTGCACGTACCGCGGGTTCAGGGGTGAGTTCCGTGGCGCGCTGAAGGAATGCCGCCGCCGCCGCGATACCACCGCGGGCGCGTGTCCGTTCGGCGGATCGCTCGAGTTCGGCCGCTGCGTCCTCACTGGCCCCCACGACCCCGGATGCGTGGTGCCAGGCTCGGCGATCAGGATCGGTGCGGGGATCAGTCGCTGCGGCGAGTGCGCGATGAGCGCGGCGACGAGTCTCCGGCGTAGCGGACCGGTACACAGCCGAGCGCACCAAGGGGTGACGAAACCGCACTCTGGTATCGACTTCTATCAGCCCGGTCTCCTGGGCAGGTTCGACGGCCGCCGGCGTTATCCCCAACTCTTCGGCTGCTCGCCACAGCAGCACCGCATCCCCGGTCGCGTCCGCTGCGGCGAGCAGAAGCAAGAGCTGGGCGTCTTCGGACAGCCCTGCCGAGCGACGCCGGAATCCCTCCTCGATCCGACGAGGAACGTTGAGCACGCCGGGCGATTCGAAACCTCCCGCGAGTTCAGTCAGACGAGCGCGGCGCGGAAACTCCAGGAGCGCCAACGGGTTACCTCTCGCTTCTGCGAGGATCCGATCGCGCACTTTCTCGTCCACGGGAGCGTGTGCCCCCCGCATGAGCAGCGAGCGCGAGTCGGCATCCCGCAGGCCCTCCAGGCGCAACTCCACCGCATCGGCGGTCACAGGGTGGGGGCCGTCGGTCTCGAGCTCGCGTGAGGCGAACATCATCGCCACCCGCTCGTGTGCGATCCGCCGACTCACGAACGCGAGGACCTGCGCAGACGCCGGGTCGAGCCACTGCGCATCGTCGATGAGGCACAGCAGGGGCGCAGCTTCAGCAGCGTCGGTCAGGAGGTTCAATGTCGCCAGGCCGACCAGGAACATATCGGGCGCAGGCCCACGGCGACTGCCGAAAGCCACATCGATAGCGACGCGCTGAGACTCGGGAAGCCGTTTCGCTTTGTCGAGCAGCGGCGCGCACAGTTGGTGCAGGGCGGCAAAAGCGAAGAGCGCCTCGGACTCCACACCGACGCAGCCCACCACGCGGAAGACCGGGCTGCCGGCTTCTCGGGCATAGTCCAAGAGCGCCGTCTTGCCGATCCCGGGTTGCCCGCGCAGGAAGATCGTCCCGCTGTTACCCACGCGCGCGGCCTCGAGCAGCCTTTCGACCGCCTCGCGTTCCGCGCGACGGCCCAGCAGCGTCGTCAGCTTCATAGGCGTCCGATCCGCAAGTATGTCCTGCACCGCAGGGTACACAACACCCCGCGTGGTTCATGACGCACGAGAGTAGGCCGGCTGCCACCCCGGTCGAGCCTGCACGGGTGCGCGGACGTGGACATCTTGACTGTGTGGTGACCACACGGTGTTGGCTCGCTGGCAGGACTCGATCGCCGTGGACGTGGCATCGAGTGCGCTCGCGACCGAAGACGAAGGAGATCCGCGATGACCGCGCACCTCAGCCACCCCGACGGCCTGCTCCAACAGAAGGACTATGCGCCCGTCGCCACGACCACCGGGTCCCGGCTGCTGCTCCTGGCTGGACAGCTGGCCGTGACGCCTCTCGGTGAAACGACCGCGACCGACCTCGCATCGCAGGTCCATGACGCCCTTCGCAACGTCGCGACAGCGGTGAGGGGCGCGGGGGGCGATGTCACCGACATCGCCCGATTGACCTTCTACGTCGCCGGCTGGACCACCGACATGGCCGACGAACTGTGGGAAGGCACCTCACGCGCCCAGGAATCCGACGGCTTCAGTGCGCCGCTGCCTCCTGTCACCGTCATCGGCGTACAGACCCTGTGGAGGCCCGACCTCCTCGTGGAGATCGAAGCCACTGCCGTCCTGGACTGATCTATGAGGATGGCCACGGCCGGCAAACGCCGACCATGGCCATCGGTCGCCGGCCTTGTCCGGGCCCGCGAGCTGCGGCCGTTCAGGTTCTGCGCGAGATGACCATGATGTATTCGCAGGGCGCGTCCGTTCGGTTGGCGAAGCCGTGGTCCGCGTCGGCCTGGAAGAACAGGGAGTCGCCTGCATTCAGGATTTCGATGATCCCGCCGATCGCGACGGTGAGGGTGCCTTCGAGTACCACGAGTTGCTTCTCCGTACCCGCCGGATACGCGGGCAGCAACCCGGTAGAGACCTGTGCGGGCAGGTAATGGACAACCATCTCGCCGCCTCCCGCCCCCGGGGCCGCCGACACGATGTGCCGTTCGAAGCCGGTTTCCGGGTCACGGAAAACGGGGCGATCGTTCTTGCGCAGGACAACGGCCACACCGGACGCGGCAGCAGCTGCTCCACCGACCAGGTCCGAGAGCGACGCGTCGAGCGCGTGGGCGATCCTGGACGCGACACCGATCGTCGGGCTCTTCTCACCGCGTTCGACCTTGGACAGCATCGCCCGGCTGACCGACGACTGTGTGGACAACTGTTCCAGCGTCAGGCCAGCTTCCTCGCGGCGTCGCCGTACGTTACGGCCGAACGCGCCTGCCAGGTCATCACGGTGCTGTGATTCGGCCACGTTTGCGTCTTGCTCGACCACCGTGCTCCTCGATCGATGGATACCTCGCTGCAGTGTAGACTTTCTTCTAAAGAAGATTTAGTCTTCCATCGGAGAGGCGCGATACGCGCCCAACACGATGGAGGCTCCATGCGTTTGATCTCGAGTGGCCGGCACCATGCCACGTTCGAATTCGGCGGTCTGCAGGTGATCTCGTTGCGAGACGGGTACATCGACATGCCACCGACACGGCTCCGCGACGAGGACGGGCGCCCGCTCCCCGCGCTGCCGACCGCCGTGCCGCTGGCCGGCGACAACTTGCGGCTGTCGGTCAACGCCTTCTTCGTCACCGACGGCACGCGGTCGGTTCTCATCGACACCGGCGCGTCCGACGTCTGGCACGACCCCACCATGGGATTGATCTACGACGCACTCGACGAAGCGGGAATCGACCGGGCGCAGGTCACCGATGTCGCCATCACCCACAACCACGAAGACCACGTGAGCGGCCTGATCACGCCGGACGGTTCGGAGGCGTTCCCCGAACTCGAGCGGGTGTGGATCGGCGCGGGCGACACCTCGGTGTTCACGGGGCGGCTCGAGCCGATCCGCGACCGGGTCGTACCCGTGTCCGAGAAAGTCACGATCAACGACTGGGTCACCGCGATTCCGACACCGGGCCACACACCCGGTCACACCGTCTACGACGTCAGCATCGCCACCGGCCACCTTCTCGTCTGGGGTGACACCGTCCACGTCCCCACGCTCCAATTCGATCAGCCGAACGTGACCTGGGAGTTCGACGGCAACCAGTCCCAGGCCCGCGCCGCGCGAGCGGCCCTGCTCGAACAGCTGACTCAACCGGACCACTTCGTGGCAGGCGCCCACCTCGACTCACCCGGCATCGCCCGCGTAACCCCCTCCGGCGATGGTTACGCGCTGGAATATCTCGCACCACCGATCGGCTGATCGAGCCTGTCGGCGCGGGGCCACGCTCGTCATGGCGGCCCAGGAGGCCGAACTCGCCTGCCAGCCGAGACGAACCGGGAACAGTTGGACTTCACCGGGCCTATTGACGAAATCGACGTCACGGGAGCGTCCAGAACACCCTTGTCACCAGATAGAAGAAGATCGCGGCGAGCGTCAGGAAACCCACCGAGCAGGCGAGTCCGACCAGGTCGGTGCGGGGATCGGGGCGGGGGTCCGATCGCATCCAGAATCCCAGCGCGCGGGTGACGACCGGCATCACCACCCAGGTCAGCAGGCTGACCGACAGGATGTTCCCGACCAGCAGGCTGATCCACAGCTGCGCGCCGGGCCAGATCTCGGCGATGATCACGGTGAGGATCACGACCGTCGGATACAGCCCTACCAGGACCGACAGGGCCGTCTTCCACGATGCCGGACCGCCGTCCTCGCCGGTCCGGCTCGGCGGAAACCACGACCCGTAGGGGTTGGCGATTCGGTGAACCTCGAAGTCCCTGAAGTCCGGCGCCTCTTCGAGCAGGGCCTTGCGCTGGGGCGATTCGAGCCAATGGTCGAGATGTTCGGCCGAAGCGAAGGAATAGATGATCGTCCAGTCACTCTGAACACCGGGGATCGGCCGGTGCAGCCCGGATCCGCGAAAACCTCGAAATGTCCGTTCGACCTCGGTCATCCGGTCCTGCCACGCGATGAATTCCGTTTCGCGGTCGGCTGCCACGGGATGGGAGACGACGACGGTCGCTACCTCTTCGGCCGGCTCGTCGACCAGCACATGCTGCGTCGACGGCCGTTCGAACAGCCCGGTTCCGCGGGCGAGAAGTTCGTCGCGCGTATCGCTGGCGAGCCAGCGCTTGAGGTTGACGATGTCGTCGAACCGATACACGACCGACCAGTCGGACTGAGCGTCGCCCGGTGGCGTCACGTCGGCGCCGAGGAATCCGGGGAAGGTCGCCGCAGCGTCGTTCACCTCCGCCTGCCACCGCCGGAACTCGCTCTCGCGGCCGACTCGGGGCTGCTGAGTGATGACCACCGTCGCCGCGGCGGGCCTCGGCGACGGCGCCTTCGAGGCCGTCATGTCAGTACGGGTGCTTATCGGCCTTTTCGGCCCAGGTCTTGTACGCTTCGGCGCCCAGATCCCTGCGGAACTGTTCGATTTTCACGGACCGCTCGGGCAGTGGCCTGGTGAAGTCCTCGTATTGATACGCGTCGTCGAAGCCGATTTCGCTGGTGTCGGCCAGGTCGCTCGCGAAATGCACGGCGTCCAGACGTGCCCAATAGATTGCGCTCATACACATGGGACACGGTGCGCCGCTGATGAATATCTCCATCCCCATCAACATCTTCGCGCGTTCCGGGACCTTGTCGGGAGATCCTTCAGGTCGCGGGACCAATTCGAGCGTCGACTCGTTCTGATGCTCTTTGGAAATACTCGGGGCCTCGCCGTTGAGGACCTGGGTGGCCTTGCGGATGGTTTCTATTTCGGCGTGTGCGGTGGCATCACCGGTGAGCAGCACCCGATTCTGCCCGCGCGCGACGATCACTCCGTCCTTCGCGATCACCGCGCCGAACGGTCCACCCCAATCGTTGTCGACAGACTCTTTCGCCAGCCTGCATGCTTCTTCCATGAGTTCATCCGGTGTCATAGGTATTGCACCTCGAATTGTGGTTCGGACGTACTTCATAAGCCTCTGCCGCATACCGAATCTACCTCCGGCCCGATCCCCACGGAACAGCGTGCGCAATGGCGACGCATTCGTCTGGCTTTGGAAACCACTCCGTGTCCTTGGAGCAGATCGCGGCCGACAGCAACCGTGCCGAGTTCGCCATGTTCGGCCGACTCACCCTTTTCGGGTGAGCCGCACACGCCGCCGCTGTGTGACTCTCGCCATCGCGGCACTGTTCTGCGATCCAGCGAACCGGCCGAACCGCAGCTCTTCCGCACGACCCACTGTCCGGCATTCACACACAAGGAGAATCCGTTGAAACTCAGAAACAGCGTCTGTGGGATCGCCTCGATCGCGGTGGTCCTGCTGATGACCGCGGCGTGTAGCTCCGATGACGACTCCTCCGCACCGGCAGCCACCACGACCACCCAGACCACCCAGACCGACGCCATGCGCAGCAGCGTCGCCGCGACGGCATCCTCGATGATGAGCACGGTGCGCGACACCGCGGAGCAAGCGGTGCAGGACGCGATCAACACGGTCTTGGCCGCCGCACCGATCACCTTCGACGCGGGTAGTTCCGATCTCAGCACGGCTGCCGTCGCGACTCTCAAAGCGGTAGCCGTCCCGTTGCGGGGCAACGACACCGAGATCCAGATCACGACCTACGCCGAGGATTCGAATACCGCCTCGGCGAAATCCCTGGCCGAGGCGCGCGGTGACAACATCGCGGCCGCCCTCGAGAGCGACGGCATCGACAAGTCGCGCATCACGGTGAAGGCCGACGCGAATCCCTCCGACCCGGAGGTCGACGCGAACGAGGCCGCGATCACCGTGGTCGACAAATAGCGGGCTGCCGCCGACCTCCCAGACACCGCCGTGACCTGCACTGATGCCGGTCACGGCGGTGCGATGCCGGGGTGGTGCCCCCGGCCGGGTAATCTTTCGCCCCATGTGGATCATCCTTGCCATCTCCGTGGTCAGCTCGGTCGCCATCGCGATCTTGTTCGCGACGGGCTTCCCCAAGGACTGAGCATGTGCCGATAGCCCGGTGCGCGGCGGGCGTCGGCGATCCGTGCCGTTCTCGTCCTGATTCGTGGCGATCGGCCTAGAGTTGACTGATTGTGCGGGGCAATGTGGCGGGGGATGGTGGGCTTGCCTTCGCGGTGCGGCGACGTCGCAAGCCCGGGGCTTTCCGGGTGTATTGGACGCTGGCGCGGGCGGGATTCAAGCGGCAGGCCCAATACAAGCTGGCGATGTTCGCCGGGCTGTTCACCAACTGTGTGTTCGGGTTCGTTCGTGCGGCGGTGATGGTCGCGGCGGTGCGTGCCGCCGGTGATTTCGGCGGGTACGACGAGGGCACCATCGGGGCCTATGTGTGGTTGTCGCAGGCGTTACTGGGCGCCACTCAGTTCATGGGACCGCAGATCGACCTGGTCGACCGGATCAAGACCGGTGACGTCGCGATCGATTTCCTGCGTCCGATCGACGTGCAACTCGGCTACCTGGCCACCGACATGGGCCGCGCCGCCTGCACGATCCTGCCGCGCGGGGTACCGAGCATCGTCATCGGCGCCGCCACCTTCGGTTTGTCGATGCCGAGTACGCCGGTGGCCTATCTGCTCGGTCTGATCAGTGTGCTGCTCGCGGTGGCCCTGTCGTTTCTGTGCCTGTTCGCGGTGGCGCTGATCGGGTTCTGGGTGGTCGAGATCCGCGGCATCCGGGTGCTGTATCAGATCGTCGGAACGTTCCTGGCCGGGCTTTTCGTCCCGGTGCACATGTTTCCCGACTGGTTGCGTGTCGTCGCCATGTCTACGCCGTTTCCCTCCATCCTGCAGGCCCCGATCGATACGCTGTCAGGGCGCGCCGCCGGGTCGGACGCCTTGATCATCGTTGCGATACAAGGCTTCTGGGTGTTGGTGATCGGACTGCTCGGCAGGGTGTTGCTGCGGGCGGGACAACGCAGGCTGGAGGTACAGGGTGGCTGAACCGGATTCCGCGCGCGTTGTTGCCGGGACCTGGTTCACTCCCTATCTCGCAGTATTGCGTTCGCGTGTGAAAGCACAGCAGGTGTACCGCCTTTCGTTCGCCACCGAGGTGTTCAGTGCCTTCCTGATCGGGCTGGTGGAGTTCGCCGAGGTGTGGGTCATCTTCCACAACGTGAAGACCCTCGGCGGCCTCGATGTGGATGCCGCGCTGCTGCTGTTCGGGCTGTCCAACACCTCCTTCGCGCTGGCCCAGGTCGCGGTCGGGCATCTGGATTCCCTGCCCTCGATGATCAGGATGGGCACCCTCGACGCGTATCACCTTCGCCCACAACCGTTGCTGTTGCAGCTGGTGACCAGTGACATCTCGTTACGCAGACTCGCGCGAGCCGCGGTCGCGGTGATCGTGCTCGGGATCGGGCTGTGGCGCAACGATATCGACTGGGGCATCGCCCCGGTTACCTTGATCGTGATCACCCTGATCAGTGGAATCGCGCTGTTCTGTGGCCTTTTCGTATGCGCGGCCGGACTACAGTTCTTCTTGATCGACGGTGCCGAGCTCACCAACAGCTTCACCTACGGCGGTTCGTTCGCCGCGATGCAGCCGGCCTCGGTGTTCCCGACACCGCTGAAACTGTTGTTCGGGTTCGCGATTCCCGTCGCGTTCACGGCATACGTGCCGACGATCGCCCTGCTCGGTTTGCCGGGCCCACCACTGTTGCCCGCGTGGTCGGCGTGGCTGACGCCACTCGCCGCGGCGTGGGTGTGGCTGCTCGCATCGGCGGCATGGCGGATCGGTACGAGGCACTATCAGGGAGGAGGGGGATAACGATGGACGAGCACGAGCACCAGGATCCGATCATCGACATCGATGACCTCACCCGGCAATTCACCGTCTATCGCAAGAACGGCAGCCGCTGGCGCCGACATCGCGACACCATCACCGCCGTCGACCGGATGAGTTTCCGGATCGAACGCGGCTCGGCGGTCGGCTACATCGGCGCCAACGGCGCGGGCAAATCGACGACCATCAAGATGCTCACCGGCATCCTGGTGCCGACCACCGGAACCGTGCGTACCTGCGGCCTCGAGCCGGTGCGTCAGCGTAAGGAGCTCGCCTCGCGCATCGGCGTCGTGTTCGGGCAGCGTTCGCAGCTGTGGTGGGACCTGCCGCTGCACGAATCGTTCGCGATCCTGGCCGCGATCCATCGCCTCGATCCCGATATCGCCGACAAGCGGACCCACGAACTGGTGGAACAGCTGGAAATGGCCGACACCCTCGACACCCCTGTCCGCCAGCTCTCGCTCGGTCAGCGCATGCGCGCGGAAGTTGCGGCCGCACTGTTGCATTCGCCCGAGCTGGTGATCCTGGACGAGCCGACGATCGGCCTGGATGTGCTGTCCAAACAACGATTACGGGAGTTCCTGCGCGCCGAACGGATCGAGCGCGGCACCACGCTGCTGCTCACCACCCACGATATGGGCGATATCGAACGACTCTGTGATCGGGTGCTCGTCGTCGATTACGGCAGGCTGGTGTACGACGGTTCACTGGCCGGGCTCGGCGCCACCGTCGGCGCGCGCCGGGTGCTGGTGGTCGACCTGGCCGCTCCCGCACCGGATCTCGATGATCTGCCGTGTGGGGCACAGTTGCTGTCCAGCGAGGCGGGCGGCATGCGCCAGCGCCTGGCGTTCGACGCCGAGAAGACCACTGCCGCGGCTTTACTGGCGGCGGTGTCGGACCGGGCGCAGGTGCGCGATCTGTCGATCGAGGAACCCGATATCGAGGACGTGGTCCGCCGGATCTACGAGTCGACCCGCTGAATTCAGCTCGGTCCGTCCGGGTTTCCCGAGTACATGCTCACCTCGCCGCCCTCCCCCAGGAAGGCGTTGACCAGCATGATCCGCTGCGCGCGCAGTTCCTCGTCGTCGGGAGCTCCGGTGGTGATCGAAATCTGCGGGATGGCAGCCCAGTTCACGACGTAGCGCTCGGGGGGGCCGTCGTCGTCGGACAGGCGCGCGAGCCGGAACACCGACACCGCACGGCGTTCCATGAGGCCGCGCACGACATCGGCGATGCGCTCCGGGTCCTCCAGGGCGAACAGGAACCCGAAGGTCAGCTCGGGCGATGAGACGTAAGCGGGCACAATTATCGAGGTTAGTGCATTCGGCGCCGAAATGATTGCCGGAAATGTGCCACCGCGGTTACCCGGGAGTGCTCGTGGGGAGACCCGGCCGTAATGGTGGATAACAATTTCCGCCGACCACCGGGTTTGTCCACCACGCTATTGCGCGTCGGCGCCGAATCGCGCTTTCCTGAAAGGGTCCCGATTTCCCCCGGGCCGTCTTCTCCACCCGCAGCGTCGCGGACTCTTGTCGACGTCCGGGCGGGGCTACGCCGGTGCCGGGGAGTGCACCCCCACACCCATCCTCCTCGGCTCTGGCGTATCCATGCACAACAGTGTTATCAGGGGGCGTGCCCATGCCGATCGATCACGGCCACCGTTTGGATGCCGCACAGCTGCCGACTCCTTCAGCGCTGTTGCGGGCCTTTCTGGAAACCGACCACCCCGACCCGGCACCGCACCGGGTTCTCGACGCCGCCCGCGGGCTCGCGAGCTGCCACGATCGCCGGCGCCGAGTGCTGGAGCAGGCACGCGACCCCGCCGCCTCGAGCAGCACCGGGGCGGCGTGCGCGCGCCTGGTCGACGACATCGACAACGATCGCGGCGCGCTGATCGCCCGCATCGACGGCTGGGTCGCCGCCCATGTGGAACACCGCGACGGCGCCTCACTGCACACCGAGACCCTCGGCGCGGTGATCGACCGGATGGCGGCGAAATGGATCGCCGCCCAGCAGGCCATCGCGGGACCGGCCCCAACGACAACGACACCACGGCAGCGGGAGGCTCGCACCCATCTGCAGTGGTGTCGTCTTGCCGAATTGACCGACGGCTACCGGGATCTGATCACCGATGTCACCGAACACCGCAGGCGGTTGCCGGTGTGGTGAATGGTCAGGCCTTGTCGCCCGGCTCGGCGAACACGGGCGCCGAATCGAGATCGCCGTCGGCCGCGGGGTCGAGGTCGACCGGGTCGGGCTCGACATCGCGCGCCTTCGCGAATTCCGCCTCGGCCCGGTCCTGCGCCGCGTCGCGACGAGCGGCGGCCGCGGCTTCTCGCATCTCGATCGCGTCGGTGACGAACTCACCGATCTCCCGAGCGACCTCGGCGACCGTTCCGGTGATCAGAGTCGCGATCTTGCCGACCCGCTGGGCACCGGAGGACGTCAGTTCCTGGACCAGATCCTTATTGCTTTCGAATTTGCCGACCATTTACACGCCCACTTCGGTTGCCTTCCGATTACGCATAACGATAACACCGGGCTTGGGCGCCCTCTTCACGAAACGATCGGGCAGCGCGAGCTGGAAGATCTTGCCCCAGACCGAACCGATCTGCTTGGAGAAACGACCGGTGTTGTAGGGCAGGCCGTACTTCTCGGCCAGCGCCTTCACCTCGGGCGCGATCTCCGGGTACCGGTTCGCCGGGATATCGGGGAACAGGTGGTGCTCGATCTGGTGCGAGAGGTTGCCCGACATGATGTGGAACAGCCGCGAGCCGTTGATGTTGGCCGAGCCGAGCATCTGGCGCACGTACCACTCACCGCGGGTCTCGACCTCGGTCTCCTCCTTGGAGAACGTCTGCACGCCCGAGGGGAAGTGACCACAGAAGATGATCGAGTAGGTCCACACATTGCGCACCAGGTTCGCGGCCGCGTTGCCTGCCAGCGTGTGCAGGAACAGCGGGCCGGTGAGCGCCGGGAACATCACGTAGTCCTTGAGGACCTGCTTGCCCGCCTTCTTGCCCTGCCCCTTGAGCAGCGGCTTGAGGTCGGACCACTTGCGCTTGCCCTTGATGATGTTGTCGGCTTCGAGGTCGTGCAGCATCACGCCCCACTCGAAGAACGTCATCAGCAGGAAGGCGTAGAGCGGGTTGCCCAGGTAGTAGGGGTTCCACTTCTGCGCCTCGTCGATCCGCAGGATGCCGTAACCGATGTCGCGGTCCATGTCGACGATGTTGGTGTAGGTGTGGTGCATGTAGTTGTGCGAGTGCTTCCACTGGTCGGCCGGGCAGACCGTGTCCCAGTCGAATTCGCGGGAGTTGATGCCGCGCTCACGCATCCAGTCGTACTGGCCGTGCATGACGTTGTGGCCGATCTCCATGTTGTCGAGGATCTTCGACACACCGAGGGCGGCGACGCCGGCCAGCCAGAACGGCGGCAGGAAGCCCAGGTACATCAGGCCGCGGCCGGCGATCTCGAAGCCGCGCTGGGTCTTGATGATGTTGTAGATGTAGTCGCGGTCGCGTTCGCCGAGATCGTCGACGACGCGGGCGCGGATCGCGTCGAGCGCGGCGCCGAGTTCTTCGACCTGCTCCGGGCTCAGGATGACCGGACCGTCTTTGCCTTCGGTGAGGATCGTCATGGCTGTATCTCCCCTTGCTGGTATTTCGGTGTCGTTCTACAGTGCGATGTCGACGTCGCCGACAGCTGTGTTGATGCAGACCTGGATCTGCTTGTCGGGCTCGGCGTCGAGTTCGCCGGTGCGGATGTTGCGGGTGCAGCCGGAGACCTTGGTCGCGGTGCAGGAGAAGCAGATCCCCATGCGGCAGCCGTATTCCGGGGTCAGGCCGGACGCTTCGGCCTGCTCGAGCAGCGTTGCTCCGGTGTTGTCGGCGGCGACGTCGCTACCGGAGAAGGTGACGGTGCCGGTGGCCTCCGACGGATCCGACGGGACCGTGGTGAGCGTGAATTCCTCACTGAGCACCCGGTCTTGCAGACCCTCGGCCTCGAAGATCGTGTGCACCGCGCGCATCAGCGGCGGCGGCCCGCACACGAAGGTCTGCGCGTCGGCGAACCAGGGTGCCACCCGCTCGAGCTCGTCGTAGTCGAAGAATCCACTGCCGGTGGAGGTTTCACCGTCGATCACCGTGCCCGGCTCGACCGGGTAGCGGTATTCGATGCGGAAGTTGGCGCGACGCTGCGCGATCGAGGACAGCTCGGCCCGATGCGGCACCATCTCGGGCTGACGGGCGTAGTGCAGGAAGGTGACCTGCCCGGTGTATCCCTCGGCGTCGAGGGTCCGCAACATCGACAGTACCGGCGTGATCCCGCTGCCACCGCTGACCAGCAGTACCTTGTCGGGCCGACGCTCGGGCAGGTGGAACACACCGGAGGCGGGCGCCAGGTCGACGACCATGCCCGGTTTCGCGTTGGCGTGCAGGTAGTTCGAGACGAGCCCGCCCGGGTGCGCCTTGACGGTGAGCTGCAGGTAGCGCTCGCCACGACTCTCCGGGTCGATCGGCGAGTAGCAGCGGGTGTGGCGCACGCCGTTGATCGAGACGCCGATCTGCACGTACTGACCGGCGGCGTGGCCGCGCCACTGCCGCGAGGCGCGCAGGGTGAGCGTCACCGAGCCCGGCACCGCGTGGGAGACATGAGTGACCTCGGCGCGCAGCTCCCGAGCGGTGAGCCCGGGGCGGACGAGCTCCAGGTACCGGTCCAGCGGGTGCGGCGTCGTCAACGTCTGCACCAGATCGATCAGTCCCACCATGTCGTGTTGCCCCTTATTGCGAAGTACGGAGAAGTCCTGCGACGTGCGCTTCAAATTTCAGTGCACGTCTGTACACTCACCAGTGTGCCCGATGACCCCGGGCCACTGTCAACCGGCAATAATGTGAGGCGGACAACATCATGACGAAGGCCGCTATGGTGAACGGATGTATGCTCACCGATGTGACTGAGCAGGCAGGAACCCGCAACGAGCGCAAAGCGCATACCCGGGCAGCCCTGCTCGACGGCACCCTGGCCTTGGCCTCGGAGCGCGGATTCGCGGCATTGAGCCTGCGTGAGATCGCCCGTTCGGCCGGCATCGTGCCCACCGCCTTCTACCGCCACTTCGCCTCGCTCGACGACCTCGGCGCGACCATCGTCGACGAGGGCGTCACCGCGCTGCGGCTGGCATTGCGCGAGGTCAGGCGGAAACCGGACGCGCATCTGGCCGATACGGTCCGCTTCGTCTTCGAACAGGTTCGCGCCAAACGCGCCCTGTTCGGTTTCCTCATTCGCGAGCGTCACGGCGGGCCTGCTCCGCTGCGTCAGGCGATCGCGATGGAGATGCAGCTCATCGTGCGCGAGATCGTCGCCGATCTGTCGCGCCTGCGTGCACTGGATTCGTGGAGCACCACCGAGCTGGAGATCGCCGCGGATCTACTGGTCACCACCGTGACCGACGGTATCGCTGCGTTCGTCGCGTCCACCCCCCGTGAGGAATCGGCGATCGTGGAGCGCACCGTGATGCAGATGCGCCTGATCGCGTTGGGCATCGCGGGCTGGGTACCCAAAAACGCGGACTGAACTCAGAGTACGGGCGTACACACAATTCGACGGGCGCCCATCGGTGAGGTGTCACATATCGGCGGATACCGCGCGCGAGGGCGCACGCACCGGGAGCAGCACCAGCAGACCCGCCGCCAGCACGACCAGAAGTCCGGCGATGCCGGCGCGGTCGCTGTGGAAGGTCGAGACGAACACCCCGAACAGGGCGGGCGCCAGGAACGACACCGCCCGGCCGGTCGTGGTGTACAGACCGAACAGCTGACCTTCCCGTCCCGGCGGTGCCAGTCGCGCCAGGAACGAACGGGCCGAGGCCTGCGCGGGACCGACGAACACCGTGAGCGCGAGCCCGAAGATCCAGAACATCGTCGAGCCCGACACCATCAGCAGCGCGATGCCGCACCCGAGCATCCCGACCAGTGACGCCACGATCACCCGCTTGGGCCCGATCCGGTCGTCGAACCGCCCGGCCACGACCGCGGCCGCCCCCGCGACGACGTTCGCGGCGATCCCGAACAGCAGCACATCGGCGTCGGCGAACCCGTACACCGTCACCGCGAGCACCCCGCCGAAGGTGAACACGCCTGCCAGGCCGTCCCGGAACACCGCGCTGGCCAGCAGGAAGTACACCGTGTGCCGATCCTGACCCCACAGCTCCCGCACGTCCCGGGCGAGCACCCGGTAGGAACCGAGGAAGCCGACCTTCGCGGCGCCGGGGTCGGCGCCGGTGCGCGGCATCTCGGGCACCGCGAACAGCACCGGCAGCGCGAACACCGTGAACCACACCGCCGCGAGCACGATGACGAGCCGGACATTGAGGCCCTGATCGGTGGGCATCGCGAGCAGTCCGCGGGTGTCGCCGTCCCCGGCCAGGAACCCCGCGTAGCAGATCAGCAGCAGCACGATGCCACCGAAATAGCCCATCGCCCAGCCGAATCCGGAGACCCGCCCCACCGTGGCAGGTGTCGACACCTGCCGCATCATCGCGTTGTAGGGGACACCGGCGAGTTCGAAGGTGGCCGAGGCGAACGCGAGCAGTGCCAGGCCGAGCCAGAGATCGTGATAGTCGTCGCGCACGAAGAACATCAGCGACATCGCGCCGACCGTCAGCGCCGTCAAGGTCGCCAAGGCCCGTTTACGGGAACCGACCGCGTCGAAGTACTGCCCGCAGACCGGCGCAGTCAGCGCGACGATCAGTCCCGCCCCCGCCAGCGCCCAGCCCAGCCACGCACTGGCCGGGGTCGTCCCCGGTAGATCCTCGCCCACCTTGTCGGTGAGATACACCGCGAAGACGAAGGTCAGCGTCACGGCCTGGAACGCCGACGATCCCCAGTCCCAGAGTCCCCACGCCAGCACCTGCCCGCGTCCGGCCGCCTCGCCGACGGTTTCGGCCGCGTTCACCTCGGTCATAAGCCGAAGAGTAACGGCGAACCGGCACCCACGCCGTCTATTACATCCGCGCCGTCAGTTCATATGAACCTGGTTGCATAGTACCCAGCGTTCCGGATACTCTCGTGCCATGGCACTGGAGCACGCGCTACTGGTCTCGCTCACCGAGCGGGCCGGGTCGGGGTATGAGCTCGCTCGCCGATTCGACAAGTCGATCGGCTACTTCTGGAGTGCTACCCACCAGCAGATCTACCGGGTGCTCAAGCGGATGGAGTCCTCCGGCTGGGTCACCGTCGAATCGGTGAACCAGCAGGGCAAACCTGACAAGAAGGTGTACTCGGTGGCTCCGGCCGGTCAGGCCGAGATCGCCCGCTGGCTCGCCGAGCCCACCGATGCCACCCCCGCCCGCGACGAACTGGGCGTGAAGATCCGCGCCGCCGCGTACGGCGACATCGATGCCGTCTGCGCCGAGGTGGAGCGCCATCGCGGCCAGCACGCCCAGCGCCTCGACGAGTACCGCCTCAGCGAAAAGAAATTCTTCCCGGTGCCGGACCAGCTCTCCGGCACCGCTCTGCACCAGTATCTGGTGCTTCGCGCGGGCATCCGCGCGGAGACCGGCTACCTCGAATGGTGCGACGAAGTACTGCAGGCCCTGCGACCGCGAAAAGGTGACGACCGCCCATGACTGCCTACCCCCATCTGTTCGAGCCACTCGACCTCGGCCACACCACGCTGCGCAACCGCGTGGTCATGGGCTCCATGCATACCGGTCTCGAGGACCGTGCCTGGGACACCAACAAACTGGCCGCCTACTTCGCCGAGCGTGCCCGCGGCGGTGTCGGCCTGATCATCACCGGCGGCTACGCCCCCAACCGCACCGGCTGGTTGCTACCGCTCGGCGGCAAGCTCACCAACAAGACCGAGGCGTACCGGCATCGCACGATCACCAAGGCGGTGCACGCCGAGGGCGGCAAGATCGCCATCCAGATCCTGCACGCGGGGCGCTATTCCTACATGCCGACCAGCGTTTCGGCGTCGGCGATCAAGTCCGCGATCAACCCGTTCAAGCCTCGGGCGCTGTCGTCGAAGGGCGTGGAGCGCACCATCGACGATTACGCGCGCTGCGCGGGCCTGGCCAAGTTCGCCGGGTACGACGGCTGCGAAATCATGGGCGGTGAGGGCTATTTCCTCAACCAGTTCCTCGCACCGCGGGTGAACAAGCGCACCGACAAGTGGGGAGGCACCCCGGAGAACCGGCGTCGGCTGCCCGTCGAGATCGCCCGCCGCATCCGCGCCGAGGTGGGCCCCGATTTCATCATCGTGTTCCGGTTGTCGATGGCCGAGCTCGTGGAGAAGGGCCAGACCTTCGACGAAATCGTCGCCCTGGCACAGGAATTGGAGGCTGTCGGCGTCGACATCCTCAACACCGACATCGGCTGGCACGAGGCGCGGGTGCCCACCATCGTCACCTCGGTGCCGCGCGCGGCGTTCGTGGAATTCACCGCCAAGATCGCGCGCAAGGTGAACATCCCGGTCTGTGCCTCGAACCGGATCAACATGCCCGAGGTCGCCGAGGAGATCCTGACCCGCGGTGACGCGGCGCTGATCTCCATGGCCCGCCCGCTGCTGGCCGACGCCGAATGGGCCAACAAGGCCGAGCAGGATCGGGCCGACGAGATCAACACCTGCATCGCCTGCAACCAGGCCTGCCTCGACCACGCCTTCGGCAACAAGAAGGTCTCGTGCCTGGTCAACCCGCGTGCGGGCAGCGAGACCACGTTGAACTTGCTGCCGACTCGACGCGCCAAGCGAATCGCCGTCGTCGGCGCGGGCCCGGCCGGGCTGTCGGCCGCGGTGAGTCTGGCCGAGCGCGGCCACCGCGTCGACCTGTTCGAATCCGACGACAAGATCGGTGGCCAGTTCGACATCGCCCGCCGCATCCCCGGCAAGGAGGAGTTCGACGAGTCGATCCGCTACTTCCGCCGCAAGATCGACGTCACCGGCGTCACCCTGCATCTCCAAAAGCGGGTCACCGCTGAGGAATTGATCGCGGGCAAGTACGACTCGGTGATCCTGGCGACCGGTGTGCGTCCGCGCATCCCCAACATCCCCGGGATCGATCACCCGATGGTGCTCTCCTACGCCGAACTGGTGAAGGAGGAGAAGCCGGTCGGCAAGAAGGTCGCCGTGATCGGCGCGGGCGGCATCGGCTACGACGTGAGCGAATACCTCACCGTCGAAGGACATCCCACGCTCAAGCTCGACGAGTGGAAAGAGGAGTGGGGCGTCGATTCCGAGAACGAGCAGGCGCCCGGCCAGCTCAAGGAGCCCAAGCCCTCCCCCGCGGCGCGCGACGTGGTGCTGTTGCAGCGCAAGTCGACCCCGTTCGGCAAGGACCTCGGCAAGACCTCCGGGTGGGTGCACCGCGCGGCCCTCAAGGCCAAGGGTGTCGAGCAGGTCGGCGGCGTGAACTACGACCGCATCGACGACGCGGGCCTGCACATCAGCTTCGGCGAGAAGCACGAGAACCCGCGCGTGATCGAGGTCGACAACGTGATCGTCTGCGCCGGACAGGAATCCGTGCGCGAACTCGAAGAGCCGCTGCGCGCCGCGGGTGTCGACCTGCACCTCATCGGCGGCGCCGACCTGGCCGCCGAACTGGATGCCAAGCGCGCGATCAACCAGGGCACTCGCCTGGCGGCTGTGTTGTAGGAGCGCTGGCGCGCTCGAGCGCGGCCCCTGAGGGGCCACCCGAAAAACGGGGCG
>NZ_JBSGVG010000041.1:0-63815 GCF_053608345.1 Nocardia sp. NPDC055050
CCGAGGGGGAGGCGGCCTTCGGCGTTCACATCTTCTGTGTTATCCGCGGCGACGGGTCTTCAGGAGGTCGAGGCGCTCCTTGAGCAGCTCCTCGAGCTCCTCCTTGCTGCGACGTTCCAGCAGCATGTCCCAGTGGGTGCGCGGCGGCTTGACCTTCTTGGTCTCCACGGAGGTGCCCTCCATGAGCTGACCCTCCTGGCCGTTGCGGCACAGCCAGGTGGGCGGGATCTCCGCGTCGTCGGCGAACGGGACGTCGAATTCCTCACCGTTGTCGGTGCGGTAGCGGGCGATCCGGCGCGGGGCCAGGTCGTGGTCGCGATCGGTCTCGTAGCTCACCGCTCCGAGCCGGCTGCCCCGGAGTACGCGATCTGCCATGTGTGCTCCTGTAATTTCGGCGGCTGGTGCCGCAACTCGTACTACCTCAACGCACGGGAAGTCTGAACTGTTCCATTGTAGTCGCCCGGCCACTTCAGCCGAGCGACCCCCGAATCGGCGTCGACGGTAGGTCGGTATCGGGAGGGTGCCCGCTCAGCGAGACCTGAACCGGCGAAGTGTGTCGCGGGCCGATAGGGTTTCCGATCATGTCGCGCAGTCGCCTGCTGTCCTGCCTGTGGTGCGGGCGGGAGATCGTGGATTCGGAGTCGGGTCGGCGTCGCCGCTATTGCCGCCAGTCGTGTCGCCAACGTGCCTATGAGCACCGGAGCAGCCTCAAGGGGACCGGAATTCCCGAGGACGCGGTGGTGCTGACCGCGCAGGAGGCCGCCGATCTCGCCGATCGGTGGTTCGCCGCGCGGTGTGCGGCCGAGGACGTGGCGACGGCCGTGGGGGAGGGAGCTTCTCCGGCGGAGCTGGCAGAACTGAGCGCGACGTTGCTGCAGCTGGCCCGGGAAGCGGAACGACTCCGCTGACGATGCGAAAACCCGTGTACCCCATCGTAAGCCGATGGGGTACACGCAGCGGCACCGATGGGCGACTACCGCGCTAGCTCGACAGTGACTCCCGGGCACGCAGGTACACGGCGGTGACGCCCCCCGCGACGAACAGCGCGAGGGCCGCGGCGGCACCGGCTGTCGCGAGGTCGGGACTGGTGAGCGACTGACCGCGCAGCGCCTGCCAGACCACCAGCGTGAGCAGTCCGAAGTAGCCGAGGACGGCGACCACGAGCAGCGCCGCACGGGTCGTTTCGGTGCGCAACCAGCGGTAGCGAGGCGCGAGTGCTACCAGGGCGAAGGCGATCAGCAGCAGCACCTGGATGCCGTGCAGCCCGACGAAGTGCGGGATGCGCAGGTCGCCGCCGATGGTGCTCCAGTGGGTGATCGGCATGCCCGCGGCAGCGTCACGTGCTGTATCGCCGGGCCGCACGGTGTGCCCGGCCATCAACCCCACGACGGTGCCGTCGGCCGTGCGGACGAGCTGCGGCCCGGTGAAACCCATCAGATACCCGAGCGCCATCCCGGTCACCGCCAGCCACAGCCCGGCCTTCAACGCGATTCTGGTCGGCAGGTCGGCCAGTTTCTGCCGGGAGATGATCACCGCCAGGACGAGATTGGCGAGGAACAACCCGGGCACGCCGGACGCGAACACCTGCTGCCCGATCTCGTTGACCGGGTCGGTGGCGTCGTTGAAGTGGCTGAACGTCCCGCGTGCCGCCTGGACCGCGATGAATCCCACATCGGCGACCCCGGTGATCGCGAAGACAGTGCCCAGCCACCAGGTAGCACGCCGTCCGCGATGCGGCAGCCGCAGTATCCAGGCCAGGGTCACGCCGTAGAGGGCGAAGGCGAGCCCGAACTTGGCCGGTTTGAGCCACACCGACTCGCCGAGCAGCAGTCGGTCGTCGACCACCATCCCGACCATCGACACCACCACCAGTGCGGTCATGAGCGCGGAATTCACCAGCAGCGGGCCGTGCCAGGGGGCGCGGTCGGCGCCGTCGCGTGCGGTGGGGGATGTGATGCGGGACAGCGTGTGGGTGAGGTCGATCGTCGCCATGTACCGAAGGTAGAAATCCGGTGCGCCACACCACGTCCCGCTGTGGAACGGTTCGGCTCCGATACCCGGGTACGGGTCGGGCTACGCGAGTTCTAGGGGTTGTCTCAGATTCCCATGCGCCAGATCGCGGCGTCGACCGCGCGGGGTGAGACGAGTGCGAGGGCCTGGAGTACGCGAGTGTAGGTCGGGTACAGCTCGACCGGGCGGGTCCGGATCGCGGTGGTGATCCAGTCGGCGGCTTCCTCGGCCGACAGTGCCGCCGCGTCGGCGTACTTGCCGGTGGGCGCGATCATCTCGGTGCGCACCAGCGGATAGCCGATGGTGGTGACGTGCACGCCACGGCGCCGGGTCTCCGCGCCGAGACTGCGCCCGAACGCGCCGAGCGCCGCCTTCGACGCGTGGTAAGCGGTGAACAGCGGCATCGATCCCGCCGCCACACCCCAGGTCGCGACATTGACGACGTGGCCGGTGCCCGCGTCGAGCATCGACGGCAGCAGTCCCATCGTGAGCCGGGTCGCTCCGAAGTAGTTCAGCGCCATGGTGCGTTCGTAGTCGTGGAACCGGTCGGTGGTGTCGGCGGCGCCGCGGCGGATCGAACGGCCCGCGTTGTTCACCAGCACGTCGACCGTCCCGAACTGCTCGAGCAGGGTCTTCGCCAGCGCGTCGGTCTGCTCGGCGTCGGCGAGGTCGCAGGTGATCATCTCGGCATCCCCGCCCTCGACGCGAACCGCGTCGCGCACCTCGGCCAGCGGCTCGGCATTCCTGGCGACGAGCACCACCCGCGCCCCTTCCCGGCCGAGCGCGTGTGCCGCGGCTTTGCCGACGCCCGACGAGGCGCCCGTCAGCACGACCGTCTTCCCGGCGATCTCGTGTTGCTCACCACGGACCAGCCGCGCGAGCACGCGGGGGAGTGCGGGCGGGTTGAGCAGTACCGATTGTGCGACTTCGGCGAACACGGAGACTCCTGTCGAGGCGTACAGCGGGGGCGAACAGGTAATTTACTTAATGGTAAATTACAAAGGGACCAATTGGGTGTCAACCGGCACGGAGGTCGATGGTTGGATGGAACGGTGAGCACAGCCGGTACCAAAGGTGTCCCCCGCCCCGAGCGCGAACAGCAGATCCTCGACGCCGCCGTCGCCGAAATCGGTCGTGTGGGTTACGCGGGGCTGTCCCTGGCCGATGTCGCGCAGCGCGCGGGCGTGTCCAAGCCGCTGGTCTACACCTACTTCCAGTCCAAGGACGGGCTCTACATCACCTGCGTGGACCGGGCGGCCACCGTCCTGTTCGACGCGATCGAATCCGCTATCGCCGGGGCCGGTGGTCTCAGCAAGGCGGAACGGACGCTCGACGCGATCTTCGTCGCGCTGGAACCGCGCCCACACGACTGGACCGTGCTCTTCGACCGCTCCCACCCCGACGACGGCCCCGCCGCCGACGCCGTCCGCGTCGCCCGCCGCCGCATCGCCGCCCAGGCCGCGCGCGGTGTCGCCGATGCCATCGGTGCTGTCGAGCTCACCGACCCCACCGACCTCTCGGCGCTGACCGACGTCTGGATGGGCGCGGTGACCTCGCTGGTCCTGTGGTGGTTGCGTCATCCCGACCAGACCGCCGCCCAGATGTCGGCCCGCAGCCACCGCCTGATCGGCGCACTCGTCACCGCCCCGCGGTGAACGACATCCGCACCCCGGCCGGGGTGCGGGTGTGCTTGTCCGACAGGTGTTCTACGACGTGACGTCGGTGGTCGATCGGACAGGCGGCAGCAATTCGGCGAGCAGTGTGGCCCACTCGTATCGGCGTTCGGGGAAGCAGCGCTCGAGCAGGTCGCTCATGATCGACGGCGCGATGGAGGCACCGGGGGAGGCACCGAGAAGGCCGGCGATGGTGCCGTCCGCGCCGGTGACCAGTTCGGTGCCGAATTCGAGGACGCCGCCGCGCTCGCGATCGGGTTTGACCAGTTGGGCGCGTTGCCCGGCTTGGACCAGGGTCCAATCAGCGGCGTCGGCGGTGGGGTAGAAGCGTTGCAGCTGGGCGAACTTGCGCCGGGGTGAGGCCAGTAGCTCGGTGACGAGGTAGCGGACCAGATCGAAATTCCGCAGACCGACCGAGACCAGCGGGACGATATTGTGCGGGCGCAGCGTGGTGAACAGATCGGTGAGCTTGCCGTGGCGCAACAGGCGGGTGCTGAAGGTGGCGTAGGGGCCGAACAGCAGTGCGCCGGTGCCGTCGACCTCGCGGCGATCCAGATGCGGGACCGACATCGGCGGTGCGCCCAGCGCGGCCTGACTGTAGACCTTGGCGTGATGCTCGGCGACGACCTCGGGGTTGTCGGTGCGCAGGAACTGCGCGCCCAGTGGGAACACCCCGTATCCACGCACCTCGGGGAGACCGGCCCGCTGCAACAGCCGCAACGCGTACCCGCCCGCACCGACGAACACGAACCGCGCCCTGACCTGGAACCGCCGCCCACTGTCGAGATCGCGGCCGCGCACGGTCCACAGCCCGTCAGCGCTGCGGGTGAGCCCGGTGATCTCACGATGCATCCGGACCGCGTTGCCCGCCGCGCTCATCGTCGACAACAACGACCTGGTCAGCGCCCCGAAGTCGACATCGGTGCCCGCGGTGTGCCGGGTGGCGGCCATCGCCTCGCCGTCGGCCCGGCCGCGCACGAGCAGCGGCGCCCAGCCGGCGATCACCGCACGATCCTCGGTGTACTCCATCTCCGCGAACGCGGGCAGCGTGCGCAGCGTGGCGTACCGCCGGCGCAGGTAGGCGATGTCTCGCTCGCCGAAGACCGCCGTGACATGCGGTGTCGAGGTGAGGAACGTGTCGGGCGCGAGCTCACCACGGTGGGCCAGCGCCGACCAGAACCGGCGCGAGAGCGCGAACTGATCGGCGATCCCGGCCGCCTTGGCGCCGTCGCCCGCGTCGGGCATGTAGTTGAGCTCGCACAACCCGGAGTGCCCGGTGCCCGCGTTGTTCCACGGATGGCTGCTCTCGGCCGCCGGTTCGCCGAGCCGTTCGAACAGTGCGATCGACCAGTCGGGCGCGAGGGTGCTCAGCAGGGCGCCGAGCGTGGCCGACATGATGCCGCCGCCGATGAGTACCGCGTCGAGAATGTCGTCGCCGCTGCCGGTGCTGGGCCGTGTGGGTGTGGTGTCGTTCATGGTCGAACCTCCCGTGAGCTGTGTACCGCCATCCTCACGCCGGAAACAGCGATCCGTCCAATACGGAATCGCCGAGGATATGATCCGGATATGGATGATTCAGCGGAGGCGGGAGCGCAGGCACTGGCTCCGCTGCTGACCGCCTTCGACGCGGCGGCCGAAGAAGGCCACTTCACGCGCGCGGCCCAGCGACTCGGCGTGCCGCAGTCCTCGCTCAGCCGCCGGATCAGAACGATGGAGCAGCTCCTCGGCGTGGCGTTGTTCCAGCCGGTCGGGCGCGGGGTCACCCTCACCCCGCAGGGGCGTGATCTCTACGCACACACCCGGGGACTGGTGCGCGCACTCGACGACGCGGTGCGGCAGGTGCGCGCCGACGCCGACCCCGACAGCGGGCTGGTGCGGTTCGGATTCCCGCTCACGCTCGGCCCGGTCAGCATTCCGTCGTTGCTCGCGCAGTTCCACACCCGCGCGCCTCGGATCCGGTTGCATCTGGTGCAGGCGCACGGCGAGGCGCTGGCCGAGCAGGTGCGCGAGGGCAGGCTCGACCTCGCGGTGATGATCCCGCCCCCGGCCGACCTGCCGACCGTCGATCTCGGCCGTCAGCGCATCGACCTGCACGTGTCGCGCACGCATCCGCTGGCCCGGCGCGCCCGCGTCGACCTCGCCGAACTGGCCGATGAGGCGTTCATCGCGAACCCGCCCAGCTACCAGCTGCGCACCCTGCTCGACAGCTGGTGTGCCGCAGCGGGTTTCACACCGCGAGTGGTCTTCGAGATCACCGAGTTCGAAACCCTGCGCGCACTGGTCGCACTCGGGCAGGGCGTCGCGCTACTGCCCGCCGCCGAGGTCGCGAACCCCGACCTGGCGGTGATACCCATCGATGGCGAACGCGACCGCGAGGTCGGCCTGGTCTCGGGAGACCATGACTCGACGCTCGCGGTCGCGCGGCTTCGGGAATTCCTGATCGCGCGCCGGGCGGCGATCAGTGGGTGAGCGGTATCAGTCCTGGGCGACGCCGGCATCGACGCCACGCGCGGCGAGCCACGGGTGCGGGTCGATCGGGGCGCCGTAGAGCGAGCCGTCGGGCACATGCACCTCGTAGTGCAGGTGGGGGCCGGTGGAGTTGCCACGGTTACCGACGGTGGCGATGGTGTCACCGGCGTTGACGTGCTGACCGACCTCGACCAGGATGTCGTTCACGTGGCCGAACACACCGATGGTGCCGTCATCCTGCTGGACGCGGACCCACAGGCCGAAGCCCGACGCCGGACCGGCCTCGATCACGGTACCGTCGGTGACGGAGAAGATCGGCGCGCCGATCGGGTCACCGAAGTCGATGCCGTTGTGCGCGGTGCCCCAGCGGGCGCCGTAGTAGGAGGTCAGCCTGCCGCTGACCGGGCGAACGGTCTGCGGGCGCGGCGGCGGCGGGGGAGCGATGAACGGCAGCGGCGGCAGTTCCAGGCCGACGGCTTCGCGGTGCTCCTCCCACGGGATCGGGGCGGACGCGGGGGTCGCGCCCTGCGGGCCCTGGGCCTCGGCGGGGGTGTACGCGGTGAAGCGGTACGGCGACTGGCCGGCGTTGATGGCCTCGGTGGCGTCCGCGGCGATCGTAGTAGTGGGAACAGGGCTCTCGGGCTCACTGAAAGTGGCGACGGAGGTACCCACGAGTGCGGACAAAGCCACCGCACCCGCGACCACGCCTCCCCAACGACCTGCGAAGGCGTCGGAGACTCGAGCAGATAACGGGTTGGTCACGAACATGGTTATGAACGTAGCTAAACCGTAACCTTCGCGGCCAATCCTGTGGCTGCGATCACGAAGCGCTATAACCCCAGTTGATCTATAACGATACTCTAACGAATAGCCAACATCCTGTTACTCACCGGGTGAAATTGCCCTGGTCAAGATCGTTGCCGAGATTCCGCATCCCAGGGACACTGATTCAGTGGACGCTAACGGAGTCCGTGCCATCACGGCGTTGTCCGACCCCACCCGGCGCGCGATCTTCGAATTGCTGCCGCAGGGTCCCCGCTCGGTGGCCGACCTCGCCGCCGCCACCGGGATCACCAGTTCAGCCGCGTCGCAGCACCTGCGCGTCCTGCGCGAGGCCCACCTGGTCCGCATGCGCCGCGACGGGAACAGGCACCTCTACTCCCTCGATCCCCGCGGCCTCAACGACGCGCGCGACTACCTCGACAAGTACTGGCCCAGCGCGCTGGCCGCCCATGCCGCCGCTCTGCGCGAGGCGGCCGACGCCGACCCGGCTCAGCCCACCCGGCGGTAACGTGACCGGCCGGATTCGGCCCACGCCTGCTTGTCCAGCTGCATATCGACCGCCGCGATCACCTCGGGCACGCCGATCCGCAGCAGACCGGGGTCGGTGCTCAGGCCGTCCGGATCGCCGACCTGTCCGGCCCAGAGCACCGCGTGCCTGCCCAGCAGATGCGCGGGCGGGCCGCCGCGGCGCGGTGGCGTGGGGCCGAACAGCAGGACCGTGCGGGTGCCGAACGCTGTCGCCAGGTGTGCGACACCGGTATCGCCGCTGATCACGAGGGCGGCCTCGGCCACCGTCGCCGCGAGGTCGGTGAGGTTCTGCCGACCGGCGAGGACCCGGTCGTCGGGCAAGCCGGCCTGCGCGGCCACCTGTCGAGCGATGTCGTGCTCGAACGGGTCGCCGGTGAGCACCACGTCGCGGCCCAGTACCAGCAGGTGGCGCACCACCGCGGCGAACCGCTCCGGCGGCCACCGCCGGGCGGGCGCGCCCGCGCCGATATGGACGACGATGCAATCGCGCCGGCTGATCGAGGCCACCGGCGGCACCAATCCGAGGTTTCGCCGATCCGCGTCGATGCCCTCGCCCTCGAGCAGGCGGCACCACCGGTCGACGACATGCGCGTCGGGATCCCAGCGCGGACCGGCGAGCTTGGGCAGCGCGGGCGTGCGATGACCGATGATCCGCGCGGCGCCGGTATCGGCCAGTGCTCGGGCGCTGGCGCCGTCGGGGCCGTGCAGGTTCACCGCTAATTCGGGCGCGGGTCCATCCCAGATCAGGGCGGCCGGGTCGGCGGTGGCGACGAGTTCATCGACCGAGGAGATCAGGTCGACGATCTGTTCCAACCGATGCGGCGCCGCCAGGACGATCCGGCTCTGTGGTTCGGCCCGGCGCAGGGCACGCAGAGCCGGGACCGCGGAGAGAAGCTCACCGAGGCCCCGAGCTTGCAGCACGAGTACAACCGACACATTCTTCATCTACCCGAGACTGTCGGCGACCAAACTTTCGCGAGGGCAACGATGTGACGGCTCGCCTGTGGGCCCGCTCACGGCGCCGCGCGCGATCGCGACACGATGACAGCTCCAGCTAATTTCCGGAAAACCAGAGCGAGCGGGCATAACATCTCGTCATGACGACAAATACCGTGATTGGGAGCCCGTTCACGGCTCTTGCCAAGAAAACCTGGCAAACAGTTCTGGTCACCGGCCTCCTCGCGGTGGTCCTCGGCATCATCGTGCTGGTGTGGCCCGGTCCGTCGCTGCTCGTGGCGGGCATTCTGTTCGGTATCTACATGGTTGTCAGCGGTATCTTCCAGCTGATCGCCGCCTTCACCCACCTGCCGAGCACCAGCTTTCGGGTGCTGTCGTTCATCAGTGGTGTGCTGTCGCTGATCATCGGTGTGTTCTGCTTCCGCGACGACCTCACCTCGATTGTGTTGCTCGGCTTGTTCATCGGCATCAGCTGGCTGTTCCGTGGCGTCGCCGTCCTGTTCGCCGCCATCTCGGAGTCGGGCGTGCCCGGCCGGGGCTGGCAGATCTTCTACGGCATCATCAGCGCGCTGGCCGGTGTCGTCCTGATCGTGTGGCCGATCAGCTCCCTCACCACGCTGGTCTGGGTCGTCGGCATCTTCTTGATCGTCATCGGTGTCATGGAAGTCATCACCGCCTTCGGCATCCGCAAGGACGCGCATCTGCTGGACGAGCAGCTGGGCTGATCCTGGCCACGGAATAGTTCGTCTGAACCGGCCGGTGCCTTCGGGCACCGGCCGCTTTCGTCTGAACCACGCTGCCGTCTGAACTACGCTTCGCACCCATGGAATTCGTTTATGACCTGGTGGTTGTCACCCACCTGCTCGGCATGGCCGCGGTGGTCGGTGGGTACGTCGCCTCGCGTCCGGTGGTGTCCGAGCTGATGGTGTGGGGCGCGCGCGCCCAGCTGATCACCGGGGTGATCCTGGCGGGGCTGGCTTCGGCGGTCGACTCGCTCGACAAGGATCCGGATACGACGAAGCTGGCGGTGAAGCTGGTTGTCGCGGTCGCGGTGGCGGCGTTCGCCGAAATGGGCCGCGGTGACGCGAAGCGCGGCAAGCAGATCGACTGGATGACCGACGCCGCCGGTGGGCTCGCGATCGTGAACGTGCTGGTCGCGGTGCTCTGGAGCTGAGTGCGCGCCCGATACCGAGGAAGGTCGCGCCGGTCGCGTCCGTGCGGGATCCGCCGGCGGGCATCCGCTAGCGTTGCGGCGTGCAATTTCTCGGCATCCACCACATCGCGATCATCGCGATGGACTACGCCCGCTCCAAGAGTTTCTATATCGAGACTCTCGGGGGGACCGTCCTCGACGAGAACTACCGGGCCGATCGCGATTCGTGGAAGCTCGACATCGAGTTGCCCGGCGGGGTTCGCATCGAACTGTTCTCGTTTCCCGACCCGCCCGCACGCCCGAGCAGACCGGAAGCGGCGGGGTTGCGGCATCTGGCTCTGGCGGTCGCGAGCGTGCCCGCCGCCCTCGATGAGCTGCGGGCACGGGGCGTCCGGACCGAGGAACTGCGCACCGATGAGCACACCGGCAAGCAGATGGCCTTCTTCTTCGATCCGGACGACCTGCCGCTCGAGCTGTACGAGGCGTGATCAGGGCGTCGCGCGGGCCCGGCGCGCGAGTTCCACTGTCGCCGCACGCAATTCGCTGATCTCGGACAGGGGGCTGGCGTAGCCGACTCGGGTGAGCGCCACGCCGCGTGGTGATTCCACCCGCAGGTCGAGGCCGTAGCGGTCGGCCTTCTCGCAGGTGGCGGCGATGGCGTCGGGGAATCCGCCCAGCTGCTGGGCCATCGCCAGCAGCGCTTCGGCATGGTCGGCGTTGAGGTGCGCGACACCGGGCGCGGCGTGTGCGACGATCGGGTCCGGCTGTGCGGCAAGGTATTCCGCGGCCGAGGCCGAATCCATCCGGCCGTAGCCGCCGACCCAGCGTACCCGCTCGACGCGCAGCACCCACAGCGTGAAATCGCTGTAGTCGATGTAGTACTTGGCCGCCGGGATCGCCGCCAGGTGGGCCGCGCGGGCCGCTTCCGCCTCGGCGCCGGTCGGGCGTTCCACGAAACCGGCGAGGGTGATCCGGGTGCCCGCCAGCGGGTCGGCCGGGATGTCGGGGGTGACGATCGCGATGCTGGCGCGCGGGTCGGCGGCCAGGTTGCGGCCGTGTTCGGCCAGGCGCGACACGCTCAGTACCGGTGCGCCGTCGAGCAATCCGTAGGTGATGAACGACGCCCACGGCGCGCCGTCGGCGGTGAGGCTGGCCAGCGTGCCGGTATTGGTGCCCGCCGCGATCGTTCTGGCTTCTTCGGCCGGCGAGGGGCGGGCCTCGTTGGCCAGGGGGGCGGTCGGCAGCGGAATGGCAGGTGCGTCGCCCGGGTCGCCGTGGTCGAGAGTCATGGCCACAGCGTATCCACCTGACGCGCGCGGCGGGGTGCGCTCGTCAACCAGCCGTGCAGCGCTTCGTAGACAGCGTCGTGATTGAGCAGGCTGAAATGGTTCGCCGCGGGGATGTGCAGGCTGTTGACCGCGTCGAAATCGAGGCGCCGGGTCCGGCCGCGCCCCGACCCGCTGCCGGTGAGAACCATGCCGTCGCCGATGATAACGCCGAGCGGATGTTTCGGGCTGTGGGTGATGGTGGTGGTGACGAAGTAGTGATCGACGCCGGGCAGCAGCGGCACTTCCTTCACCGCTCGTGCGCGCAGGGTGTCCACGTCGAGGTCGCGCCAGTCCTCGTCGACCAGCGAGCCCTGCCGTAGGTCGCGGATGCCCGCGCTGCGCCTGCGCAGCAGTGTGCTCAGCGGCCGGGTCTCGGGCAGCAGATCGAGCGCGGCCGACGCGTAGTGCACGAGCTGTTCGAGCGGCGCACCGAGGTGTGGTGAACCCAGGCACACCACCTGCCGCACCGATCGCACCCACTGCTGGCCCGACTCCTCGGCCTGATGGCAGGCGCTGCGCATGACCAGTCCGCCCATCGAGTGCCCGATCAGGCAGATCTCGTGCACCGGCATCGGCCAGCTGTCGACCAGGCGGGTCAGCAGGGCGCTGAGCTGGGCGGCGTTCTCGGAGATGTGCAGACCGGTATTGAAGCGGACGAAGAGCGGGGTGTAGCCGAGATCGTCTTCGAGGCGCTCGCCGTAGGTGGGACGATTGCCGAGCCGCCAGGAGTGTTCGGTCTCCACGAGTCCGTGCAGGAGCACGACCAGCCGGGTCGTCGGCACCGGGACGTGGGCGGCGAACTCCTCGGGTGGGACGGGGACGCCGTCGACGCGAAAGGTCATGGGGGAGGAGAGGATCGGGGTCTCGTCCTCGAGCGTGTCACCGATCAGCCCCTGGATCGCGGCGAGAATGCCCGCACCCCACACGGTGCGCGAGGGGGCGGTGACACCGGGCAGCTGGACCGCGCTCGCGACCTCGCCGACGACGAAGCCGGTGCCGCTGACGGCGGCGTACACGCCATCGGTGATGGCGTCGTGGACGATTTTCACCGGCGCCGCCGCGGGACCGACGCCCAGCCGCACCGCCGCGAATACCCGGTCGGAGAGGGCTCGGTGGATGGCCGCGATCCCATCGACCGCCCCGGCGAACTCGTCACCGGCGAGCCGTGTGAGCGCCTGTACTTCGGCCTGGGCTTGGGGGAGCTGCTCCGTCACAGAGTTGAGAGTACAACTGTGCACTGAATGATGGTGGGGTTGGGGCGGCTTCGAGATTTGCGACGATGCCCTGAGTGTCAGAGTTGGGAGGCCTCACAAAAATCATTCTGATACTGCGATATGCGCATCTAAACATGTGATCCGATCGGGGCAATCAGCGAAGAACCGGCTACGCCGGTCGGCTCGGGACGGCGGGAACCCCGCCGTCCCAGCGATCACGGCCGGTGGACGATCGCGTACCAGAGCGCGCCCATCGTGCCGAGCACGAACAGGGGAGAGATGACCCAGGTCTCGACCCGGTTCCCGGTCCGCTCGATCAGCGGCACCCGGGTGCGCAACGGAAACGGCCACAGCAACCGGCAGCCCCGATCGGTGAGGCAGTCGCCGAGCAGGTGGGCCAGACAGCCGAGACCCACGCAGATCGGCAGCCATGCCGGTCGATCGACGATCCACTGGTCGACCGCGAAGGTGCCCGCCGTCGCGAGCACGATCACCGTTCCGTAGGTCCGGACGCTCTTTCCCGGCGGGCACAGGTGCAGCGATCGCACCGCGAGGGCGAGCAGGAAGAACACGAGGCCGAGGGTGAACGGTCGGCCGAGGTAGTGCTCCCCGGCCCAGGTGGCCGCGACCGCGGCGACGACGAACAGCAGTGAATGCGTGCCGTGACGATGTCCGCCCGACGCCCAGGAGATCAACCGGCACAGGTGATGTGACACCGGCCCGAGGACGTGGGAGATGGTGCCGCTGGGATGATCCGCGTCCGGCAGCAGCGCCGCACCGGCGGTGAGCAGCGTGCCCATGATGAGTTCGGCGATGCCGAATCGCGTTGTGTCGCTGTCGAACAGGGGGAAAGCGGCGACTGTGAGCGGTAACGCGGCGGCCGTACCGGCCCAGGCCAGCGCCCCACTGGTCGCATGAGAATGTCCTAGCACCCCGCAACGTTAGAGTAAGTCACTACTTCGGCGCATATGCCGTGGACAGCGCCGGAATGCGGGGCGCGCCTGGATCGTTGGGGCAGGGGGAGTTACCCGACGAAAGGACCACGATGAATGCTTTCAACGACCAGGTGATCGCCGAGTTCCGCGCCAACGGCGGCCGCGTCGGTGGCATGTTCGAAGGCAACGACGCCATGGTGATCATCACCACCACCGGCGCGAAGTCCGGGCGCGCGATCACCAATCCGCTGGTGTTCCTGCCCGACGGCGACCGGATCGTGCTGATCGCCTCCAACGGTGGCGCCGACAAACACCCGGCCTGGTATCACAACCTCCTCGCCGACCCGGAACTCACCGTGGAGGTCGGGACCGAAACATACCGGGGCAAGGCGGAACTCGTCGCCGATCCCGAGCGCACCGCCCTCTACGACCGGATGGTCGAGCGGCTGCCGGGCTTCGCCGAGTACCGCGACAAGACCGATCGGGAGATCCCGGTGTTCGCGGTGTATCGAACGAGTTAGTCGCGTGCTCGAGCGGAATGGTTGCCGGGGTGGGTGAGCTGCTGGTTCTATCGCCCGGTGACCGAAACCATCGACGTGCCACGCATCGTCCACGCCTCCCGCGACATCGCGGCGCCCACCGCCGCGATCTTCGACCTGATCGCCGATCCCGCGCAGCAGCCGCGCTGGGACGGCAACGACAACCTCGCGCAGGCCGTCGAAGGCCAGCGGGTCCGCGCGGTCGGTGACGTGTTCACCACGACGCTGACCAACGGCGCCGACCGCGACAACCACATCGTCGAGTTCGAGGAGGGGCGCCGTATCGCGTGGAACCCGTCGGAGCGGGACAAGACCCCGCCGGGACACCTGTGGCGCTGGGAGCTCGAGCCGATCGACGACACCCACACCCGGGTGACCCACACCTATGACTGGACCGAACTGCACGACGAGTTGCGTCAGGTGCGGGCCAAGGCCACCACCGCCGACAAGCTGCAGGCATCGGTGGACCGGCTGGCCGCCCTCGCCGAGTCCTAGCCACCAACGCAACACCCTGCGACTCGAGCTGAGCCGCAGGGTGTTGCGTTGTTCGGATCAGGCGGTGACGTCGAACCGGTCCAGGTTGCTGACCTTGGTCCACGCGGCGACGAAGTCGTGCACGAACTTCTCCTTCGCATCGTCGGTCGCGTAGGCCTCGGCCACGGCCCGCAGCTGCGAGTTGGAGCCGAACACCAGGTCGACGCGGCTGCCGGTCCACGTGACCGCACCGGAGGAGCGGTCACGGCCTTCGTAGCTGTTCTCGTCGGCGGCCGAGGGCGCCCACTCGGTACCCATGTCGAGGAGGTTGACGAAGAAGTCGTTCGTCAGCGCACCCGGGGTATCGGTGAACACGCCCAGCGGCGAGGACTGGTAGTTCGCGCCGAGCACGCGCAGACCGCCGATCAGCACGGTCATCTCCGGCGCACTGAGCGTGAGCAGGTTCGCCTTGTCGATCAGCAGGAACTCCGCGGGGATCTGCGCGTCCTTGGACACGTAGTTACGGAACCCGTCGGCCGGGGTCTCGAGCGCGTCGAACGACTCGACGTCGGTCTGGGCCTGGGTCGCGTCGGTACGACCCGGCGTGAACGGCACCGTCACCGGGAAACCGGCAGCCTGGGCGGCCTGTTCCACACCGACCGCGCCGCCGAGGACGACCAGGTCGGCGAACGACACCTGCGTGCCGCCGCCGGCGTTGAACGTGTCCTGGATGCCCTCGTAGACGCGCACCACCTGGGCGAGCTCGTCGGGCTGGTTGACCGCCCAGCCCGCCTGCGGCTGCAGCCGGATCCGGCCGCCGTTGGCGCCGCCGCGCTTGTCGCTGCCGCGGAACGACGAGGCCGCCGCCCACGCCGTCGTCACCAGCTGGGCGATGGACAGGCCGGCGGCCTGGATCTGACCCTTGAGCGCGGCGATCTCGGAATCACCGATCACGGGGCCGTTCTGGGCGGGCACCGGGTCCTGCCACAGCAGTTCCTCGGACGGAACCAGCGGGCCCAGGTAGCGGGCGATCGGACCCATGTCGCGGTGGGTGAGCTTGTACCAGGCGCGGGCGAACGCGTCGGCGAACTCCGCGGGGTTCTCCAGCCAGCGGCGGGTGATCGGGCCGTAGATCGGGTCGAACCGCAGCGACAGGTCGGTGGTGAGCATGATCGGTGCGCGCTTCTTGCCGGTGATGAACGGGTCGGGCACAGTGTCGGCGCCCGCGCCGTCCTTCGGAATCCACTGGTGCGCGCCCGCCGGACTCTTGGTCAGCTCCCATTCGTACCCGTAGAGGGTTTCGAGGAAGTTGTTGTCCCAGGTGATGGGGGTGCTGTTCCAGATGCCTTCCAGGCCGCTGGTGATCGCGTCCTCGCCGACTCCGGTGCCGAAGCTGCTCTTCCAGCCCAGCCCTTGCTGTTCCAGCGGTGCGGCTTCCGGTTCGACGCCGACCAGATCGGCGTCGCCCGCACCGTGGGTCTTGCCGAAGGTGTGGCCGCCGGCGATCAACGCGGCGGTCTCCTCGTCGTTCATCGCCATCCGCGCGAAGGTCTCGCGGATGTCCACGGCGGCGGCGATGGGATCCGGATTGCCGTTGGGGCCTTCGGGATTGACGTAGATCAGGCCCATCTGGACCGCGGCGAGCGGACGCTCGAGGTTACGGTCACCGGTGTAGCGTTCGTCGCCGAGCCAGGTGCGCTCGGGGCCCCAGAACACGTCTTCCTCGGGCTCCCACGCGTCGACGCGGCCGCCACCGAAACCGAACGTCTCGAAGCCCATCGACTCGAGCGCGACGTTGCCGGTGTAGACGATGAGGTCGGCCCACGACAGCTTGCGGCCGTACTTCTTCTTCACCGGCCACAGC
Organism: Nocardia sp. NPDC055050; assembly: GCF_053608345.1. Taxonomy (NCBI): domain Bacteria; kingdom Bacillati; phylum Actinomycetota; class Actinomycetes; order Mycobacteriales; family Nocardiaceae; genus Nocardia; species Nocardia sp. NPDC055050. The sequence goes on from NZ_JBSGVG010000041.1 coordinate 15,928, forward strand.
AGCCGGCGCGCCTTGTCCAGGCTGGCGTTGTCGGGCCAGCTGTTGAGCGGGGCGAAGCGCTGCAGGCCCGCGCCCGCGCCGCCGCGGCCGTCGCCGACCCGGTAGGTGCCCGCGGAGTGCCAGGCCATCCGGATGAAGAACGGGCCGTAGTGGCCGAAGTCGGCGGGCCACCAGGACTGCGAGGTCGTCATGACCTGCTCGATGTCGGCCTTCACCGCGGCCAGGTCGAGGGTGGCGAATTCGGCCGCGTAGTCGAAGTGTTCGCCCATCGGGTTCACCGAGGGCGGATTCTTCTGCAGCAGTGTGAGATTGAGCTGGTTCGGCCACCACTCGGCGTTCGCTCCGCGCGCGTCGGTGGAGGCGAACGGACGATGCATGACGGGGCAACCACTGTCACCGGCTTCCGTGTTGGCTTCCGCGATAGGTGGGTGTTCCTCGGGCACGGTGAATCCTTTCAGGAGAGTGATGGTGATGTCGTGCAGTCGGGGCACCTGCCCCAGTAGATGACTTCTGCCTCGTCGACGACGAAACCGCGGTCGTCGAGGGGAGTCAGACAGGGTGCGTCGCCGACGGCGCACTCGACATCGACGATCACCCCACAGGATCGGCACACCAGGTGATGATGGTTGTCACCGACGCGGGTCTCATAGCGCGCGACGGTGCCCATCGGCTGGATCCGCCGGAGCAGTCCGGCGCTGGTGAGTGCCCGCAGTACGTCGTAGACGGCCTGCTGGCTGACGGCCCCGAGGGTGGCTCTGACTCGGCTCAGAATGGTGTCCGTATCGGCATGCGGATGCTGGTGCACTGCGGTGAGCACCGCCAGACGTGGCGCGGTGACGCGCAGGGAGGCTGCGCGCAGCATCTGTTCGAAGTCCGATGTGGTGGACACATTCCAGATCATGACTCATTCCAGATGATGTGGGGGCGGGTTTCCAGGATGAGTTGTGATGACATACCGGGCAATTCGCGCAATACTGGCGAGGAAGACCGGATCGGGGAGTCCGGTCCATGAGCATGGGGTGGGAACGATGTCGAATCGTCAGTGGTATGCCGTGTCCGCGATCGCGGTGGCCCTTCTGGTAGCGGGATGCGAGTCGGGACAGTCCGTCGACGCCGCGCCGGCGAGCAGTTCGTCGAAGGCGACCACGACCGTGCGCGCGACCACTCCCGCGGCGCCGGTGCTGAACCGTCGTGGCGAGAACGGAGCGGTGGTCCAGCAGGACGGGCTGGTCGGTGCGGGCAAGCTCGACATCGTCAACGGCAACAGCGACGACTTCGCGGTCGTGGTGACCAACGGTGATCCCAAGAAGCCGCAGGCCACCATCTACGTGCAGGGCAATTCCAACGCCACCCTCACCGGGATCGACGGCACGTACTACGTCTATCTGAAGACCGGCAAGGATTGGGACGAGGCGACGCTGGCCTTCACCCGCGAGCGTGAGTTCCAGAAGTTCGACGACCCGTTCGACGGTGACTCCGATTGGGAGATCACGCTGCAGCCTTCGATCGGTGGCAACGCCAGCACCAGCGACGTACCCTCGTTCTGACCGCGGTGGAAGAGCGCAGAACTGTGAACTGTGCCAAGGAATGCCCGGTCCGCCTGCGCGTCGACTAGCCTGCCGGGTGTCCGTTCCCCGAACGAAGGTGATTCATAGTGACTTCCGTAGTCGATGCCCCGCCCATCGATGGCCCTGACACCGCGTCGAAGGTAGGGCACTACTACCGGGTCGAGGGCGTCTACGAGGTCGGTCGCGAGAAGATCCGCGAATACGCGCGCGCCGTCCAGGACTTCCATCCTGCCCACTGGGAGGACGAGGCCGCCGCCGCGCTCGGCTACCCGGGTCTGGTCGCGCCGCTGACGTTCGTCTCCATCCCGGCTATGGCGGCGAACAAATTGTTGTTCGAAACGGTGGTCGTCGGCTACGACATGTTCGTGCAGACCGAGCAGGTCTTCGAACAGCACAAGCCGATCGTGGCCGGTGACCGACTCGTGGTCGATGTCGAGCTGACCTCGGTGCGCACGATCGCGGGCAAGGACCTGATCACTGTCACCAACACCTTCGTCGACGAGCTCGGCGAGACCGTGCACATCATGCACACCACGGTCGTCGGTATCACCGGGGACGACGGCGTGGATCCTGCGATCACCGCCGCGGTGGAGAACATCATGCTGCACGGCGTGAGCATCTACAGCGCCGACAAGAACGCCGTGGTGGAGACCACCCTGCGTCCCGAGGGCGAAGTTGTGCTGTCGGTCGAGGGCGCCGCCCGCGTCCCCAGCACCACGCTGTCGTTCGACGAACTCACCGTCGGCGACGAACTCCCGCTCCGCGACGCCCGCGTCTCGCGCGGTGATCTCGTCAACTACGCCGGCGTCTCCGGCGACGGCAACCCCATCCACTGGGACGAGAAGATCGCCGAGCTGGCGGGCCTGCCCGACATCATCGCCCACGGCATGCTCACCATGGGTCTGGGTGCGGGCTTCCTGTCCACGTGGTCCGGCGACCCCGGCGCCGTCACCCGCTACGGCGTTCGGCTGTCGACCTACACCATCGTCGGCCGGGAGGGCGGCCAGGTCGAGTACACCGGCCGCGTGAAGTCCCTCGACCCGGAGACCCGCAGCGCGGTGATCGCCATCGTCGCCAAGTCCGGCGGCCGCAAGATCTTCGGTCTCGCCACCGCGAACCTGCGCTTTCGCTGACCCCGGCGCGGTGGACCCGACCTCGTAGCCGGGTTCACCGCGGCGCGGCCACGACCTCGGATCGTGGTGTGGCGTCCGGGGTTTCGGACGCCACCGGGTTCACCCGCACCCATGTGCTGTTGACCGCCGACGTGCCGGAGAGCAGGTCGGTGCGGGCCGGGTCGTGCAGCAGGTTGACATTGGCGCCCGGCAGGCCCGCCGCGACCGACCAGCCGACCCCGGGTTCGCGATGGCCCCATCCGTGGGGGATCGCCACCACCCCGGCGCGAATATCGCCACTGATCTCCACCGGAACCACGATCGAACCGACGGGGGATTCGATCGTGGCCGGATCACCGTCGGCGAGACCACGGGCGGCGGCGTCGTCGGGATGGATGAGCACAGTGCAGCGGTCGCGGCCCTTCACCATCGACGGGATGTTGTGCAGCCAGGAGTTGTTGCTGCGCAGGTGCCGCCGTCCGATGAGCTGGAGGTCGTAGCCCGGCTCGGCCGTCCCGGTCGCGTCGTCGAGGACCGTGCGCACCGCCGCCAGGAAGTCCGCGGGTGCCAAGTGTGTCTTGCGGTCGCCGGTGCCGATCAGTTCGGGCAGCCGTGGTTGCAGCGGTCCGAGGTCGACACCGCCCGCCGTGTCCCGAATCTTCTTCAGCGTCAACCCGTTCCGTCCACGACGCAGGATTCCGTAGGGGCCCGTCGCGACGGCCGCCGCGGACAGTCGCAAGGGGCTGAACTGTTCGAACGCGGCATTGAGCACGCGTGCGGTGAGCCGTCGGGCCGGTAGCGGGACCATTTCGGTCACCAGTCGTGCCAGGATCTGCCAGTCGTCCAATCCGTCGGCCGGCGGCTCGAACACCCTGGCGTCGTAGCGGGCGTTGTTGCGAACGCTGAAGATCGGGAACAGCAGGCTCAGTTCCTCGCGTTCCAGCGCGGAGACGGGCGGCAGGATGAAGTCGGCGTGCCGGGTCGTCTCGGTGATGTACATGTCGACGGCCACATAGCAATCCAAAGATTCCAGCGCGGCATCGAGCTTGTCCGCCTGCGGGGTCGAGAGCACCGGATTGCCCGCGTAGGTGATCATCGCTTTGATCTGGCCCGGTCCTTCGGTGCGGATCTCCTCGGCGAGGACCGCGACCGGCAGTTCGCTGCGGAACGACTTGTGCGCGCCGGAGCGGTCGGTCCACGCGCCGTGTCCCACGGGCAGGTACTTCGCGTAGCGGGCGGCGTCGACGACGGGGGTCGCGAACATCTGACCGCCCGCGCGATCGAGATTGCCGGTGACCGCGTTGATCGTGTTGACCAGCCAGTGGGTGAGTGTGCCCGTCACCTGCTGGCACACCCCGATTCGCGCGTACAACACTGCCGAGGGTGCCGCCGCGTGGTCACGGGCCAGCCGTCTGATGGTGTCCGCGTCGACGCCTGCCAGTGGCGCCATGCGTTCCACGGTGGTGTCGGCGACCAGTGCGGCCAGCTCGTCCCAGCCGGTGCACAGCGCGCGGACCGCCCGTTCGTCGCACAGTTCCTCGGTGACCAGCACATGCAGCATCGCGAGCAGCAGGTACACATCGCCGCCGGGACGGACCGCCACGTGTTCGTCTGCCAGCCGGGCGGTTTCGGTGCGGCGCGGGTCGATCACGACGACGGTGCCGCCCCGGGCGCGGACCGCTTTGATGCGCGATTTGGCGCCGGGCATGGTGGTGATCGATCCGTTGGACACCGCCGGATTGGCGCCGAGCACCACCAGCCGGTCGGTGCGATCTATATCGGTGATCGGCATGAGAACGTTCGAGCCGAACATCCGCCACGCGACGAACTCCTGCGGGAACTGATCGATCGAGGACGCGGAGAAGAAGTTCCGGGTCAGCAGGACGGCCCGTAGCAGCGCTGCGTACATCACCGAGGAGCTGTGCGCGGCCGGGTTGCCGATGTACATCCCGATGGCGCTGGGACCGTGCGCGGACCGCACCGCGCGCAAACGCTGACCGATCTCGCGGAAGGCCTCGTCCCAGCCGACCGGTTCGAAACTGTCGCCGACGCGGCGCATCGGTGTCCGCAGCCGGTCGGGGTCGTGGTGCAGACCGCCCATGGCTGTCGCCTTCGGGCAGATGTAGCCCTTCGACAGCACGTCGTCCGGGTTGCCTTCGACGCGGGTGACCCGCGAATCCTCGACCGTGACCAGAATCCCGCAGTGCGCTTCACACAATGTGCACTGCCGGGCAATCGTCGTGCTGTCCACAGCTTTCCTACCCTCCGCCGAACCGCTCCTGCCACGGTAGCGCGACCGAACGGCTCGGCAGATCCGTCTGAGGTCTGATTTTCGTGCCGATCGACGACCGGGCGTAATATCGTTCGCGATACGAAGAGCCTTCATTTCCGCTCAGGTCAGGAGCAGATTCGATGCGTTGCACCGTTCGTCTCGGCCTCGCGGTCGCCGCTGTCACCGTCGCCGGGATCGCCGGACAGGCCACCGCCGCCGCCCAGCCCAGCTATTACGACCCCGTCATCACGCCGTGCAGTCACCTGTTCCGCACCCCGCTCGAGATGCCACGTCCTGGCACGGATGTGTACTGGAGTCCGTTCGGGACGTCGAACATCGTCTGCTACGACGACGGCACCGGGATGGAGAACTACTACCAGCGCGACCCCTGGGGCCGCTGGCACGACATGAACGAGCTGACTCCCGGTCACTTCTTCTACGTGATCGTCGATTCCTCGGTCCCCGATCAGGCGACCTGGGGCTGAGCGGACCGGAGGACGCGGCCGGCGACATCGTGGTCGCCGACCGCTCGGGGTCACGCCGACACTGCCGCGCCCCCGGATCTTTCGGTCGCCTCCGGAGTGTGGCCGGGCGATTCGATCGGTGGTCCGGCCTGCGCTGGGGTCCGCACGGCGAAGCCGATGAGTCCGGCGAGGACCGCGACCGCGGCGGTCACGTACCAGGCGCGCTGGAAGGCGTCGAGCGTGGCAGCGGGGGTGCTGGGCGTACCGAGCAGCGCGACGAGAAGTGCGACGCCGAGGGCGAGGCCGAGTTGGCGGGCCATGCTCAGGACGCCCGATCCGGTCGCGAAGCGTTGCGGGGGCAGGGTTCCCGCGCCGACGGCGAACGCGGTCGGCAGGGTGAGCCCCACGCCGAGACCGGTCAGCAGCATGCCGCCGAGCAGGCCACCGACATAGTCCGGTGACAGTTCGGCTGCGCGCGCCCACCACAGGAGTCCACCGCCGAAGGCGAGTCCGCCTGCCGCGATCACCGGTCCCGCACCGATTCGCGCGATGAGTTTGCCCGCGGCGATGGCGACGAACGGCACGACCAGGGGGCCGGGCGCGATCGCGAGTCCGGCCTGCAAGGCCGACCACCCCCACACGTTCTGCGCCCAGAGCGTGACCGAGAGCAGCATGCCCGCGAACGCGATCTGGAACACCAGCGAATTCGCACCCGCGAGTACGAAATTCGGGACCCGGAGCAGGGCGGGGTCGACGATCGGGCTGTGATGACGAGCCGAGCTCACGGCGAAGACGACCCCGAGCACGATCGCGATACCGAACGCGGCGAGGACTCCGGTGGAGGTCCAGCCCCAGTCGGGACCCTGGACGACGGCCAGGATCAGCGACCCGACCGCCCCGATCAGCGCGCCCGCACCCAGCAGATCGGGCAGCGGGCCGCCCGCGGCGGGCGGGCACGGCAGCTTACGGACACCGATCGCGAACGCCGCCAACCCGATCGGCACGTTCACGAGAAACACCCAGCGCCAATCGATTTCGACCAGCAAGCCGCCGAGCACCGGGCCCAGCGCGGCGCCGAGACCACCGAACGCGACCCACAGCCGCACCGCACCCGCGCGCCGCTGCGGCGGTGTCGCGGCGAGTACCAGTGCGAGGGAGGACGGGGTGAGCAGGGCGCATCCCACCGCCTGCAGAACACGGAAGGCGATGAGCGACTCCACGTTCCAGGCCGCCGAGCACAGTGCCGACCCGATCACGAAGATCGCCAGGCCGGTGAGAAAGGTGGCGCGGTTGCCGCCGCGGTCGCCGAGGCGACCGGCCGGAACGAGCAGGGCGGCGAAGACGATGGCGTAGAGGTTGAGCACCCAGGACAGTTCGGTCAGGCCGGCGCCGAAGTCGTCTGCCATGGCGGGCATGGCGACATTGACGATGAACAGGTCCAGGCTCGACAACAGCACGCCGATGGAGACGATGGCGAGCACCAACCGGGGATTGGTCTCCCGGAGTGGGGTAGTGGATGGCATGTTCCAGCTCTCGTTCAGCCGAGGACGCGGCGGGTTTGACGGGCGGTGGCGAGCAGCACGCCGTCGCCGTCCCAGATATCGGTGTCGTCGACCGACCAGCCGTCACCGGAGCTGACGTTCGTGGCGCGGACCAGCACGGGCGTGTCGCCGAGGTGGGTGAGATCGGCGTGCAGTTGCAGCGACAGGGTGACGGTGGGGACGGCGACCGGCGCGGTGAGCAGCGGGAACAGTCCCGGTGGCAGCGCGTCGGCGAGGACGGCCAGGCTCGGCGCGTCGAGGGGCAGCGCGGGGTCGAGTGCGATCCAGGCGCACATCATCGCCTCGTCCGCGCCGCTGAGGGGCAACGGGCCCGCGGCGGGACGGATGACGAAATGCGCGCCGACGGGCACGATCTCCGGCGGCAGCCGGAACAGCGCGCAGTCCGGTGCGGCCGCGACGACGGGTGCGGGTCTGGCGCTGTGGGCGGGGATCGCGGTCGCGCCGGGCGCGCCCAGGGTGACGGTGGCCGCGGCGACCCGCGCACCGTCCTGTTCGGCGACCACGTCCAGCATCGTCGTGCTGCGCCCGACCGGGTGTTCGGTGGCGTGCAGGGTGAACGCGCCGGTCGCCGGTCGGCCGAGGAACCGGACATCGGCGGCGCGTACGGGGTGCTCGCGCGAGCTCGCCTGCTGGGCGACGTCGATCAGGAGCCCGGCGAGCGTGCCGCCGTGTGGGCCGGTCCAGCCGCGCCACGAGTCGTCGACCACGGCATGCCACCGCCCGGAGTCCGTGGCGGTGAGGGCGAATCGCGCGCCGAACCGCCCAGTGAGTTTCATCATGCAACTCACCGTAGATGGGTGAGTTCTTTCATGCAACCGACTAGACTCGGGACATGCGGCGCACCAGCTTCGAAGACATGAACTGCTCCCTGGCCCAGTGCCTGGAAGTGGTCGGGGAGTGGTGGACCTTGTTGATCGTGCGTGACGCCCTCTTCGGCGTGACCCGTTTCGACGAGTTCCGCGACCGCCTCGGCATCGCCCGCAACGTTCTCACCCAACGCCTCGAAGGCCTGGTCGAACACGAGATCATGACGAGAGAGCCCTACCAGGACAACCCCGTCCGCTACGACTACCGCCTGACCGCCAAGGGCCGCTCCCTGTGGCAGGTGATCACCGCGATGCGCCAGTGGGGCGACGAATGGGCCGCCCCGAACGGGCCCCCGGTAGAGGTCCTGCACCGCACCTGCGCCCACCTCACCACCATCGAACCCACCTGCTCGCACTGCGGCGAGCGAGTCCACGGCCGCGACCTGAGGCTGATGGACGGCCCCGGCGCGGGTGATCGTTCTCCGCTACCCGAGTCGCTACGCGGGTGAAGTCGCCCCGGCGTCATCGTCGCGCGCGCCGGTTATGGGGGCGCCGGCACGACACTTGCGCGGTGCGGGCCGAATGTCGTTGATAGGACGTGCTTTCGGTCAGTCAGCCGCGTAGTCCGCGCAGCGCGGTCTCCACGACGCGATCGGCGAATTCGGTGGTGAGGGTGCCGGTGCGCAGGAGCCAGCGGTCCATCAGTGGGCCCCAGATCAGCGCGATGGCCACGTCGAGGTCGATATCGGGGGCGATCTGGCCCGCGGTTTGCGCGGCGGCGAGTCTGCGACGTTTCAGGTCGTCCACGGGGCTCTGTAGGCGTTCGACGTAGGTGGCGGCCAGGGCGGTGTCGTGCATGATGGCGCTGGTCAGGCCGCGCAGGGGGAGGTCGAAGCGGGGGTCGGCGAGTTCGGCGACGGTCGCGCGCAGGACCAGTTTCAGGTCGGCTTCCAGGTCGCCGGTGTCGGGCAGGCCCGGTGTCGCGTCGTCGCCGGTCTCGCTGAGCATCAGGAAGGCGTCGAGCAGGACGGCGCCCTTGGACGGCCACCACCGGTAGATCGTCTGCTTGCCGACACCTGCCCTGGCGGCGATCGCCTCGATGGTCAGCTTGTCGTAGCCGATCTCGCCCGCCAGCTCGAAGGCGGCGGACAGGATAGCGCGCCGAGATCCTTCGTTGCGCCGGGTCGCGTCGGCCGACGGCCGGGGGTTCTGCTGACTCATGCCGCCATCCTAGCAATCGAGGAGACGAGACGTTGCGTCTTGACAGGGCGGTGAACCGCTGGCATCCTCGGATCATCAGACGAGACGCAACGTCTTGTCTAGTCAAGGAGGAACGCCATGACCACCGCCGCTACCACCGCATCCCGCGTCTGGTTCATCACCGGAGCGAGCCGCGGTCTCGGTCGCGCCTTCGCCGAAGCGGCGCTGGCGGCGGGGGACCGGGTCGCCGCCGCCGCGCGCACCGGATCCGCCCTCGACGAACTCGCCGCGGCCCACCCCGGCCGGGTACTGCCGTTGACCGTCGATGTCACCGATCGCGCCGCGGTGCACGCGGCGGTCGATGCCGCTGTCGCCCACTTCGGCCGCCTCGACATCGTGGTCAACAACGCGGGCACGCTTTCGATGGGCATGATCGAGGAGTTCAGCGAAGCCGAGGCTCGCGCGCAGATGGAGGTCAACTTCTTCGGCGCGCTCTGGGTGAGTCAGGCCGTGCTCCCGCATCTGCGCGCGCAGCGCAGCGGGCACATCGTGCAGGTGTCGAGCATCGGCGGACTCGCCGGGTTCCCGCTGTCGGGAATGTATGCCGCGAGCAAGTTCGCGCTCGAGGGCATGAGCGAGGCCCTGGCGATGGAAGCCGCGGAATTCGGTGTGCGCGTGAGTATTCTGCAGCCGGGCGGGTACTGGACCGACCTGTATTCGGCGATGGTGAACACCACCCCGATCCAGGCCTACGCCCCGCTGCGTGCCCAGCTCGAGGCCCAGTGGGCCGAGGGATCGGTCGACAGCGAGCCCGCCCTCGCCGCCGAGGCGCTGCTCACACTCGTCGGCGCCGGGGAACCGCCGCTGCGCCTGCTGCTCGGAAACATGGTGTACGACTTGGCCTTCGACCTCGCGCGCGCCAAGATGGCCACCTGGTCGGCCTGGGAGCAGACCAGCCGAGCCGCGGAACGGGCAGTCCCCGCGCCGGGCTCGGCATAGTCTCAGGTGGTGACGGGAGTTCGTGCGGCGCGATCGATCAGGTACTCGACCAGGTGGGTCAGCACCGCCTTGGCCGAGGGCCGATCGCGCGCGTCGCACAGGATCACCGGCGTGTTCGGATCCAGGTCCAGGGCATCACGCACCTCGTCGACCGTGTAGCGCGGCGCGCCGTCGAAGCAGTTCACCGCGATCAGGAACGGCAAGCCGCGCCGCTCGAAGAAGTCCACCGCCGCGAACGAATTGCTCAATCGCCGGGTGTCGGCCAGCACGATCGCGCCGAGGGCGCCACGGCACAGCTCGTCCCACAGGAACCAGAAGCGGTCCTGTCCGGGCGTGCCGAACAGATACAGCACCAGATCCCGGTCGATGGTGATGCGACCGAAGTCCAGCGCGACGGTGGTCGTGTGCTTCTGCTCCACCCCCGACAGGTCGTCGACACCGGTGCTGACCTCGGTGATCAGCTCTTCGGTCCGCAGCGGCGCGATCTCGCTGATCGCACCGACCATGGTGGTCTTGCCGACGCCGAAGCCGCCGGCGATGAGGATTTTGACCGAGGCGGCCATGTGCTGGTCGCCTGCGGACATCGGGTCAAAGTTTTCGGATGCCATCCAGAACCGCTCGCAATATGTTGAGGTCACCGGCACCGGCCTCGGCCGCTACCGGAGCCCGGAAGATGAGGTGGCCCTCGGCGATGAGATCACCGACGAGGATCTTGGTTACCGCCAGAGGCAGTTTCAGCACGGCCGAGACCTCGGCCACCGACTGCGGACGCTTGCACATCTGTGCGATCGTCGCGTACTCGGGTTCTGGTTTGCGCAGGGTGGGGGCGGGGTATACCGCCACCACCACTGTGAGCATGTCCAGGTCGTGCGCCGCGCCCATGGTGCGGCCGCGGGTCACCGCGTACGGCCTGACCAGGGGTCCGGCCGCGTCGTCGAACCACGGATCGCCGAGTCGAGTCATTGTCGAGACTTTCTATAGCTGCGCATGCCCGTGCCGCGGCTCCGTAGACAGATAGCTGCCGACCCGCTGCACGGTGAGATTCATTTCGTAGGCGACCATGCCGAGATTGGCCGATTCGTTGGCTTGCAGTGCCAGACAAGCGTTGTCACCGGCCGAGGTCACGAAGAGCACGGCCCGATCGAGCTCGATCACCGCTTGGCGCACGCCGCCGCCGTCGAACCGGCTGCCCGCGCTGCGGGCGAGACCGTAGAGGGTCGAGGACATGGCGGCGAAGTGTTCGGCGTCTTCACGCTTCATCTGCGAGGAGCGTCCGAGCAGCAGTCCGTCGGTGGACAGCACGACCGCGTAGCGGACCCCTGCCAGCCGGTCGACGAGATCGTCGAGTAGCCAGTTGAGATCACCGGGGGAAGAGTTCACCTCAGCCTTCCTGTTCGTCCTGGTTCGATGTGGTCTGTTGTTTGCGACCCTGGCGGGTGCCGTTCTCGATCGCGGACATGATGTCGCGCGCCTGTTCTGCGGAGCGGGGGCGCTCGGGTGCGCGCGGCGCCTCGGCGGCGGGCTCGGCGAGCTCGGGCGCCAGATTGGTCTGTCTGCTGCGACGCGGCAGCGCGGGTCGTTCGTCGGAGCCGGTGTCGTAGCGCGGGGTCTGCGCGGGGGGCGCCTCGGGGGCCGGTGCCATCGGGCGCGGGGTCGGCGGGTCGGCGACCAGGGTCGCGACCGGCGCGGGCGCGGATTCGAGAGCGGCGATCGGTCCCGGATCCTGCGGTGCGGGCAGCCCACGGCGCAGCGGGCCGGTCATCGTGGGCGGCGTGCCCGCGAGGTCGGCCTCACCGGCCAGCAACTGCTGGGGGATCAGCACGATGGCGCGGATGCCGCCGTAATCGGATTCGCTCAGCCGCACCGACACACCGTGCGCGAGGGCCAGCCGGGCGACCACGAACAGGCCCAGGCGCGAGTCCGAGGACAGCGTGCCGACACCGAAATCCGGCGGATCGGCCAGCATGGTGTTGTAGCGGACCAGGTCGTCGGCGCTCATGCCCATGCCCTGATCGGTGATCTCGACGACCACGCCCTTGCCGACGACATTGCCGCTCGCCTCGACCCGCGACTGCGGCGGGGAGAACGCGGTGGCGTTGTCGACGAGCTCGGCGAGCAGGTGCACGAGGTCGGCCACGACGGTGCCGACGACGCTGACCTCGGGCAGCTTGGTGACCCGCACGCGCGCGTAGTCGAGCGTTTCGCCGATGGCGCTGCGCACCACGTCCATCACCGGCACCGGCTGACGCCACTGCCGTCCCGGGCGACCGCCGCCGAGAATGATCAGGTTCTCGGCGTTGCGACGTTCACGGGTGGCGAGGTGATCGAGCCGGAACAGCGTCTCGAGCAGTGCCGGATCCTCTTGGCGGCGTTCGGCTTCGTCGAGGATCTCGAGCTGGCGGTGCACCACGATCTGGCTGCGGTGGGCGATGTTGAGGAACACCGCGCGCACGCCCTCGCGAGTACGGGCCTCGTCGACCGCGGCACCGATCGCCGCGGCGGCGGCGTGTTCGAAGGCCTTGGCGACCTGACCGATCTCGTCGTGCCCGAAGTCCAGGGTGGGCGCGGTGTCGGCCGGGTCGACCTCGCCACCGTCGCGCAGGGTGCGCATGGTGGCGGGCAGCTGCTCGTCGGCGAGTTGCAGTGTCGCGGTGCGCAGCCGGCGCAGCCGGCGAATGATCCGGTTCGCCAGGACGATCGCGATGAGGAAGACGAGCGCACTGAGCGCGAGCACGCCGCCGCCCGCCAGCGCGGCATTGGTCTCGGCCTTGCGCGAGGAATCCTCGGCAAGCTTCTGCACGTGGTCGTTGTAGCTGGTGTAGGAGTCGAGCAGGCTCCGGTTGACCTCGGCCGCGGCGTTCTGCCATTCGGGAATCGGCATCGGCAGTGCGACGGGGGTGGGAGCCTTGCTGGTCGAGGTACTCGCCTGGGCGGCCGCCGACACCGCGAAACGCTGCACGAGAGCGGATTCCATCGCGCTCAGCCGCTGCCAGTGCCCGGTGGCCGTCAACGCGACGACGGCGCCGCGCTCGGGTTCGTCGAGTCCGGCGGCCAGGTTGGCGATTTCGCCGTGGTAGAGGCCGCTCTGGTTGGTGAACTCGTCGAGCGGGATGGTGGAGGCGCCGTCCGAGGCCACCATCGCGGCGGCGACCGCGTTGCTGCGCGACATCGCCTCGGCGGCACCGAGCAAGCGAAGCCCCTCGGACACACCGGTCGCGACGACCGCGTCGGGTGCCGCGCGCTCGGCGACCTTGGTGCCCTGGATGATCACGTTGAGCAGCGAGTTGTAGAACAGGTAGGCGTCCGCGATCGGCAGCATCCGGGCGTCGGCGCCCTTGCGCACGCCGTCCAGATGCGTGCCGAGAGTGGCGAAGCCGGCCTTGTCGTTGCCGATGTTGGAGTCATCGATCGCGCGCAGGTTCTCACCAGCGGCGATCAGGCCACGAAAGGCGCCGTCCATGCGCGTGCGCGCGGCGGCCAGGCCGAGTGCGGCGGTCTCGTCGCCCGCGATGTGGGCCAGGGTCAGGTGTCGCTCGGATTGGACCGCCTCGATCAGCTCACGGGCCGGTACGGCGGCATCCTGCAACTGCACGGCCCACGACTTGGCTTTGTTGCTCTGCTCGACCAGGTAGCCCGCCGTACCGACGCCGACCACCACCAGAGTCAAACTCGGGATGAGAGCAATCGCCAGAATCCGGGTGCGCACACCGAGTCTCGCTAAGAACATCGCCATAACGTAACGGAATCGTTGCACTGTTGTCGCCTGTGTCTCGCTGAGCGAGACGCGATTTGGTTTGCGCGGGAACACATTTGCTATATGGGGGTGAAAACGAAAAAACGGCGAGCTCACCCCGCCGGCTGAGCCGCGATGGCCCAGTCGGCGGGGGCTCGCCGCGACCTGGCAGCGCCGGGAAAGATGCTGCCAGGTCAGGTTTTCGGCGGGCGCCGCTACAGTGTGCGGTCGGCGCCCGTGCGTGGTGGCGGCCCGGCCGCCAGTGCCGCGTGCTCCGCCTCGGTCAGCAGCCTGGCACGCAACACGAATCGCATGCCCTGGCCTGCCTCGAGCGAATCCTCGGCAGCCTCACCGCGCGTCACGTCGACGGTGAGGTGGGTATCTTTCCAGCATTCGAATTGCGCCGCGCTGATCCAGAATTCGGTGTGCCAGCTGAGCCGGCCGAGCAGGATGTCGGCCTTCTCGATCGGGAACTGCTTGGCCGACAGGCACACCGGTGCGGCGTCGTCGTCGCAGCCCTCGCCGGCCTGGCGGAACAGCACCGGGCCGTTGTCCTCGATGAGGCGGCGGAGCAGGGTCTGAGCGCGCTCGGTGATCTCCACACGGTGGATTCGATTCTGCATCAGAACATCCCGAGTTTCGTCGTCGAATAACTGACCAGCAGGTTCTTGGTCTGCTGGTAGTGCCCGAGCATCATCGCGTGGTTCTCCCTGCCGAACCCCGACTTCTTGTAGCCGCCGAACGCGGCATGGGCGGGGTAGGCGTGGTAGCAGTTGGTCCAGACCCGGCCTGCCTTGATGCCGCGGCCGAGTCGGTGGGCGGTGTTCATGTCGCGGGTCCACACGCCCGCACCGAGACCGTAGAGGGTGTCGTTGGCGATGCGGATCGCTTCGTCGACGGTATCGAAGCGGGTGACCGCGACGACCGGGCCGAAGATCTCCTCCTGGAAGATCCGCATCGTATTGTCACCGGAGAAGACCGTGGGTTCGATGTAGTACCCACCCGGTAGACCGTCGACCTTGCGTGCTTCCCCTCCAGTGAGCACGCGGGCGCCTTCGGCTCTGCCGATGTCGAAATAGGACAGAATCTTCTCGTACTGGTCGTTGCCGGCCTGTGCGCCGATCATCGTCTCGGTGTCGAGTGGATGACCGGACACGATGGCCTCGGTGCGGGCGATGGCGCGGGCGAGGAACTCGTCGTAGATCGACGAGTGGATCAGCGCCCGCGACGGGCACGTGCACACCTCGCCCTGGTTCAGGGCGAACATGACGAACCCCTCGACGGCCTTGTCGAGGTAATCGTCGTCGGCGGCCAGCACATCGGGCAGGAAGATGTTGGGGCTCTTGCCGCCGAGTTCGAGAGTGACCGGAATGATGTTCTCGCTGGCGTACTGCATGATCAGCCGCCCGGTGGTGGTCTCGCCGGTGAAGGCGAGCTTGGCCACCCGTGGGCTCTGTGCCAGCGGTTTGCCCGCCTCGACACCGAAACCGTTGACCACGTTGAGAACTCCGTCGGGTAACAGATCCGCGATGAGTTCGACGACGAGCAGCAGCGACGCCGGTGTCTGTTCGGCCGGTTTGATGACCACGCAGTTGCCCGCCGCCAGCGCGGGTGCGAGTTTCCAGGCGGCCATCAGGATCGGGAAGTTCCACGGAATGATCTGGCCGACCACGCCGAGCGGTTCGTGGAAGTGATAGGCGACCGTGTCGGCGTCGATCTGGGACAGCGAGCCCTCCTGGGCGCGAAGCACACCCGCGAAGTACCGGAAGTGATCGATGGCCAGCGGGAGGTCCGCCGCCAGGGTTTCGCGCACCGGTTTGCCGTTGTCCCAGGTCTCGGCCACGGCCAGCGGTTCGAGACTGTTCTCGATCCGGTCGGCGATCTTGAGCAGGATGTCGGCCCGCTCGGTGACCGAGGTCGCGGCCCATCGCTCGGTGGCGCGGTGTGCCGCCTCGAGCGCCATGTCGATGTCGGCGGCGCTGGAACGGGCCACCGCGCAGAAGATCTCACCGTCGACCGGTGAGGTGTTGTCGAAATAACGGCCTTCGACAGGGGGCGACCAGTCACCTCCGATGAAGTTGTCGTATCGGGCGGCATAGCTGACTATGCCGGTATCCGATCCGGGTTTGCCGTAGATCATTCGCCTCGCTCCTCGCGACCTCTGCGTGGTGCCCCACACTATGGTCGGCGAAGGTTGGTACGAGGTTGGTGACGGCGTCTGCGCAGGTCAGCCCTGGCGTGCGGTGAAAAGCCGGGCCGTCACGACGGCGCGGCGGACATCATCGCGAGGCAGTAGCCGCAGGGCGTGCTCGTGCACGGCGACATCGCCGGGGCAGCGCTGCCCGAACGCGACCGCGTGCTCGGGCCGGTCGCTGCCCAGCACGGCGTTGCGGATGCCGACATCGAGGTGGGCGCGCCACTGTTCGACGCCCGGCAGATCCGATCCGGGCAGTAGTGGTCCGCGATACAGCCACAGCGCCGAGGTGAGGTCGCCGCCCTCGATGGCGGCCAGTAGGTCCACCGCGTCGCAGGAGACCTGGCCGGTGAGCATGTAGCGCCGGTTGGTGATCTCGCCGCGGGTGGCGCGGCGCAGGTGCGACACATCGGCTTTGAGCGTGTTCAGCGATACCGGCCGCTCACCGTAGACCGCGGCGTGCAATTGCTCGGGGGTGTAGCCGTCGGGCTCGAGCGCCAGCAGCGCGAGGATCTCGAGTTGGCGCGGCGGCAGCGGCACCGGCCTGCCGTCGCGCAAAAGCCGTGCGGCGCCGAGGCATTCGAGTCGAACACCCGGTGCCGGGGTGGGCGCCTCGGCCCGCAGCATGGTCTCCACGGCGGTGACCAATGCGCGGACCGAGGTCATCACCATCGGATGCGAACGTTCCCACGTCGAGGACAGATCGAGCACACCCACCGTGCGGCCGTCGGGGCCGTGGATCGGCGCGGAGTAGCAGACCCAGCCGTGCAGCGCGGCGACGAGATGCTCGGCGGAGAACACGGTGACGGCCCTGTCGTCGTGCAGGGCCAGAGATAACCCGTTGGTGCCCATGTGGCTTTCGTCCCAGACCCCGCCCGGCGCGAAGTTCACCGCTTCCCCTTGGCGGCGCAGCGTGCGATCGCCCGCGGTCCACAAGATGGTGCCCGATTCGTCACTGACGACGGCGAGATAGCCCGACTCCTCGGCCATTCCGCGCAGCTGACCCGCGAGTTCGGTGACCGGTCTGCGCAGCGGGGATTCCGACCAGCGGTCACTGATGTCGTTGAATCCGGGAGCGACTTCGGTGGCGGGGTCGACGGTGTGCAGGGAGCGCTGCCAGGATTTGGCGACATCGTTGCGCACGGCCCCGGTGTCGCGGGGCAGGGTCAGCGGGCGCGAGGGCGCGGCGAGGCGGTTCCACTGCTTCTCGAGTTCGACCCGGTAGTCCGAGAGTCGTTCGGGCCGGTGCGGTCCGGCGATCGGGTCGTCGTGGGCGCCTGGTGCCCTGCCCAGTTCCTCGCCCACGTTCACTCCCTGCTCGTCGGTGACGCACCGTTCCAGCGACGAGAACGGGTGTGGCGCTTACTGTCTATCAGCTGTGCCACCGCCGTGGGAACGTTTGTGCCGAGGACGACCGGTCACCGGTCGCCGGGCTGTCGCGTTGCCTTGACGCCGGTGACTACTTGTTCAGGAAGATCCCGGCGATATCGGCGTTCTTGATCGGGGTGTCGACATTGCGCTGAGTCGCGCACAGCAGATCGACCTGCACGATCATCGAGTCGACCACGGTGCCCGCCGGTTCGTTGTCGTTGCCGGTCTGCTGCTTGATCGCCTTGGTGATGGTGATCCGCTTGGTGTTCGCGTCCTGGTTGACGTAGTCGCGACAGCTCGTGTCACCGCCCTGGTTGAGCACTCGCTCGACCTCGGCGCATCCGGTGGCCAATGCCGCCAGCACCGCGACGCCCACCGCGACGGCGCCGGTTCGGGTGTTGGCGTGCATGATTCCTCCTGGAATGGTTCGCTGCGCGCGGTCGCGCGTCGACGCCAGCTTATGCGGTGGTGCTCAGGCGCGGTGGATTCGCAGGGGAACCCGCAGCTCGGCGGCGGTGAGCGAGCCGTGGTGGCCGATCATCATCGATTGCAGCGGTTCGGCGCCCGACCGCACGACACCGCCGTCGCCGCTCGCGACCACGACGAGATCGCCGATCCGCGCGGCGGCGTCGCGGGTGACGACCGGGCCGAACCAGCCTGCCTCGATCGCCTCGTCTCGGGTGCGCACCAAGAATCCGCTCCCGAGAACGCCGCGCCAGGTGTCGGCGACCGCGGCGGGGTTGTCGGTGTAGACGTGGCGGGCGCGTGGTTCACCGCCGAGTGCCGCGACATCGTCCGACAGGTGCGGGTGGGTGTCGAAGTCGACGCGCTCGCGCAGTTCGATCATGCCGTGATCGGCGGTGACGATCAGCGCCGAGCGAGCGGGCAGGCGCGCGGCGATCTCAGCGGCGATCCGGTCGACATTGGCGAGTTCGAACCGCCATGCGCGGCTGGCGGGCCCGCGAGCGTGGCCGGTGGTGTCGAGTTCCGAATGATAGGTGTAGACCAGGGTTTTCGGTGCCGAGGTGAGGGCGTTGAGAACTCCGTCGACGAGATCGCCGACCGAGTAGGCGGTGCGGAATTCGCCGCCGCGCCAGCCGGCCGAGGTCAGGCCGGAACCGTCCTGGTAGCTCGGTGCGACCTGTACCGCCGCGATGCCCGCCGCGGTGGCGCGCTCGAAGACGGTGCGATGCGGCTGGATCCGGTCTGGTGGGAGCGTGGCGCGTGCGTCGGCCTTCGGTCCGTCGCCCATGAGTTGCCACCTGAGCGAGTTGAACAGGCGTTCCTCGCCGGGCAGGCGCATGCAGTAGCCGACGATGCCGTGCTCGCCGGCGGGCAGGCCGGTGCCGAGGGTGGTCAGACTCGTCGCCGTGGTGCTCGGGAACCCGGCGTCGATGCTCGCCTCGGGCAGGCTCGTCAGGAACGGCGCCGCAGCGGACTCGGCCGCCAGGGCTTGTGCGCCGAGTCCGTCCACGAGTAATACGCAGACACGGTCGACATCGAGATCGAGGCCGAGTCGGTCGGTGTCGCCGGGGACACCGAGGCAGCTCAGTACCGACGGGAGGAGATCGGCGAGTGTGGCTGTGCCGTAACGCGGGGTGAGAAGAAGATCGTCGGTCACGCCTGTCCTGTTTCGAATCGGCTGATCAGCCCGTCGCGCAGGACGAACTGCCAGGTGGTGCGCATCGAACCCCACCGGCTGTTGGTGTAGTCGGCGGTGAGGGCGAGGCCGTCGTCGGAGTCGACCGTGTCCACGACCAGATGTCCGTTGCTGCTGAAGATCTCGGCCTCGGTCCACTGGGCGAGATTGCGTTCGACACCGTCATCGGACATCGTCGCGTCCTCGGTGAGCACACCGTAGAACTGGTCGGTGTCCTGCGCGTTGAGCGCGTCGACGAACGCTTCGACCACGGGATCGAGTTTCGCGGTGCCGGACATCGGGCCTCCTGCTCGAAGCGGGTACGCACGGACAAAGACGGTGTTACTCACTCTAGGTGAGTGCACGTGCCGGGTCGCCGGAATTTGGGCGGCGCGTCAGGCGGTCGCCGATCCCGGCGCGATCAGCGCGGTGAAGGTGCGCATGATCGTGTCGACGAGTTCGGGGGCGTGCGTGCCCATCTGTTCACTGCGCTTTTCGAGATGTCCGTCGAGCCACAGCGATGCCAGCCCGTGTGCCAGTCCCCACCAGGCGACGGCCAGGGTCTCGGCGCGATCGGCGGGCAGCGCCCCGACGGCGACACAGTCGGCGACCGTCCGGACCAGGACGTCGAAGGCGGCGTCGCCGGCGGCGTGGGCGTCGGGGTGCTTTTCCGGCTGGGACAGTTCGGGCCGGAACATGAGCCGGAACTGGGCCGGGTGTTCGCGGGAGAACCGCACGTAGGCATCGCCGAGTTCGGTGAGGGCCGCCAGCGGGTCGGTGGTCGTGGCCCTGGCGGCGGTCAGATAGGCCGCCAACTGCTGGAAGCCGTCGATCGACAGGGCGGAGAGCAGCGCGGCGCGGTCGGCGAAATGGTGATAGGGCGCGCCGCTGCTGACCCCGGCCTCCCTGGCGACCCGGCGCAGGCTCACCGCGGCCAGGCCCTCGCTCTCGATCAGGCGCAGGCAGGCGTCCATCAGCGTGGCGCGCAGATCGCCGTGGTGGTAACTGGTGCGCTTCACCCTCCGAGCGTATGCGAGACCTCCGCCGGAATTGGCACTGGACAGGAAATCTATGCAGTGTTTAGATTAATTGAGCATCGCTTAGATGCGTGCTCCACCGAATCGACGGAATGGATGACCACCATGACCACCCGGGTACTCGTCACCGGCGCGACAGGTTTCGTCGCCGGCCACTGCATCGCCGAACTCCTCGACCACGGCTATGCCGTCCGCGCCACCGTGCGCGACCTCGCCGCGCACGCCACCCGCGCCCACCTGGCCGAACTCGCCCGCCGCACCGGGGGCGAGCTGGAATTCGTCGCCGCCTCCCTCGACGACGACGCGGGCTGGGCCGCGGCGGTCACCGGCTGCGACACCGTGCTGCACGTCGCCTCGCCGTTCCCCGCGGCACCGCCGGAGGACGAGCAGGACCTCATCGAGCCCGCGGTGCAGGGCACCCTGCGCGTGCTGCGCGCCGCAGCGGCCGCCGGTGTCCGCCGCGTCGTGCTGACCTCCTCGGTCGCCGCCGTCGCCTACGGCCACGACACCGACGAGGTACGGACCGAGGACGACTGGTCGGTGGTCGAGCGCATCCCCGCGTATCAGAAGAGCAAGACCCTCGCCGAGCGCGCGGCCTGGGACTTCGTCGAATCCCTGCCCGCCGCCTCGGATCTGGAACTGGTGGTGGTCAATCCCGGCATGATCCTGGGCCCGCTGCTCGAAGCCAGGACCAGTACCTCCCACGAGCCGGTCCGCCGACTGCTGGCCCGCGACGTCCCCGGTTCGGTGAAAACCGGCTGGACCCCCGTCGACGTGCGCGACCTCGCCGTGGCGCACCGGCTGGCGATGGAAGTCCCCGAGGCCGCGGGCAATCGATACATCTGCGCGGCCGATCCGCTCTGGATGGGGGAGCTGGCCGGCCTGCTGGCCCGCGACTACGCCGCCGAGGGCTTCCGTGTCCCCACCCGGGTCCTGCCGAACTGGGTGATCCGCGTGGTCGCCGTCTTCGACAAAGGTGTGCGCCTGACCGTGCCGGTGCTGGGCCGCACCGAACACGTCAGCGCCGACAAGGCCCGCCGCGAACTGGGCTGGACCATGCGTCCGATCGAGGACACCGTGCGCGACACCGCCGACAGCCTGATCGCGTTCGGCATCGTCACCGCTCCCGGACGGCCCGCGAACTCATCGCGTGCTGTTGTCGGAACCCGTTGAGCGGGAAGGAAAGACGATGTTGATCACCGCGCTCGTCCTCACTCTGCTCGGCGTCGTCCGCCGCAAGTTCCGCGGGCGCGCGGACGGCGAGCCCACCGGGCGTCCGGCCCTCGCGAGCCGGCTGGAGCGGGCAGGTGTCGCTGTGCGGCGCGGCGCGTCCCGGTTGGTGCGAGAACCGGCACCGGCGTTGTCGGCGGTGGTCGCCGTCCTCGGGCTCGTCGTCGTCGGTATGCACCTGGCCTGTTCGGGTCAGGTCTGACGTCAACGCCATTCTTGGCGTTGCAGATCCAGGATCACCGGACGCATCAATGTCGAGACCTCGGGGTCGACCGCTCGGCGGTCCGGTGGGAAGACGGTGGCCGCGGTGAGGGTGGTCTCGTCAAGGGAACGCAGGGGCCCGGGGCTGCGCAGGGACGGCGTCGGCGCCGCGCCCGCCGACGCCAGCACGAAGCCCCAGTCGCCGAAGCTCGGGACGTCCACGTGATATGGGGTGGTGTGCAGACCCGCCGAGCGCACGGTGGCGTCGATGGTCCAGAAGGAGCGCGGGGCGAAGAAGGGCGAGCCCGATTGGACGACCATGCGGGCGCCGGGGGCCAGCACGTTGGCGGTCATCGCGTAGAACTCCTGCGAGTACAGCTTGGCCACCGAGGTCTGGTCGGGGTCGGGCAGATCGACGATCACCGCGTCGAAAAGCCCTGGAGCACTGCGTAACCAGGTGAAGGCGTCGGCCTCGACCACGGTGACCCGTCGATCGTCGAACGCGCGGCGGTTGAGATCGGTGAGCCGGTCGTCGGTGCGGGCCAGCTCGATCATCGCCGGATCGAGTTCGACCAGGGTCACCTCGGCGATGTCGCGATAGCGCAGGATCTCGCGCAGCGCGAGGCCGTCGCCGCCGCCCAGCACCAGCACCGAACGGTGCGGGCCCGCCAGCACCGGGTGCACCAGCGCCTCGTGATAGCGGTATTCGTCGACCGAGGAGAACTGGAGTCCGCCGTTGAGATAGAGCCGGGTATCGGTGGTGGCGAACGGGGAGAACGACTCGGTGAGCACGATCTGCTGATAGGGCGTACGCGTCTGCCACACGATCGGGTGGGCGAACAGCGCCTGCTGCGCGGTCGCCTCGAAACGGTCGGCGTAGAGGTAACTACCGGTCAGCCCGCAGGCCACCACGACGGTCGCGGCGATCAGGGCGTGGCGAGCGCCGCGCGTCATCTTGTCGCGAAAGAAGAAGAACGCCAACGCGAGTCCGGCGATCGCGTTCACGACCCCGACCACCAGGCTGCCGCGGATCTGCCCGAACACCGGCAGCAGCAGGAACGGAAACGCCAGGCCACCCAGCAGCGCACCCACGTAGTCGGCCGCGAACAGGTCGGCGACCGCGCTGCTGGCCTCCTGCTCGCGGATGTCCTGGAGCAACTCCATCAGCAACGGGATCTCCGCACCGACGAGCATCCCGATCACCGCCGCCGCCAGCACCAGCGTGCCGGTATAGAGATTGAGCCACGCGTAACTGGCGTACAGGGCAGCCACGGAGAGCCCGCCGACGACGGCCAATGCCAGTTCCACGGCCACGAAAGCCGCGGCGGCACGCGACCGGAGCGGTTTCGCCAGCAGCGCGCCGACACCCATCGAACAGACCATCACGCTCAACGTGATCGACGCCTGCGCGGCGGTGTCACCGATCAGATAGCTGCCGAGGGTGACCAGCGACAGCTCGTACACCAAACCGCATGCCGCGCAGACGAACACGGTCGCCAGCAGTGCCGCCCTGGCCAGGCGGTGCCGGGGCATCAGGTCAGGCCCGCGGCCACCACCAGCGCCACCGCGACATGCGCCGACGCCGTGACCCACACCGCCGGATGCGGTTCGGCGTCGGCGACGACGGCCCGGAAGTCGCCGGGGGTGAGCGCGTCGAGCAGCACGAACGCCACCGCCATCGCGGCCAGCCCGATCACCCCGTAGATCGCGCTGGACAGCAGCGCCTCGGCGATCTTGCCTTCCGAGGTCCAGATGGCCACGGCCACGATGATCCCGACCCCGAACAGGTTCGAGGCGAGCAGGATCGCGGCATTGCGGTTGCGTTCGATCCAGATCTGGGCGCGCAGGTCGCCCGGGGTGAGCAGGTCGACGACGCCGAAACCGACGGCCATCAACACGATTCCCACCGCGGAATAGGCGAGCGCTGCGCCCGCGTCCGCCGCCAGGTCGGCGAGCATGAGTGTCCTCCTGTGCTGTGCGGGCGAGATGCCCGAATGAACTACTTGCCGCCGTTGTCGCTGCCGCCGCCGCGGTAGTCGCCCGCCGCGGAGCCGCTGGTCCAGCCGTAACCGCTGGTGTGGGCGTGATGGCGGCGCGTGCCGTTGGCGTAGCTGTCGACGAGGATCAGGGAGCCACCGGCATGCGGTGACACCGCGAGGAGGTCGTGGTCAAAGCGTAGGTAGTGGTTGTCGCCGGTATTGCGCCGGCCGCGCGGGTCGGTGGCTTTCGCGATCGTGGCGGCCACCACGGCCGGTGCGGCGGTGGCGAGGAACGCGAGGCCGTTGTTCGCCTGATCGAGTTGCTGCGCTCGCCGGTACTTCTCCGCGACGAATTCACGCGGATCCTCGTCGCGGGTGACCACCACGACGACGACCACCGCCACGACGACCGCGACCACCGCCACCAGGCTCGCGATGATCCACCTGGTGCGATTCATCGAGCCGACCCCCCCGAACCCGGTGCGCCACCCAACTGTCCGTGCTGCGTTGATGACTGACCCTCCCCATCGAAAAATCCTGCCGGACTGTATCACCGGGTGAGCGGACCTCCCGCATCGATTCGGACAATACGGACCGACAGTGTGGCTGTGCCCGTGATCAGGCGAGGGTGGGTTCCTGCGTCGGTAACCAGTCGCGGGCCGGGTCGTACTCCAGCCACCGATTCTCGCCTGCCGTCCGGACCAGGGCGGTCACCAGCGCTTCGAGCAGTGGCGGTTCGGCGCCGGTACGCCAGATCAACGACCAGGCGTAGAGGGGAGTCGGGTCCACCAGCGGTATCGCGGTGACCCCTGGCGCCTCGGGGAACTCGACGTCGGCGGGCAGGAGGGCGAAGCCACGCGGATCGGCGGCCAGCGTCGAAAGCATCGGTGCGAGACCGAGATTCGGGGTGGTCAGGTGCTCGCTGATACCGAAACGTTCGGCGAACCGGGCAAGAAAGTCCAGGCGGCCGAGATCGGCCGGTGCGTGCAGGACGCTGTCGCGCAGTTGGTCGGGGCGCAGCGAGGTGGCCCCGGCGAGCCGATGATCGGTGCTCACGACCACATCGACCGGCTCGAGGCGGACGAGACGATGGGTCAACCCGTCCGGTAAGGGCGGGTGGACCCGGCCGAATCCGGCGTCGATCTCACCGTGGACGACGGCCGCGGCGACGGTGGGCAGGTCGCGTCCGTGGCCCGGTCGTAGAGGCGGTGCTCCCGGTGCGGTCGCGACCTGGGCGACCGTGCGCAGCGGAGCGAACAGGTGTCCCCACACGTCGATGTGCAGGGGACCGTGCTCGCCGACGAGGGCGGCCACCGCCCGATCACCCGCGCGCAGGGTCTCCTCGGCGCCCGGCAGAAACCGCGCGCCGGCCTCGGTGAGTCGTACCCCGTGCTGGTCGCGGTCGAGTAGGCGGACACCGAGGCTGGATTCCAGTCGGGCCACTCGCTTGGACAGCGCCTGCTGAGTGATCCCGAGGTTCGCGGCGGCACGGCCGAAATGCCGTTCGTGCGCCGTGCGCACGAACGCGCGCACGGTTGCCAGGTCCAGGTCCACGTTCGCACCATAGCGCTCCTCTCGGCCGCCCTGACACGGAGTTCCACCGACTGCGGCGAAACCGTCGGCGGTCGGCGTCCAGGTATGACACGCAGCGGCGACAACCGTGCGTTGTCACCATCGCGGCCCAGTTGTTGGCCCGGGCCGACGGTACGGCGGTTACATCACGGCATGCGACGTTTGATTCCGACCGGCGACCCGAAGCAGCCGGTCACCATGACCGAAGCGGCCGAACCCGTGCCCCGCGCCGACGAGGCACTCGTCCGCGTCGAGGCTTTCGCGCCCAACCGTGGCGAGACCTTCCTGTTGGCGGATCCGCGCCCGGATCTGTTGCCGGGCAAAGACATCGCCGGACTGGTCGTGCAGGCCGCGGCCGACGGATCCGGCCCATCGGTCGGAACCCGGGTCGTCGGTCATCCGCCGCTGGGTGGCTGGGCGGAATACGCGGCGGTGCCGACAAACGCACTGGTTCCCCTGCCCGACGGGGTGGACGCGGTCCGTGCGGCCGCCCTTCCGCTGGCCGGCATCACCGCCCTGCGATTGATGCGTGTGGCGGGGCCGGTAGCGGGGACTCGGATCCTGCTCACCGGGGCATCGGGCGGCGTCGGGCACTACGTGACCGAACTCGCGGCGGCAGCCGGCGCCTCGGTCACCGCCGTCACGGCGTCGCCCGAACGCGGACAGCGGCTCTCGGCCCTGGGCGCCACCCAGGTGGTGCACGACCTCGACGCGGCCTCCGGGCCCTTCGACCTCGTCCTCGAGTCGACCGGCGGCCCCGCACTGGCACTGTGCCTGGCAAAGCTCGTTCCCGGTGGCACGGCGGTCTGGTTCGGGCAGGCGAGCCGAACACCGGCGACGCTCGATTTCTTCGACTTCTTCACCGGCCCGGAGAACGCGACGCTCCGGCACTTCCACTACGCGGGCGCGCCCTACGATCGCGACCTCGCCACGCTCGTGCGGCTCGTCGCCGAGAACAGGCTGCATCCGGAGATCGGCCGGGTCGCCGACTGGTCCGAGACCGCTGAAGTGCTGGTAGATCTGCGGGATCGGCGCATTCGAGGCAAGGCCGTCCTGACCACGGGTGCGGCGCGATGAACGCCGAACTGGTCGAGTCGATGTTCAGTCGCGCCACGGGCGCGGGAATCGACCCACACGCCTATCGCCGGGCCTGTGCCGCTGTCGCGACACCCGCCGACTGGGCGCCCGCGTGCGCGGCCGCGGCCCTGCGGTTCCGGGTCGCGGCCGAGCAGCACCGGGGGGTTACGCAACCGCACCCCGGGCCTGACCGGGCGGACCGTGGGTCGGCGGCCGCGCGATATCCAACAGCGCCGCCGTCGACGGTCACCCGAGGCGAGAATCTCCTGATGGCGGCGCGATGGGCGCACTTGGCCACGCTCATCCCCGACAGCGATCACCACGTGCACGCGGCGGCGGCCGACTCCGCCGCCGAAGCGGGCTTCTCGCTCCTGGAACCGGATTCGCGGCGGATCACCGGTCGCGATTTCACCGGCATCCGGCGCGGCCCCGCTGACGCGGCACGCACTGTGATCGTGGTGCCGGGACTGGACTCGAGCAAGGACGAGTTCCATGTGCTCGCCGACGCACTCGTCCGTCGAGGCGCGGCCGTGTTCGCCATGGACGGACCCGGGCAGGGCGCGCTCGCCGCGACCTCGACCGTGACCACCGACTATCCCGTCGTGATCGGCGGGGTGATCGACGCGCTCGGTGTCGCGGAGGTGGGCATCGTCGGGCTCAGCCTCGGCGGGTACTACGCGGCAGCCGCCGCGGCACTCGACCCGCGAATCACCGTGGCCGCCACGGTGAGTGGACCGTTCCGACTCGACTGGCCGGCACTGCCCGACCCCGTCGGTGACCTCATCACCCGCCGAGCAGGGTCCCGCGAAGCCGCCGAAGCCTTCGCCTCCACAGTCGATCTGACACCCCTCGCCCCGGCCCTGCACTGCCCACTGCTGGTGGTCGACGGCGCGGACGACGCCATCCCCGGGGTCACCGACGGTGCACTGC
Source organism: Nocardia sp. NPDC055050 (assembly GCF_053608345.1). Lineage (NCBI taxonomy): Bacteria > Bacillati > Actinomycetota > Actinomycetes > Mycobacteriales > Nocardiaceae > Nocardia > Nocardia sp. NPDC055050. Next base: position 42,874 of record NZ_JBSGVG010000041.1, read on the forward strand.
TGGCGCGCACCGCACCCCGTGCCCACTACCTGCGCATCCCCGGCGGCGACCACCTCGTCGGGAACAACCGGCCGGCCTGGCTGCCCACCGTCGCCGACCACCTCACCGAAGGAATCTCATGAACCGTTACACCGACAAGATCGCGCTCGTCACCGGCGGCACCAGCGGAATGGGCCTGGCCACCGCACAGCGGTTGATCGACGAAGGCGCCCACGTCGTCATCACCGGCCGCACCGGCGAACGCGTCCGGGCCGCCGCCGCGCAGCTCGGCCCGCGCGCCACCGGTCTCGCCGCCGACACCGCCGACCTGAACGCCATCGACACGATGGTCGCCGCCGTCACCGCGCGATTCGGCCGCCTCGATCTGGTCTTCGCCAACGCGGGCACCGGCGCCTTCGCCGCGTTCTCCGACATCACCGAGGCCGACTTCGACCACACCGTCGACGTCAACCTCAAGGGCGTGTTCTTCACCGTCCAGAAGACGTTGCCGCTGCTCACCCCCGGCGCGGCCGTGGTCCTCAACGCGTCGTGGACCCTGCACCGCGCCGACAGCGCCCTGACCCTCTACGCCGCCACCAAGGCCGCGGTCCACAATCTCGCCCGCACCCTCGCCACCGAACTCGGCCCCCGCGGCATCCGGGTCAACTCCATCAGCCCCGGCTATATCGATACCCCCATGTCCGCCGGGGCGATGACCGAGGAGTTCGCCACCATGGCCGCGTCCCGCGTCGTGAGCGGACGATTCGGCAACACCGACGAGATCGCCGCCCTCGTCGCCTTTCTCGGCTCCGCCGAGGCGTCCTACATCAACGGTCAGGACATCATCGTGGACGGCGGACTGGTCGCCGCGTACCCGCGGTGACAACTCAGCGTGGGCGCTGCCAGCGCAGCGTGTAGCGCCACATCAGGCGGCGGTGGATCTCGGCACCGGGCAGGTGTTCGGCGGTGGCGGAACGGATTTCGGCGAGGGTTTCGCGTGGGTCGGCCAGCGCGACATCGGGGCCGCCGTGCGACCGGCGCCGCCACCGATCCAGGCCCCAGATCGCGGGGAGGAGGGGGAGGTAGTGGAAGTCGCTGACCGGGTGCATCTTCCAGAGGCCGACCACCGCGAGGGTGCCGCCGGGGGCGACGAGATGGCGCAGGGCGGTGACGCCCTCACGTACCGGGACATGGTGCAAGGTGGCGACGGCGGTGACCACGTCGAAGGTTTGGTCGAGGTCGCGGAAGTCGGCGTGTTCGAGGTGGACGTTGGGGGCGGCGGGCGCGTTGGCGATGACCCGGTCATCGATGTCCACGCCGAGCACCGCGTCACAGCGGGTCGCTAATTTGCGGGCGAGTAACCCGTCACCGCAGCCGATGTCCAATGCCGTGCGGGCAGTGTCGGGCACCTGATCGAGTACCCAGGGGTGGTAGTGCGTGTTGTGGTTCCAGTAGGGGTCGGTCGGCATGACCGGTGAACGCGCCGGGCCGCGGATGGGTTCCGGAACTGGTGTGCGTCACAAGCTGTTTCGAGGACTATCGCCCGGATGCGTGCTCGGACAGCCATTCGCCGAACCGGGTGAGATCGTCCAGGACCACATCGGCGCCCGCGGTCCACAATCCGTCGGCGTCGTAGGGTCCGGTCGTGACGCCGACGGCCACCACGCCCGCCGCCTTGGCGCCACGCATGTCGCCCGCGTGGTCGCCGACGAAGACGTGGGCCGACTCCTCGCGCAACACGTCGGCCTTTCCGGTCGCCCACAGGTCACCGGCGAGGCGATCGACCCGCCAGCCGAGATGGTCGACGTGCAGGCGCGCGTGCGGCTCGAATTTGCCGGTGACGACCAACGTCCGCCCACCGCCGGCCCGCACGGCGGCCAGTGCGTCGCCCGCGCCGGGGAGGGCGCCGATGTGGCCGATGACGTCCGGGTACAGCTCGCGGTACCGGGTGACCAGGTGGGGGATCAGATCGTCGGGCGCGCCCGCGTCGCCGAGCAGCGTGGCCAGTGGCGGGCCGAGGTGTTCGGCGAAGTGTGAACCGTCCATCGGGAGATCGAACTCGCGCGCGAGGGTGTCGATCGCCAGGGCGACGCCCGGACGTGAATCGATGAGCGTCATGTCCAGGTCGAAGCCGACGGTGAGAGTCACGTTGTCGAGCCTATCGCCGAGGGCCACCGGCCCTGTGGATCGCTGCCCGGACCTGTCCCGAACCGCACTGATTCACGTGGAACCCCGGCTGCACTCGATGCCGAAATCGGTTGGGGGAGTGCGGTGCAGCCAAGCACGCTGTGCGTCATGGCATTTGAGTCCTACCGCTGGGTAACCGGATAACCCGCAGGTCACACGCCCATCGAAAGATGTTGGGACAGCGTGCCACCCGGCAAACAGCAGTAAGGGCAATCGTGCAGTGACTGCCGTTCCAGGGTTTCGAACCCCGGGGCGCGACCCTGAACCGGGGGCGCGCCCGGAGTCGTCAGCTACTGGCGGCCGCGGTGAACGGCGCGACGGTGGGCACCGACACCGGCCGTGAGGGATGGGTCCACACGCCCTTGCGCTCCAGGATCGGCAGCACGCCCTCGCCGAACCAGTACGCCTCCTCCAGATGCGGATACCCGGACAGGATGAAGTGGTCGATCCCGATGGCGGCGTACTCGAGCAGTCGATCGGCCACCTCGGCGTGCGACCCGACCAGCGCCGTGCCCGCGCCACCGCGCACCAGGCCGACGCCCGCCCACAGATTCGGGGCGATCTCGAGCCCGTCGGTGCGCCCGTTGTGCAGACGCGCCATCCGGCGCTGCCCCTCGGAGTCGCTCTTGGCCAGGTTCGCCTGCACCCGTTCGATCTCACCGGGTGAGATGCCGTCGAGGAGCCGTTCGGCCTCGGTCCACGCCTCGGCGGCGGTGTCGCGGCTGATCACGTGGATGCGCAGGCCGAAGTCGACGGTGCGGCCCTCGATCGCGGCCAGTCCGCGGATCCAGTCCAGTTTCTTCGCGACCGCGTCCACCGGTTCGCCCCAGGTGAGGTAGGTGTCGGCGTAGCGGGCGGCGATCGGCCCGGCTGGCCCTGACGAACCGCCGAAGAACACCGGCGGAACCGGATCGGGACGGGCGCTGAGGATCGCGTCCTTCACCCGCAGGTGCTCGCCGGTGAAGCTGAACGGCTCGGTCGACGACCACAGCTCGCGCACGATGTGCAAGAACTCGCCGGTGCGCGCGTAGCGCTCGGCCTTGTCCAGGAAGTCGCCGTAGGCCTCCTGCTCGCGCTGCTCGCCACCGGTGACGACATTGAGCAGCAGCCGCCCGGCGGAATGCCGCTGGAACGTCGCCGCCATCTGGGCGGCCAGGGTGGGGCTGGTCAGGCCGGGACGCAGCGCGACCAGGAACTTCAGCGTCTCGCTGGTCTGCACGAGCATGGCGGTGGTCAGCCACGCGTCCTCGCACCAGGCGCCGGTCGGGGTCAGGACACCCTCGAAGCCGTTGTCCTCGGCCGCGGCGGTGAGCTGGTTGAGATAGCGCAGGGTCGCGGGGCGATCACCGGACATGAAGCTCCCGTGTCCGCCCGCCATCAGGCCGCGTGAGTCGCCGTAGGTGGGCAGGAACCAGTGAAACGACAGTCGGTGATCGGTCATCCCTCGATGCTGACCGGTGCGCTCGCCCCCGTCACGGATTCCGATCACCGTGCGCGCAACCCCCGACACGCCGCAGCGCGAGCATGCCGAACTAGACGTAACTAAGCGAAACACGTAACCTCGTGAAAAGCTCGGGCGACGGTGCTCGGGCCGGCGACCCTACGAAACGAGTTTCCTCAATGACGCGGCATGTCGACGTACTGATCATCGGCGCTGGCCTCTCCGGAATCGGTACGGCCTGTCACCTGACTCGCGAGCAGACCGGACGCACCTACGCGATCCTCGAGCGCCGCGAGAACATCGGTGGTACCTGGGACCTGTTCAAGTACCCCGGCATCCGCTCGGACTCGGACATGCTCACCTTCGGTTTCGGCTTCCGTCCCTGGATCGGCACCAAGGTGCTCGCCGACGGCGCCAGCATCCGGCAGTACGTCGAGGACACCGCCAAGGAATACGGCGTCACCGACCACATCACGTTCGGCCGCAAGGTCGTCACCGCCGATTTCGATCGTGGCACCGCGCTGTGGACCGTGCAGGCCGTGATCGAGGCGACCGGCGAGACCGAGACCTGGACCGCGAACTTCGTCGTCGGCGCCAGCGGCTACTACAACTACGACAAGGGCTACCAGCCCGAATTCCCCGGTCAGGACGACTTCAAGGGTCAGATCGTGCACCCGCAGCACTGGCCGGAGGATCTGGATTACGCAGGCAAGAAGGTCGTCGTCATCGGTTCCGGCGCCACCGCGATCACGCTGATCCCGTCGATGGCCGACACCGCCGCGCACGTCACCATGCTGCAGCGCTCGCCCACCTGGATCCAGGCGCTGCCGTCGGACGACCCGGTCGCGATCGGTTTCAAGAAGTCGCGCGTGCCCGACGCCGTCGCCTACAAGATCGGTCGCGCCCGCAACATCGCCCTGCAGCGCGCCAGCTTCCAGCTCTCGCGCACCAACCCCGAGCTGGCCAAGAAGCTCATGCTCGCGCAGGTGCGCCTGCAGCTCGGCAAGAAGGTCGACCTGCGCCACTTCACCCCCAGCTACAACCCGTGGGATCAGCGCCTGTGCGTGGTGCCCAACGGTGACCTGTTCAAGGTGCTCAAGAGCGGTAAGGCCGACATCGTCACCGACCGCATCGCGAAGTTCACCGAGAAGGGCATCCTGACCGAGTCGGGCCAGGAGCTCGAGGCCGACATCATCGTCACCGCCACCGGCCTGAACGTGCAGATGCTCGGCGGCATCACGCTCACCATCGACGGCGCTCCGGTGAAGTTCAACGAGACGGTCGCCTACAAGAGCGTCCTGTACTCCGACATCCCGAACTTCCTGATGATCATCGGCTACACCAACGCCTCCTGGACCCTGAAGGCCGACCTCGCCGCCGCGTACCTGTGCCGCGTGCTCAACATCATGCGCGACCGCGGCTACACCACCTTCGAGGTGCACGCCAACCCCGACGACATCGCCGACGAGTCGCTCATGGGTGGCGCCCTCACCTCGGGCTACATCCAGCGGGGCAACGACGCCATGCCCCGCCAGGGCGCGCGCGGTGCCTGGAAACTGGTCAACAACTACTACCGGGACCGCACCCTGATGCACAAGGCGCCGATCGAGGACGGCGTGCTCCAGTTCAGCAAGACCGGCACCAGCGTGGAGCCGGGCGCGGAGAGCATCGGCGCCTAGGCGCGCTACTGACGATCGCCGGTGGCAGCGCTAGCTCTCCTCGGAGCTAGCGCCCGTCCTTCGCGGCTTGGCGCCGTGCCCCCGCGGCGATGCTGGAGGCCTCGAACTTCTTTCGACCGGAGGACTCGCGGGTGGCGTCGGTGCGCGCTTTCCCCGCGGAGCGCACCTTCCCGTCACTGTCGCCGATATCGCTGAACGACGGCGCGTCCTTGCGGGCGCGGGCGAGCCTCTCGGCCTTCAACTTGCGGGCATTGCGTTTCGAGGCCGTGGCCAGCTGGCGGCTCACCCTGCTGAGCGCGCTTTCGAAGACTTCCGCTTTGCCGGCGTTGTGGGTATTCGCCGATTTTCCGGCGCCGCGCGCTCCCTTGGCTTCTACCTTGGCCGCGCCGGATCGGCGGTACACCTTGACGAATTTGTTGCGCGCCCGCCGCACGCGGGTATGCAGCCGGATCAGCGCCTCTTCGTCGAGGTCGGCCATCTGCGCTTTCTTTGTGCCGCGGATCAGGACGTACTCGTCTTCGGACAAGGAGTTCATCAACTTCGACATGTCGACTCCGATCTACCCGAGGGTCACCGTAGGAAAAGAGTGTAGTCCTACCCGTTAGGGGTCACTGTCGACGAACTTGTGCCACGAATTCGGGGGCTGTCGCGGTCAGGAATCGGCCGCAGTGGATTCTTGCGTGTCCGCACCGGGTCGCTGGGCCGCGTGGCGGGCCTGCTCGCTGTCGCGTTTCGGCCGATTTCCTTCACCCGGGCGAACTTTCAGCGGCTCCCGTACTATCGCGATCGAAGACACCGCCCGGGGAGATGAAGGAGGACGGTGTGGGATCTCGCCTACCGGCGACCATCCGTGACGCGGGGACGTGGCTGCGGCGATTCGCCGCGACGACACCAGGTGCGATCGGGGTGGTCCTCGTCGTGACCACGGTGGCCTGCCTGGTTGCCGGATCGACGGCGGGACGACAGCTCGACGCCAAGATCGTGCGCACCGAACAGGTGCTGGATCGGACCGAGCCGCTGGCCTTCGCCGCGCAGAGTCTGTATGTATCGCTCTCGGCCGCCGACGCGGGCGCCGCGACGGCCTTCCTGTCCGGTGGCATCGAATCGCCACAGGTGCGAGACACCCACGAGCAGGCGCTCGCCGAGGCCGCCGCCGCCCTGGCGGAGGCGACCGCCGGTGCCACCGACGCGCAGACCAGGGCGATCGTCGCCCGCATCGCCGCCGACCTGCCGACCTACACGGGCTTGGTGGAGACCGCGCGCGCCAACAATCGTCAGGGCTTCCCGGTGGGTTCGGCGTATCTGCGCCAGGCCTCGGATCTGATGCAGACATCGCTGCTGCCCAATGCCGAACAACTCAGCGAGGCCCGCTTCGCCGCGGTGCGGGAGGACCAGCAGCGCATCGGCGCGCTGCCGTTGACGAGCATCGTGCTCCTGCTGCTGGTCCTCGCGGTGTGCCTGGTCGGGTCGATCGTGTTGCTGCGCCGGACGAACCGCCTGGTGAACACCGGCCTGGCGATGGCGGCGCTGGCCGCTTTGGTGGCGCTGCTGTGGACCGCGGGCGCCACCTCGACCGCCGCGCAATTGCTCGAGGACGGAAGTTCCGGCGCCGGAGCGCGCGTGGAGAACCTGGCAGGGGCCCGCATCCTGGCCCAGCAGGCCCGCACCGACGAAACCCTGGCCCTGATCACCCGCGGCGACATCACCGCCACGGAGAAGGCCTTCCAAACCCACAGCGGCGACCTGCGCGGGCGCCTCACCGCGGCCGGTGGCGGCGACTCCGATGCCGAACGCGCGCTGACGAATTGGAACGCGGGGCACAATGCCCAGCGCACCGCCTACGAGAAGGCCGACTATCCCGGCGCGGTCACCCAGGCGATCGGCACCGGCCCCGACAGCTCGGCCACCAGCTTCGCCCGCCTCGACCAGGAACTGCGCGACGACCTCGCCCAGGCCCGCGACGACCTGCGCGACGGTGTCGCCGCCGCCGCAACATCGTTGACCCTCAGCCCCTTCGGCACCCTGCTCCTGCTGCTGGCCGCGGCCGGCGCGGTGATCTCCGGACTCTGGCCACGACTCAAGGAGTTCTTGTGAGGCGTCCACTGCTGGTCGCGCTCGCCGCGGCCGTCGCGCTGGTCGCGGGCTGTGCCGACGCCCCCGAACCGTCGACCATCGCCGCCACCGCCGTCGCCCCACCGCTGCCCGGCGCCGAGGCGATCACCTCGGCGCCGACCGCCGAGGGCACCGGAACCTGCGATACCGAAGCGACATTGGCGCCGACGACCCAGCCGCGACCGGGTGCGATGCCCGCGGGGTCGGCGATGGCCGCCATCATCGCCAACGGCAGGCTGCGGGTCGGCGTCGATCAGAACACCTACATGTTCGGCTTCCGCAACCCGTCGACCGGCAAACTCGAGGGTTTCGACATCGACCTGGCCAGGGAGATCGCGCGCGATCTGTTCGGTGACCCGGACAAGATCGAACTGCGTTCCGTCACCGCGGCCGACCGGATCCCGCTGTTGCAGGAGAAGAAGGTCGACATGATCGTGCGCACCTTCTCGGCGACCTGCGAACGCCGCCGTGAGGTCGACTTCTCCAGCGTGTACTACCGTGCGGCGCAGCGCATCGCGGCCCCGCACGGCGCGGGCATCACCAACGGCGCCGGGCTCGCGGGCAAGCGGGTCTGCGTCGCGAAGGGCACCACCGCCGCCGCGCCGCTGTTCACGCTGCCGACCCCACCCACCGTGCTCGGCGTGACCAATTGGACCGACTGCCTGGTGGCGCTGCAGCAGGGCACCGTCGACGCGATCAGCGGGGACGAGCCGATCCTGGCGGGGCTGGTCGCCCAGGACCACAATCTCGAGGTCGTCGGCGACCCGATCGGCGCGGGCGCTTACGCCGTCGGGGTGCCGCGCGGCAGCGACGAGCTGGTGCGTTTCGTCAACGGCGTCCTCGACCGCGCCCGTACCGACGGCACCTGGCAGCGGATCTACGCCCAGCACCTGTCGACTCTGGGCCCCTCGCAGGGGCCGCCGGTACCCCGGTACGTCGGATGAGCTGGCCGATGCTCGGCGTGCTCGAGATCGATCGTGAACTGGCGGGGCGCACAGCGGAATTGGCGACGGTGACCACGACCCTGCTGGAACTGGACCGCCACCCCGGCCTGGCCCTGGTCCGCCGCTATCCGCCGACGGGGGAGACCGCGCGTCGGTGGGCGCCGGTGGAGAAGGCACTGGGCGAACTCTGGGAGGACCTGGGGCGGGTGCGCGCCATCCTCGGCGAGGCGCAGGCGGTGCGGGCCGGTCGCGGCAGGGTCGACGACCGGTCGCGGGGGCGGCTCACCGAGCTGCTGCGCGGTCGCCCGCACGAGGTGGCGCGGATCCCGATCCCCTTGGCGCAGCGCGGCCTGACCGGTCCCAGTGAGACCGTCGTGACAGTCGGCATCGCCGATTGCCTGGACCGGATGCGCGCCGCGTTCGCCTTCGTCGCCCCGTTCGCCGACGAGGTCGCGGCGGTCGATGAACAGGTGCTCGGCGCACTCGCCCCGCTGCAACAGCGCGTCGAGCAAGCGCGTGGCGCGCTGGACGCGGCCACCGAACCACTGTCCACGCTCTTGGGTCGCGCGGGCACCGATCCGCTCGGTTTCGGGCCGGGTGAGATCGCCGGCGCCCTCGCCTCGCTCACGGCGCTGATCGATACCGAATCCGCCCGCCACAGCGACCATCTCGCCGTTGCCGCCGATCTGCCCGGCGCTGTCGCCGCCCTGCGCGCACAGTTGGCCGATCTCGGCGAACGGCAAGATCGCGCCGACGGCACCGTCACCCAGGCTCAGCACAAGGTCGCGACCGGCGAGCTACCCGACGGCGGCGAGCTGGCCACGAGATTGCGCACCGAACTCGACACTCTCGGCGGTACACCCGATCGGCCGACAGTGGAACATCTGCTCGCGCTGCGCGTGCGGGCAGGCGACGCTGCCGAAAAGGCCACACGGCGTGAGGAATTGGCGCGTGGTCTGCTCGATCGGCGCGCCGAACTGCGCGGCAGACTCACCGCCTACCGTGCGAAGGCCTCGCGGCTCGGAGTGAGCGAGGACCGGGATGTGCTCGCCGCCGACCGGATCGCGGCCGGTCTGCTCACCCGCACGCCGTGCGATCTGGCCGCGGTCACCCGGGCCGTCGCGGACTATCGTTCGATCATCGGGGAGAAAGCGGGGCGGACAGCATGAGGTGTAGTGAACCGGGGTGCGGCGGCACGATCGAGGACGGCTACTGCGCACTGTGCGGTACCGCGCCCGTCGCGAGCGCGCCACCGGTACCGCAGGCCGGCCTCGCGGGCAACGGCCGATCGGGGCGCACGACAGCGCAGCCGCGCAGGGCGAACCCGCAGCCGCCACCGATACTCGTGCCGGTTCCCGGCGCCTGTGGCGAACCCGAGTGCGACGGCACGATCGTCGACGGTTACTGCGACACCTGCGGTACCGCACCGGCCACGGTGACGGGTCCGATGCACAGTCCGTCCGCGTCGACGGTCAGCGCGAGCGGGCGCACCTCGAGCCGCTCGGTGCGAACCCGGTCCGGCTCGGCGCGTTCGGCCGCGCGCGGCAGGCTCGGCGCCGGGCTCGTCGAAGTGCCGCCGGTCCCGCGCGTCGACCCGGCCACGGCGGTGCTCACCGACCCCCAGGTGCCCGAATCCGACCGCTTCTGCGGCAAGTGTGACAAGCCTGTCGGGCGCGGCCAGGCCGGTGTTCCCGGCCGCACCGCCGGGTTCTGCCCGCACTGTGGCACCCGCTACTCCTTCGTGCCCCGGCTGCGGGCAGGCGATCTCGTCGGCGGCCAGTACGAAGTGGCGGGGGCGCTGGCCCACGGTGGTCTCGGCTGGATCTATCTGGCCACCGACCGCGCCGTCAACAAACGCTGGGTGGTCCTGAAAGGGCTCATCGACACCGGCGACGCCGACGCCCTGGCCGCGGCCCTGGCCGAACGGCGTTTCCTCGCCGAGGTCGACCACCCCAACATCGTCAAGATCCACAACTTCACCGAACACGCCGACGCCGACGGCGAACCCGTCGGCTACATCGTCATGGCTTATGTCGGCGGCACCTCGCTCAAGCAGATCCTGCGCGCCCACCGCGCCGAAACCCAGCGCTATCTGCCGCCCGCGCAGGCGATCGCCTATGTGCTGGAAATGCTGCCCGCCCTCGGCTATCTGCACGCTCGCGGCTGGGCCTACTGCGATTTCAAGCCCGACAATGTGATGCAGACCGAGGAACGCCTCGAGCTGATCGACCTCGGTGCGGTGATCGCGATGGACGACCGCACCAGCCCCATCTACGGCACCCTCGGCTACCAGGCACCCGAGATCGCCGAAACCGGGCCGACGGTGGCCACCGAGATCTACACCGCGGGCCGCACACTGGCCGTGCTGATGATGCGAGTGCCCTCCGTCGACGGCAAGCTCGGCCCGATCCCCGGTCCCGAGACCGAACCGGTACTGGCCGAACATGATTCGCTGTACCGATTCCTGCAGCGGTCCACCGACCCCGACCCACTGGCGCGTTTCGCCTCGACGAGCGAAATGGCCGACCAGCTCACCGGTGTGCTGCGCGAGGTGCTGGCGACCGGCGACGGCATCCCACGGCCCGGCATGTCGAGCCAGTTCGGTCCCGCCCGTGCCGTCTTCGGCATCGACAGTGTCACACCCGAACCGGGCGCCCTCATCGCCGGCCTGCCCGCCCCGCTGGTCGACCCCGGCGACAGTGGCGCCGCCCTGCTGGCGACCACCGATGCCGCGACCCCGGCCGAACTCGAGCGGGCACTCACCGCCGGACTGCGCGCGGTGGTGACCGGATCGGGCGAGTCGGTCGAGATCCCGCTGCGACTGGTGCGCGCCGAGCTCGAAGCGGGTGACGCGGCAGCGGCGCTGACCCGGCTGGCCGCCTTGGACGCCGAGCTCGAATTCGACTGGCGCCCCGTCTGGTATCGAGCCAAGGCCGCCCTGCTCACCGGCGACTATGCCGATGCGGTCGCCGATTTCGAGTCCGTCTACGCGGCACTGCCCGGTGAATCCGCTCCCAAACTCGCGCTGGCGGCCGCCCTGGAGCTCGGTGCAGGCGCCCGCGGCGAGCAGCCCGACACCGGAGCCTTCGAGCTCGGCCGCGCGCTGGCGCTCTACGAAACGGTCTGGCGCACCGACCACACCTATCTGTCGGCCGCCTTCGGCGCCGCGCGACTGCGCCGCGCCGACGGCGACCGCACGGGCGCGGTGGCGGTCCTCGATCAGGTCGACCGCACCTCCTCGATGTTCACCGAGGCCCGGCTCTCCGCCGTCGAAACGCTACTGACGCACCGGGATCCGGCCGACCTCGACGAGGACCTGCTCCGCCGGACCGGCGAGCGCGTCGACCACTTGCGCCTCGACTCGCGCACACGCACCGCGCAGGTGCGGATGGTCGTCCTCGAGGCGGCCCTGAACTGGATCCGGTCGGGACAGCAACCGAGGACACCAGGCAAGCTGTTGGACGTGGAATTCACCGAGCAGGGCGTGCGGACGGGATTGGAACGATGCTTGCGGACACTGGCGCGCGAGGCCGACGACATGTGGACCCGATTCGTCCTGGTGGACCAGGCGAACTCGGTGCGCCCCAGGACCACCCTGTGACGGCGCCGGGCTGTGCCGACTGCGCGGGCTCGGCGCGGGCGGGACACCGCTTCTGTGAAGGCTGCGGTCGCGAACTCGGCGTGCGCAAAGTCGCACTGCCCGTACATGATCCGGTCGCGGTGCCGCAGTGCTCGACCTGCGGTGAACGCCGCTACGAGGGCGGCTACTGCGTCAAATGCGGCAGCCCCAAGCCTGTCCCTGACCGTTTCGAGGAAGACCTCGGCGCGGTGTATGTCCTCACCGACCGCGGAATCAGCCACTCCCGCAACGAAGACGCGGTCGCGGCCGCGGTGCGCGAGGGCGACGGCATCCGGGTGATCGTGGTCAGCGACGGCGTCTCCACTTCCCAGGATCCGCAGGCGGCCTCCGGCAATGCCGCCCGCACCGGTGTCGACGCCGCGCTGGCCGCCCTGGCCGAGGGCAGGGCCGACTCCGATGCCGCGATGGCGGGCCTGGCGGCGGCGACCGCCGCGGTGCGCGGCATGTCACGCACCCCCGAGTACGCGCCGTCGTGCACCTATGTCTCCGCGATCGTGCGCGAGACGAGCGTGGGTACCGACATCACCGTCGCCAATGTCGGTGACAGCAGGGCATTCTGGCTGGCGGCGGGCGATCCGACCGCGTCACGCCGGCTCAGCGTCGACGATTCCTGGGCCCAGGCTCTCGTCGACGCGGGCGCCCTCGACGAGACCGCGGCGATGAACGACCCGCGCGCCCACACCCTGCTGCGCTGGCTCGGCGCCGACGGTGGCGAAGCACCGTGGTCGGCGAACTGCCTGCAACGCATGCTCGCCACCGAGCCGGGCACGCTGCTGCTGTGCAGCGACGGCCTGTGGAACTACCTGCCCGAGGCGGTCGCGCTCGCCGGCTTCACCGTCGAGACGTCGCCGCAGGCCGCCGCTCGCGCGCTCGCCGACTTCGCCCTCAACAGCGGGGGCAGTGACAACATCACCGTCGCCCTGGCTCCGGTGCCCGTTGCCGTATCGCCCGAACCAGGAGTGTTATGAGTTCCCCTGAGACAGCCGGCATCTCGATCGCCGTCGACCAGAACGAATTCCTCGCCGAAGGCGCGAGCGTGGTGGACGCGGTGCTGACGGTGACCACCGGTCCCGAACTCGCCGCCGTCGCGACACCGCCGCCGCGGCTCGAGATCCTGATCATCGACTGCTCCGGATCGATGGGTAACAAGCGCAAATTCGAGAACGCGCGCAACGCCACCCGCACCGCGCTCGACGAGATCCCCGACGGCACCGCGTTCGCCATCATCGAGGGCACCGAGTCGGCCCGGATGATCTACCCGAGCGACAACACCCTGTCCGCCCCCGCCGACCGCACACATCGCGCCTCGGCCCGGCGAGCCCTGGATCGGTTGCGGCCCGACGGCGGCACCGCGATGGGTTCATGGCTGGCGCTGGCCCGCGAGGTCGCCGCCGCGCACCCCGGCGCGCAGGCGCACGCGATTCTGCTCACCGACGGCAAGAACGAGCACGAGACCCCGCAGGAGCTCGCGACCGAACTCGACCGTGCCGAAGGGCTTTTCGTCTGCGACTGCCGCGGTGTCGGCGACGACTGGGTCGCCGAGGAAGTGCGCAAGATCGCCTCGAAACTGTCCGGGGACGCGAACATCGTCGCCGATCCGAAGGACCTGGCCCGAGATTTCGCCGCGATGATGCGTTCCTCGGCCGCGCGCGTGATCCCGGAACTGACGCTGAAGGTGTGGACTCCGGCCGGTGCGCGGGTGCGGATGGTCAAACAGGTCTCGCCGGTGCTCGAGGATCTGACCGGGCGCCGGATCGACGTGGGTGCGCAGGTGGGGGACTACCCGCTGTCGTCGTGGGCCGCCGAGGAGCGCGAATACCACGTGCAGATCGAACTGGAACCGGCCGCGCCGGGCCGGGAGAAGCTGGCCGCGCGGCTGAGTGTGCTGGCCGGCGACGAGGTACTGGGCCAGGGCCTGGTGCGCGCGGTCTGGACCACCGATTCGACGCTGTCGACCCGCATCAGTACCCGCGTCGCCCACTACACCGGCCAGGTCGAACTGGCCCAGGCCGTGCAGGAAGGTCTGGCGGCGCGCCGCACCGGCGATGTCACCACCGCGACCGCGAAGCTGCGTCGCGCGGTGGAACTCGCCGCCGCCTCCGGCCACGAGTCCACCGCCAAACTGCTGCGCGGTGTGGTCGAGGTCGAGCACGACGGCACCGTGAAGCTGCGCGGCCAGGTCGCCGCGGCCGACGAACTCGCCCTCGACATCCGCTCCACCAAGACCGCCCGGGTGCGGCCGGAGGGCGGCTGACATGCCGATGTGCGCGGACGGACACCAGTCGCGGTCGACGGACTACTGCGATGTGTGCGGATCGGCTCTGGGCACGGCGCCCGCGCCCGACCCGGCGGCTCTGCGCCTGTGCCCGAACTGCCACGCGCCGACCAGCGGACGCTTCTGCGAAGGATGCGGCCACGATTCCGCCCTGCCACCGGCGACAGCGACGTCCTCGCGTCCCGGTGATCGCGCGGAATCGGCCGATCCCGGATTCGACCCCACCATGATCGCTGCCGGCGCGCCCCCCGACAGTGGCCGATCCGGGGAGTGGGTCGCGCGGATCTTCGCCGACCGCGAGTTCTACGCGCGCGTCCAAGCCCGCAAGGGACCCGATGCCGAGCGTGTCGAATTCCCGGACTTCTACCCCGAACGTCGAATCATCTTGCGTGGCAACCAGTTCCTGATCGGAAAACGATCGGCCTCGCAAGGGATCGTGCCCGAGATCGACCTCGGCATCGCCCCGGCGGATATCGGCGTCTCCCGCGCGCATGCGATGATCCAGGTCGATCAGAGGGGCGCGCTCACCATCACCGACCTCGGTTCCACCAACGGAACCAGCCTGGACGGCGCCGAATCATCGATCACACCGCAGCAGGCGGTCGCACTGCGCGAAGGCAGCCGGATCCATGTCGGCGGCTGGACCACCATTGCGATCACCGCGGAACCGTAGACGCATCTGTTCACCAAACGTAGGGTCGGGACCATGACGAAGTTCGACGGGAAGACCTGCCTGATCACCGGTGCCGCCAGCGGCCTCGGCCGCGCCACGGCGTTCGCGGCCGCCGCGAAGGGGGCCTCGCTCGTCCTCACCGACATCACGGCCGACACGCTCGCCACCACCGCCGAGGAACTGCGCGCGGCCGGGGCGACGGTGCATCTCGCGCACGCGGCCGACGTCAGCGACCATTCCGCGGTCGTCGGTCTCGCCGCCCATACTTTCGAGGCCGTGAGCCATGTCGACATCGTCATGAACGTGGCGGGCATCGCCACCTGGGGCACCGTCGACAAGCTCACGCCCCAGCAGTGGCGCCGCACCGTCGACATCAACCTGATGGGCCCCATCCACATCATCGAGGAGTTCGTGCGCCCGATGATCACCGCCGGTCGCGGCGGTCACCTGGTGAACGTGTCCTCGGCGGCGGGCATCTTCGGTCTACCGTGGCACGCGCCCTACAGCGCCACCAAGTTCGGCCTGCGCGGTGTCTCGGAGGTGCTGCGGTTCGACCTGCGCCGCCACAAGATCGGCGTCAGCCTGGTCTGCCCCGGCGCGATGGCCACCCCGATGGTCGACAGCGTCGACATCGCGGGCGTCGACCGCGACAACGCGGCGCTGAACAAGGCGATCAGGCTGTTCATGCGCCACGCCGTCACCCCGGAGCAGGCGGCCACGTCGGTGATCAAGGGTGTCGAGCGCAACCGCTACTGGGTCTACACCTCCCGCGACATCCAGTTGGCCCACTGGGGTCAGCGGTACTTCCCTTACGGCTACACCTTGGCCATGCGCGGTTTGAACTCCGCGATGACCAACTATGTCGACAAGAACGCCCTGGTCCGCTAGACGAGGTCGCTGGGGTCGGTATTGGCCCCACACAGGATCACGCACACCCGTTCGCCGGGCTCGGGCCGATAGGCCGGGCCCGAACCGGTGTCGAGCAGTGCCGCCATCGCGGTGGCCGCGCCGTTCTCCACGGCGATGCGATGGGAGGTCCACAGCTGCTGCCTGGCCGCGCGGATCGCCTCGTCGGGCACCAGCAACGACCGCACACTCGGATGCTGGGCGGCGGCCAAGGCCATCGCCGACACATTCGGGGCGCCGAGGGAATCCGCGGCGATCGAGTCGACGGTGACATCCACCGGGTGACCGGCTTCGAGCGCGGCGTTCAGCGATCGACAGCCCACGGGTTCGACGGCCACCGTGCGAATCCCGAAATGCTGTGCGGCGACCGCCGTTCCGGTGAACAACCCACCGCCGCCGACGGCGACGAGCACCGTGTCCAGGTCGGGGATGCGCGCCTGGATCTCGCGCATCAGCGTGCCGGCGCCCGCGGCCACGAGCGTATCGTCATAGGCATGGGCGGCCAGCGCACCACTGGTCTCGGCGAATTCCCGGCAAGCGGCCAACGCCTGCTTGTATTCCGGACCGATCAGTCGCACCCGCGCGCCGTAGTCACGAAGTCGACCGATTTTGACCGCAGGCGCGGTCTCGGGCAGAAACACCGTCGCGGGCACCCCCGCCTCCCGTGCCGCCCATGCGCACGCCAACCCGGCATTGCCGCCCGAGGCGATCGTCACACCCGCGTCCGGCAACGTTTCCGCTGCCGCGTGCGCGCGCACGAAATTCTGCGCACCACGCGCCTTGAACGTGCCGGTGAACTGCAAGAACTCCAGTGCGAACCAGAGCGGGTCCGGCCCTGGTCCGGCCGGTGCGACAGTGATCGGGCGAACCAGTCCGTCGATGCGCGCTGCGGCGGCTTCGATATCAGCGAAAGTCGGGGTCACCCCTCCGACTATGCCACCGGCCACGTCCCCTCGAACCGCCCGTTGAGCGGGCGAATTGTTACGACGGGTTTACGTCCGCACCAGTCTGGGTACATAACAGATCGGTAACAAGCTCGAAGGCGGGTAGTCGTGTCGGTCTGGGGACGCGAAACCCCCCAGTGCACCGGCGCACGCCCGGCGTGTCAGCAAAGGATGTGCACACACATGAGCGCGAACCTGATGATCGTGGACGACGATGTCCAGATGCGCGGCGACCTGCGTCGCGCGATGGAAGACGAAGGCTATGCCGTAGCCGAGGCAGGCGTGCCTTCCGACGCCCTCGATCGGCTGCGCAGCGACGGGCCACCCGATCTGATGATCGTCGACCTGATGCGCGGCGAAGCCGACGGCTTCGACTGCATCCGGGAGATCCGTCGTGACCACGATGTGCCGATCATCGTGATCAGCACCCGTTACGACACCCACGACGTGGTCGCGGCCCTGGAGGCGGGGGCCGACGACTTCGTGAGCAAGCCGTTCGAAATCAAGGAGATCACCGCCAGGATGCGCGCGCTCCGCCGTCGCGCCCGCATCACCGCCGATCGCGACACGACCCCCGAGGCCGTGCTCGACGCCGATCCGCACGCGCCACTGGTGCTGGCGGCCGACGCGGGCGCGGTGCGTCGCGGCGCCGAGGAGATCCACCTCACGGTCACCGAATTCCGGTTGCTGTGTGAACTGGCGGAGACCCCCGGCCGCGTGCTGAGTCGATCCGTGCTGCTCGAAAGAGTGTGGGATCAGGGCTTTTTCGGTGACGAACGCATCGTCGACGTCCACGTGCGACGCCTGCGTACCAAGATCGAACGCGACCCGTCCGACCCGCGCATCGTGGTTACCGTGCGCGGTCTCGGGTATCGCCTCGATGTGCAGTCGTAGTAAACGATTCGTCATACAACCGCAAAGAGCTCGACACAAAGACCGCAAAGTCGGCTGGGCACGTTAGATATATGACAACGTCCACCATGTCCATCGAGCCGGCCGCCAGCGCGGCGGCCCCTGGTTCGGAACCGAGATTGCGTCATCCGCGGCTGGGCGACGGTGCCCAGCTGTGGCGGATCGCCCGCGATTCGCAGGTACTCGACGTCAATTCCAGCTACGCGTACCTGCTGTGGTGTCGCGATTTCGCCGCAACCTCGTTGGTTGCCGAAAGTGACGGTCAGCCCGTCGGATTCGTCATCGGATATGTGCGCCCGGAAGCTCCGGACACGCTGTTCGTCTGGCAGATCGCCGTCGACGCGCAAGCTCGCGGCCGCGGCCTGGCCGCCGCCATCCTGCACGCGCTGCTCGATTCGGTAGCCGGCGCGGGCATCACCACCTTGGAAACCACGATCTCACCCGGAAACACCGCCTCGCATGCGCTGTTCTCCGCGGTGGCCCGGGAACGCGGTGCCGATTTGCGCACCGAGGACCTGTTCGAAGAAAACGATTTCCCCGATTCACACGAGGCAGAGCTGCTGTATGTGATTTCACCGGCTCAGCGCCAGGAGGAACGACGATGATCACGACCACCGACACCAGCATTTTCGAGGCCATGGAATCGAATGTGCGCGGATACTGCCGTGACTGGCCGGCCATCTTCAGCACCGCCGAAGGCGCCTGGTTGCGCGACGAGCAGGGCCGCGAATACCTCGACTTCTTCGCAGGCGCCGGCGCGTTGAACTACGGACACAACAACCCGATTCTGAAAAAGGCGCTGCTGGAATATATCGGCAGCAACGGCATCACCCACGGTCTGGACATGTCGACCGTGGCCAAGCGTGAACTGCTCGAGACCATCCGCGACAATCTGCTCTCGCCGCGTGGCCTCGACTACAAGGTCCAGTTCCCCGGCCCGACCGGCGCGAACGCCGTCGAAGCCGCGCTCAAGCTGGCCCGCAAGGTCACCGGCCGCAAGACCATCCTGAGCTTCACCAACGCCTTCCACGGCATGACCCTCGGTGCGCTGTCGGTGACAGGCAACGCCGCCAAGCGAGCCGGTGCCGGGGTGCCGCTCGAGCACTCCACCCCGATGCCCTACGACGGCTACTTCGACAACACCATCGAGGACTTCGGCTGGATGCAGCGCGTCCTCGACGACAGCTCCTCGGGCTTCGATCGCCCCGCCGCGGTGATCGTGGAGACCGTGCAGGGTGAGGGCGGCGTCAACCTGGCCCGCGCCGAATGGCTGCGTCACCTGGCCGGACTGTGCGCCGCGCGCGATATCCTGCTCATCGTCGACGACGTGCAGATGGGCTGCGGGCGCACCGGCCCGTTCTTCTCCTTCGAGATCGCCGGCATCACCCCCGACATCGTGACGCTGTCCAAGTCGATCGGTGGCTACGGGCTGCCGATGGCGCTGGTGCTGCTCAAGCCCGAGCACGACCAGTGGGCGCCCGGTGAGCACAACGGCACCTTCCGTGGCAACAACCCCGCCTTCGTCACCGCGACCGCCGCCCTGCGCGAGTACTGGTCCGATGACAAACTCGCCCAGCGCACCGCCGAGAACGGCGCCTACGTGGGTCGCACGCTCGACGCGGTCGCGCAGCGGCATGCCGGAGTGTCCACTCGTGGACGCGGCATGGTGCACGGCATCGTCTTCGACGACCCGTCGCAGGCGGGCAAGGTGTGCCGCACCGCGTTCGAACAGGGTCTGCTGGTGGAGACCTCGGGGTCGATGGACGAGGTCGTGAAACTGCTGCCGCCGTTGACGCTGGGCAGCGATGAACTCGATCAGGGCCTGTCGGTGCTGGTCTCCTCGATCGACACCGTCTGTGGTGGTGCCGCATGATCGTGCGCACCACCGAAGAGATCACCGGCACCGAACGCGATGTGGCAGGGCCGGGTTGGCGCAGCAAGCGCATCGTGCTCGGCGGCGACAAGGTCGGTTTCTCCTTCCACGAGACCACGATCGAGGCGGGCACCGTCCACCGGTTCCACTACCAGAATCACGTCGAGGCGGTGTGGCTGGTCGAGGGTGAGGGCAGCCTGCTCGATCTCGACAACCAGACAACGTACGAGCTGGGCCCGGGCTCGATGTACCTGCTCGACGGACACGAACGTCACCAGGTCACCGCCCGCACCCAGCTGCGGATGTTGTGCGTCTTCAATCCGCCGGTCACCGGTCGCGAGGTACACGATGAGAACGGGGTGTATCCGCTGATTATCGAGGAGGATGGCGCCAGTGTCTGATCAGCTCGACCGCTACCCGACCCGGTTGTCGGAGCCTGCCCCGCATATCGAACGCACCGATGCCACGGTGTGGGGCCAGGTCACCTCGCCGGAGCTGATCGGATTCGACGCGAACGGTTTCGCGACGATCCCCGACCTGCTCACCCCCGACGAGGTGGCCGCCTTCGGCGCCGAGGTCGGCCATCTCGCGGCCGACCCCGTGCTCTACGGCGATGAACGGGTGATCGTGGAACCCGTCGCGGGGCAGGTCCGTTCGGTGTTCCAGGTGCATCAGCTCAGCAAACCGATCGCGGAGCTGGTCGCCGAATCGCGGATCGCGGGCCTAGCCGAGCAGATCCTCGGTTCGCCGGTGTACCTGCATCAGACCCGGGTGAACTACATGCCCGGTTTCGGTGGTAGTGGTTTCGGCTGGCATTCCGATTTCGAGACCTGGCACGCCGAGGACGGCATGCCGGCCCCGCGGGCGGTGAGTCTGTCGATCGCGTTGACCGACAACTATCCGTTCAACGGCAGCTTGATGCTGATGCCCGGTTCGCACCGCACCTTCGTGCCGTGCCTGGGCGAAACGCCGAGCGGTCACTATCGGGAGTCGTTGCGCGAGCAGCGAATCGGGGTTCCGACGACGGACGATGTCACGTTCCTGGCCGCCCGTTACGGGATCACCCAGTTCACCGGGCGGGCCGGTTCGGCGCTGTTGTTCGACTCCAACATGATGCACGGTTCGTCGAACAACATCACCCCGTTCCCGCGCTCGAACATCTTCCTGGTGTTCAACAGCGTGGAAAACGCCCTGGCGGAGCCTTTCGCGGCCCCCCAGCGCCGCCCGCAACACATCGCCGCCCGCGATTTCACGCCCTTGCGTGAGAATTCGGCCGAAGCCGGTGCGGTGCTGGCGGACCAGGCGCCCTAGACAGGTCGGCCACGAAGCCGCCGACGGTTTCTCGCTCGGCCCGCTGGCCGCCGATCTGATGGCCGC